>JBBQUX010000004.1:0-62957 GCA_038212135.1 Bacteroidales bacterium | reverse complement strand
TGCAACTGCCGGGACCTATGTTGTAAAACTGATCACCTTTACAGGTAACGGCTGTTCGGATACCATCACCCGGAACATTACCATAAAATCCAAACCGGTTGTTGACTTCAATACCCAAAGTGCCTGCGCCAACAACCTGGCCTCGTTTACGCCAACAGGTATGACGGTCGGAGCAATCGCCAGCTGGAGCTGGACTTTTGGCGACGGTGGAAGTTCCACCCTGCAGGCTCCAACGCACACCTACAGTTCGCCGGGAACCTATTCCGTAACCCTTACGGTGACTGATACGGCTGGCTGTAGCAATACCCGTACAAAACCGATTATCATTTCGCCAGTTCCGGATGCCAATTTCGGCTATACCACACCGACCTGCCAGGGTAATATAGTGAGTTACACAGATATGAGCAGCACTGCATCCGGGTTTATTGCCAAATGGATATGGGATTTTGGCGATGGAAATGCCCAAACAATTACCTTTCCGGCAAGCCCCAACGTGAACCACGCTTATACCAATGCAGGCATCTTCAATGTGAAACTGATTGTAAAAACCAACGATAGTTGCACCAACGAATTAACCCGTGTGGTTACCATCCTGCCAAAACCAACAGCCGCCTTTATGCATGGCCCGGCCTGTCAGGGAAATCAGGTTACCTTTAACGATTTGAGTATCAGTAATACAACAGGAACTATCAACGGATGGACCTGGAATTTCGGCGATCCGGCTTCGGGAACTGCTAATTCTTCAGGTTTTCAGAATCCAACTCATACTTACAACACCGCAGGGAATTATACCGTTGCCCTGATCGTTTCAATTCCCGGTGGTTGCAGCGATACGATAACGCATCAGATCACTGTCAGCCCGCCGCCTTCGGTTGATTTTACTCCGGTGGCGGGTTGCAACGGTGATACCACGCAGTTTACTTCTACAGTGAACCTAGCTACAACACAAGGTTACTACTGGCAGTTTGGCGACGGCGGAACAGCATTTATAGCCAATCCCATCCATATTTATGCCACAGCGGGAATATATACTGTTACTCTAACCATCACTGATACGACAGGTTGCACAAATGTAAAAGTAAAACCAGTAACGGTTATTCAAGGTCCGCTGGCCGTTTTCAGCAGCAGTACACCGAGTTGTTCAGGATTACCGATCACTTTTACCGACCTGAGCAGTGCCAACGGCGGAAGCCTGGCAAACTGGTACTGGACGTTCGGCGATGGAACGGATACCACTTACAGTTCATCCATCAGCAGTTTCACGCACACCTACGCACAACCCGGAACTTTCCTGGTCAGCCTTCATGTAACAACTGCACTGGGCTGTGAACATACGGCTCAAAACACGGTTACCATCTCACCCTCGCCCATTGCCGGCTTTGACTATACCAACACCTGCCAGGGGCAAAGCACCCAGTTCGCCGATATGACCAGCCTGAACGGCGGAAGTTCGCTCACACAACGCTCGTGGGACTTTGGCGACCCGGCTTCAGGCATACTCAACACCTCCGGGCTTGTGAACCCCATCCATAATTTTGCCAATCCGGGGCAGTATGTAGTTACTCTTGTAACCTTAAATGCAGGCGGTTGTGCCGATACGCTGGAACAAACAGTTGCCATTTCGCCCAAACCCGGTGTTGATTTTTACAATGACAGCCTGGTATGCTTCGGTGATTTGACCACACTTTTTACCGATACACTCTTAACCAATACGGATATCATTACTTACTATGAATGGGATTTCGGTGATGGAAGCCCGCATGCTTTTACACAGAATGCTTCGCATCAGTACAATGTACCCGGAACATTTAATGTAACACTCAGCGTTCAGGATACGGCAGGGTGCACAAATACGATAACCCGACCGCTAACCATACATACGGCACCTACTTCCATGTTCAACTATGCAGGGATTTGCGAAAATGCACCCACTCAGTTTACCGATCTGAGCCTTCCGCCCCAGGGCGAAACTATCGTAAGCTGGTACTGGGAGTTTATGAAGGGAGCAAATTTGCTTGGCACCGACACGGTTCAGAACCCTGAGTTTACCTTCCCGCTTCCGGGAACCTACAGTGTGAAACTGACCACCTTTACTGAAAACGGATGCGACAACACCAGGTTACTGTCGGTTCAGATATGGAACAAGCCGACCGCCTATTTCAAATATTCGGCAAGTCCTTGTGCCAATGGATTGGTGACTTTCCAGGATTCGTCGTGGAGCTACCAGGGAACGGTAAACAGTTGGCAATGGGAGTTTGAGCCGTACCAGTTTGGCACAGGGACCAATCCAACGCACCAGTATTATGCGGTGGACAGCTGTTACGATGTAAAACTGATGATCGAAGATTTGCGCGGATGCATAGATACGGTAGTTCAGCAAATCTGCGTTCCGGCAGAACTCACAGTTAGTTTTAACACCACTCTGACTTGTTTTGGTGACCCGGTAACCTTCACCCCTGAATTGCTCACCCCCGAACCACCTGCCGATTCGCTGGTGGAGTTCAGCTGGAATTTTGGTGATCCCTCAACCGGAAGCAACAATGTTTCAACACAAAAAACACCTTCGCACAATTTCAGCAGCGTAGGATTTTATACCGTAAATTTCTCAACCACTGATAAATATGGATGTGTGGCAAGCAGTTACAAGTCGGTTCAGGTAAATGCGTTACCGGTAGCAAGTTTCAGTTATACCACGGGGCAATGCGACAGTACGCTTATTTTCAGCAGCACGAGTGTGGATACCAGCAGCACCATAAACACATACATCTGGCAATACGGTGACGGAGCTTCGGATACACTCACCACTTCGACAAGCACACATAAATACGCCGCTCCGGGCGAGTATATCACCACGCTGACAATTATCAACAACAATGGTTGCGCCGATACATTTACCGATACCGTTACCCGCTCAGCCTGCATTGTGGCCGCTGCTATCAGCACCGAAAGCTTATTATGCCAAAACTACAATCTGACCTTTGCCGATATAAGCACCTGCGACGGTACCATCACCCAATGGAACTGGAATTTTGGTGATGGAACTCCCGCTTTGAATTACGGAACCTATCAGCCTTTCGTCAGCCATAGTTTCCTTAATCCAGGTCCTTACACCATCAGCCTGAAAGTAAGCACACAGGTAGGAACTTCCACCATCAGCGACAGCACCACGCTGCAGATACTGGTAAAACCTACTCCTTCGGCCGGGTTTAGTGTAGATCCGGTTTGCATGGGCATAAAGGCAGAATTCAACGATACCACACAGGCCAACGGTGCCACGGCTCTCTATTTCCACTGGGAGTTCGGCGATGCAGGCACTTCGGATACATCGAACCTGCGCAACCCGGATTACCTGTACACCGTTCCCGGAACCTACCACCCCGAACTGATCGTGAAAAACCAGTTTGGATGCCAGGATACAGCAACAGCGGAACTGACGGTGAACGGATTACCGGATGCAGGTTATACGAACAGCCTGGCCTGTTCGGGGCAGCTTACGTATTTCTTTGACGCTTCGCAGCCGTATATTGTCCCGATCGCAGCCTGGGGATGGCGGGTGAACGACAGCCTGGGGTTAATCGGCAGCATGCAGGGCAACACACCGGCATTCACTTTCGCTTCCACCGGGCGCTACCAGGTGATGCTTACCGTAGCCGACAGCATTGGCTGTGCCGATACCATTATTCAGCAGGTTACGGTAAATCCTTCGCCGGCCAGCGCGTTCAGTTATACTGAAAATGTAGACGAAATTCAGGGGCAGATACAGTTTACGAACGGATCGGTTGGTGCAGAACAATATTTCTGGGATTTCGGAAATGGGGAAACCGCCTATTCCGAATCGCCGATAATTACGTACGCTGAAGATGGCATCTACCTGGTAAATCTGGTGAGCGTGAGTGAAACAGGCTGCCATGACACGGCTGCCATCATTTACGAAATGATCTTCAAAGGGCTGTGGGTACCCAACGCATTTGCACCGGGAGGCACCATTCAGGCAACGCGTTACTGGAAACCGGTGGGCGTAAACCTTGCATCTTACAATGTTGAAGTCTATAACAGTTATGGCGCACTTTTGTGGAAAAGCTCGAAACTTGACGCGAAAGGTGCACCTGCCGAAGCCTGGGACGGAACCTATAACGAAAAACTCTGCCAGCAGGATGTTTATGTTTGGAAAATACAAGCCATTTTCCGCGATGGCTCTGTGTGGTACAACCAGGATGTAGGCGAGCACAAGGGATTGTCGGAACCGGTGTGGGGGACGATTACGCTGATACGTTAGAAATTAAGGGATTGTAAAAACTATCTTTCAAACAATCTGATTTAAAGAGAGACTTTCCGTAAAGGCAAATCTCTCTTTATATTTCTATATGAGATACCTGATGTCATAAAAGGATTCTACTTGTTCTTTAATTCATCCAGGATCCATAAGGCCAAACTGCTGATTGAAGTCTGAATCACATCGTTTTGTTGCTCGAAGATTATAATTTCATTGTGGCGCAGAATTACCATCAGTCCTTCGTCGGCAGTCATTTTTATAAATTCTCTCAGATTGCGGTTGCCGCTTGTAAAATCCCATACTTCTGGAGCAACTTCATGATGATTCCAGAAAATATAGGTTGCCACCGTATTCAATCCCATGGCTTTAACCATTTGCAGGCGGTGCTTCCAGTATTCGTGTGGAATACGGGAATAATGCATCTCACCGCTATGTATTTTTATTGGTTTTCCATCATACACAAATTCACCGTCGCTGATTGTAAAACTATGTTTTTGTTGTGCCCTGGCATTGATAAAACTGCATACCAGAACCAGGATGAGTAAAACTGCTGTTTTCCTCTCCTTTTTTACTGAAATATTTTTTTTGAATTTACAATAATCTTATTCGTGCATTGGCACTTTCAATCTATCGCCAGTTCCCTGTATCATAATCCGCTCCCAATCTTTTCCATAACCGGGCTGTGATGGCATTTTAGGAACATTTTTACCATTTCCGTTATCAAGTAATTTTTGTCCTTCAGTATTCTTAATATTACCATCGTGGTACTTCATAAAAAGGTAGTGGTAAAATGATTTCCAATCACTTACAAGTTTATTCCCGGTATAACCCGAATAAGCTGTTATGTATTCGCGACCGGAAGCTGGATTTTGCTTATATCGTTCCGAAGCCTGAACATCGACGACTGAAACTTCAGCTAAATACTGATTTTCAATCTGCTGCTGATATTTTTCAATTTCCGGATGAATAACGTTATAACGGCTGTACGCCCAGTTATTTACCTGGCTGAAGGCCCAATAAGCCGAAGTTTCGGACCAGGTAATCATGGAACCATTGCCGATAGCGTGACTCTTCGGAATTTCAGTTATGCCACAATACATCGGAGCGTATACGCAGCCATCGGCATCGTCGGCACCAAACCAGAAAATGCCGCCTATCGGGTCGGGAAGCCAGCTGCGCGACTGTGCTACGAAACTGTAACCGGTTTGTTGAGTAGCCACAGCTCTTTCGTTGAGATACATCACACTGTCCACTACAAATTCCATCGGACGCCAGCGGTAAGGGAGTTTGAATGGTCCGGCTCCCGGATCGTTGCGCATATCGAGAGGAGTATCTTCATAATGATCGCGCATAGCGGCCTTTACCTGCTGAAGTGTAACAGGCGAATCTGGTTTAACCCACAACGGTAACCTGTTCGAAACAAAACCATTCGGGTTTTTACCACCATCCATGAATGTAGAATTATGAGAAAACTGTCCCATTGCATACCTTGTAAAATCATTATTTTCGCGGATTTCGCTATTTATTTTTCTAAAAAAGGACCAAACCCTGGCATCGCAGAAACGGGCTCCTCCGAAATTTAAAGGATTGTAAACATCCGAAAAGCTGAAAGCTTCATACGTACCTTTATAAAATTCATATTTTTTTGCAAAACTGATGACATCAGGCGAGTGAAAAACAGTCTGCTTCGGATCGCTCCAGTTGTTTGATTTCTGAAATGGAAAAGTTGTAATGCGTGCCTGGTTGGCATGCCCGCTTACATATCCATCCGGAATTAAACGCGCTACCCAAACAGCACCTTTTTCGTACTTGCCTTTGCCAATCATTTCAAGGATCCAGGCCTCGTTGGCATCAGAGATTGAGAAGGATTCGCCTACTGATGCATATCCGTATTGCTCAATGAGTTCTGTCATTACACGTATCAATTCGCGGGCGGTTTTCGAACGCTGCAGCCCTATTTTCATCAGCGAGCCATAGTCGAGGATGGCACCTGGTTGTGAGCCAAGTGAATCAAGTCCACCAAAAGTTGTTTCTCCAATGGCTAACTGGTATTCGTTCATAAACTGTATCACCGAATATGTATGCGCCACCTCAGGAATTTTACCCAGCAGTTTACCGTTTTCATAATGATACACTTCACACATATCACCGGCCTGGTGATCAGCCGCCGGGTAAAAAGCCATGGCACCATAGCGTGTGTGCGAATCAGCGTTATAGGTGATCATCACAGAACGATCGCTGCTAGCACCTTTGGTTACTAAAAAATTAGTGCAAGCTTCAACTCCTGTAACGCTTACAAGGACTTGAATGAGAATTGAAATCAGGAAAACACGGGTTACCATATGTATATTTTTTGTAGTAAAAGTAGGAGAAAAAGTTGAAATGGAATAATCGCTGAAGAAGGTTGTAAGAATAGTAACTTGAATAATCATTAATTTAATGTCAGCAAGGAAACTCCTCTTTTTGCGTAAACATGCTCATTTTCTTAAATTTTAGGTTTGGTATACAAAACTCAATCTTCTGTGCGCGAGGACTTTCCCCTATGGTTGCTGAGCGAAGTCGAAGCAAAGGGGTACGCGTGGGCAGAAATTATTTTTAACTCGTTTTCTTATTGACACTATTTAATGTTATGTGTTTTGAGTATACCAGTGACCCCAAACCACGTTGGGGCTTATTGTAGACGAGTGTAGCTTACATTTGAATTTTGAATTTTACATTTTGAGTTTTACATTTTGAGTTTACAAGGAGCCCCAAACCCCGTTGGGGCTTATTGTGGACGAGAAAATCTTACATTTTGAATTTTGAGGTTTACAAGGAACCCAAAATCCCTTGGGGGTATATTGGGGACGAGCATTTGCCTTGATTCACAATTTTTAATCACACTGAATTGAGCTCTCCCATAAAACCGAAAACACGTAACTTTACCCACAGAAACAAAAAATCAGATGCGAATAGAATATGAAATAAAATTAGGATTTAAAGATGTGATGTTCAGGCCGAAACGCTCGACGCTGAGCAGCCGTTCGCTGGTAAAACTCGAACGTACGTTCCGCCTTAAACACAGCAATTCCGAATGGACCGGAATTCCGGTAATGGCAGCCAATATGGATACGGTAGGCACTTTCGAAATGGCATTGGCCTTGTATGAAAAGAAATTATTCACTGCAGTTCATAAACATTATACAGTTGAAGAGTGGACTGATTTTTTAAGCAAAGCACCTAAAGGAATCGAAAACCACATTGCATTGAGTACTGGCACAGGATCGCACGACTTAGATAAAATCAGTAAAGTTATCCTTGCTAACCCACAGTTGCGGTTTTTATGTATAGATGTGGCCAATGGGTATTCCGAACATTTTGTAGCTTTTGTGAAACAAACCAGGAAAAAATTTCACGATAAAGTGATCATTGCCGGCAATGTTGTTACAGGCGAAATGGTTGAAGAGCTTTTACTGGCTGGTGCCGACATTATTAAAGTAGGTATCGGACCGGGTTCGGTTTGCACCACGCGCGTGAAAACGGGCGTCGGCTACCCTCAGCTTTCAGCCATTATTGAGTGTGCCGATGCAGCTCACGGACTGGGTGGCCAGATCATCAGCGACGGCGGGTGCACTACACCAGGCGATGTAGCAAAAGCTTTCGGAGCAGGTGCTGACTTTGTAATGCTGGGAGGTATGCTGGCGGGGCACGACGAAAGTAGTGGTGACATTATTGAAAAAAACGGTAAAAAACTGAAACAGTTTTACGGAATGAGTTCTACCACTGCCATGGACAAGCATGCAGGCGGAGTTGCCGATTACCGCGCCAGCGAAGGTAAAACTGTTGAAGTTCCTTACCGTGGACAGGTTGAAAATACCTTGCTCGATATTTTGGGCGGCATTCGCAGTACCTGTACCTATGTGGGAGCATCGCAACTGAAAGAACTTACCAAGCGGACAACTTTTATTCGTGTAGCTGAACAGGAGAACAGGGTTTATACGGATGACAATCAATAAAAACAGAACAATTGTACTGAAAACGGAATAAATTTCCACATTGATCAAGTCTCAAAATTCAAATCCTAAGCTCCAAATTCCAATCGGTTTGTTGAGCAGGTCTTGGTTCTCAAATTTTGGGTATTGGTATTTGGGCCTTTGTGGATGCAAACATTAATTGAATGAGTTGGTTTATCTGCAAAAAGAGCTGAAATGAACAAAAACTGGAAATTCAAGACAGGAATATTTTTAATCATTTTATCGACTTTACTATTCACATCATTGCTGGGTATTCCTTTTATTGATTTTTCAGTAAAGACTAAAATAACAGTCACAACAGCTTTAGTTGTACTTGGCGAAATCACTTTCTGGTCCGGCGGGATATTACTGGGCAAAGAACTTTTCACTAAATACAAATCGTATTTCAACCCATGGAATTGGTTTAAAAAGAAAAATGTAGCTCAAGATGTTAACGATTCCACAACCCGAACACAGCAACAACCAACTGAAACAAAATAAATAGAAATGACTGCTAAGGATAAGAACAAACCTGGTAAAGAAGATCAGCAAATTATTCCGTTTGCAAATGCGCAAATATGGGAACAATGGCTTGAGCAAAACCACCTTGAGGCGAATGGCATCTGGCTCCAGTTTTACAAAAAAGGTTCTGGTATTGCATCTGTTACATATCCTGAGGCATTGGATGTTGCCCTTTGCTATGGCTGGATCGATGCGCAGTTGAAATCAATTGATGAACTTTCTTACAAACAGCATTTTACACCCCGCCGCCCCAAAAGCATTTGGTCGAAACGGAATATTGAACATATTGCCAGGCTCACAACAGAAGGCCGGATGAAACCCACGGGAATAAAACAGGTTGAAGCTGCCAAATCTGATGGTCGCTGGGAGCAGGCCTACGACTCGCCGGGAAATATGGTTATGCCGGAGGATTTCCTCGCTGAACTTACAAAGGATAAAAAAGCTTTTACGTTTTACGAATCGCTCGGCAAAGTAAATAAATATGCTATATGCTGGAGGATACAAACTGCCAAAAGACCCGAAACAAGAGAAAAGCGAATGAAAGAAATAATAGAGATGTTAAGTAAAGGAGTAAAATTTCATATGTGAGATTCGTTGACCGGATTTTAATCCAGCTTCAATTCGTACCTGCATTTGGAACAAAGCCCCATTCCCTTCTGATCGATATCCTCCACGTAGGTGCTTGAGCGCATTACACAGGTGGGTGTGTGGCAGTGAATTAACCCGAATAAATGACCCAGTTCATGAATCACTTCTTTAGTGAACCGTTGCAGCAGGAAATTATCGCCATCCGAAATCCCGTAGCGCTCGTTGCTAAGGCGGTATATGGAAGCAATACCTGTACGGCCTCCTAATTGTGCCTGCCCGAAAATATAGGTTAGTATAGGAATAAAAAGGTCAACATTAACTAAGGCAATAGTCTTATCAGAATTAGGAAAATCAAACTGATCAACCGCTTTCAGCAATTTATCACCATTGTATTGCCTGCGTCCGGCGTCAAAATATTCACTTAAATCGAGGTGCATCTCTTTTATCAACACCTGGCTTTGCAGTTGATGCTGAACATCCGCACTGAGCTTCTCAAGAAATCCCCTCCTGAGATGTGCAAATGATACTATAGTTATAGTTGGATGATCCATTCAGTTGTTGAAACGATTTGTGGTTGGTGATTCGTGAAGAGTGAATATTGCAGATCTGACATCCGATATCCGACATCATTTCGGTTTCAACCCATACTTCTTAATCTTGTTGTACAGTGTCACCCTGTCAACCTTCAGTGCTGTAGCGGTGCGGGAGATATTCCAGCTGTATTTGTTCAGGATCTGAAGGATAAATGCTTTTTCAAAATCATCCAGACTCTCAATGGAACTATCAACAACATCTTTAGCCAGAGGCAGATCTTTCAGCATTATTTTTTTACCATTGCCAACAACAATAGCACGTTCCACCATATTCTCCAATTCGCGGATGTTGCCCGGAAACGCGTAGTCGAGCATCCGTTTCAGAGCCGGTGCATCGACAGTGATAAGCGGCCGGTTCATAGAGGTACAATACTTCCTGATGAAATACTCAACCAGTAATGGAATATCCTCCACACGTTCGCGCAATGGAGGTACATGAATATTCATCACATTTAACCGGTAATACAGGTCCTCGCGGAAAGTTCCTTTTTCGACCATGCTTTTCAGATCGCGGTTTGTGGCACAAATCACCCTGAAATCAGAAGTAATTTCCTTATTCCCGCCAACCCTCATAAAACTTTTGGTCTCCAGAACGCGTAAGAGTTCAATCTGCATTTTAGTGGAAATAGTAGCAATTTCATCCAGGAAAATAGAACCGCAGTCAGCCATTTCGAAACGGCCCTTACGGTTGTACATTGCTCCTGTAAAAGCACCCTTTTCGTGTCCGAACAGCTCACTTTCGAGCAAACTTTCAGTGAGGGCACCGCAATGAACACTCACCAAAGGATAAAATTTTCGCAGCGAATTAGCATGTATAGCCCTGGCAACAAGTTCTTTACCTGTGCCGCTTTCGCCGGTTATTATAACAGATGAATTCGTAGGGGCAACACTTTCAACTTCACGTAATACTTTTTTGATGGCTTCGCTTTTGCCAATCAAATCTTCGACACTTTCGAGTGAATCTACCCTTTTCTTTAAGGTTTCATTTTCGTGGTACAGCGAAATCTGCTTGGATGCATTGCGGATCAGGTGCGAAAGGTCGTCAGGATCGAAAGGTTTTGTAACATAATCAAAGGCTCCATCCTTCAATGCCTTCACGGCTGTATCAACTGTGGCAAATGCCGTCATGATAATTACTATCGATTCCTTATTCAGTGCTTTGATCCGGCGCAGCATTTCCAGTCCGTCCATGCCAGGCATTTTAATATCGGCCAGGATAATGTCGAAATTACCGGCTTCGAGAATCGATAACGCTTTCTTCGCATCTTCGGCACATTCCACACGGTACCCGTCTTCGACAAACCAGCTGTTCAGCGAATCCCTGACTGATTCTTCATCATCAACAATAAGTATTGATATTTTTTTCTCCATGATTAGGCACTTTAACTTCTGATTAAAGGTAATGTTATCGAAATCGTGGTACCAAGACCGGGTTCGGATCTCACCTGGATTTTCCCTTTGTGGCTTTGAATAATTCCATGGGCGATGGATAGTCCCAGCCCTATACCACGCACTTCCTGCTTGGTCGAAAAGAAGGGCTCGAAAATATGCGGGATATCTTCCGGGGCAATTCCTATGCCGTTATCAATGATTTCGAGGTTGATAGTATCGGGATCGGGATTCGAAGTACGCACAACAATTTCTCCATTTTCAGTAATGGCCTCGGTTGCATTTACAAGAATGGCCATGCACGCCTGCTTCACCTGGTTCGGGCTGCAATATACGAGGTCGGATTTGGCTGAGAATTCCTTAGTAAACTTTACATCGGCGATTTTGATGGAATGTGACATTAAATCGGCTGTATCCTGCAAAATAGTATGCAAATGTAATGGTTCAAAATCTTCCTGATCCTTTTTGGAGAAATCGAGAAGACCTTTTACAATATCGCCGCAGCGTTTGGTTTCGTTTTCAATGAGTTTCAGGTGCTTAAGCATAAGTTCTTTTTTTTCGGGAGTAAGATCAGGATTGCTTAATTGCTTGTGAACAAGCTTGGTATAAACCAATATCCCTGATAAAGGATTATTGATTTCGTGCGCAACCGATGACGATAATTTCCCGAGCGAAGCCAGCCTCTCAATATGCATCAGTTCATTCTGGGCTGCACCCAATTCTTCCGATTTTTTCTGTACCTTGTATTCAAGCTGTTGCGACCAGTTTTCGAGTTCAGTGGTTGCTGTCTGTAGGTTATCGAGCATATCGTTAAATGCAACCGAAACCATACGCATATCGTCGAGTTGGTTGGGGCGTATTTCTACACGAGTGCTTTTATCTCCGTCCGCTACAGCAATGCTTGCTTCAATAAGTTTATTTAATGGTTTTTTAATCTCACGCCGCGTAAATAAAATCAGAAAGGAAGCCAGAAGTATAGTAGTAAAAATAGCCAGCAGGTAAAATTCGACCGACGACTTTTGTACCGCTGCATCAAAATCTTTCAACGGTACTTTTATAACGAGTGAACCTAACACTTTTTCTTTGGGACCGTGAGCATGACAATTGCTTTCGTAGCATGATTTCGAATTCAGAATCGGCGATCGTATCAAAAGGTGCCTTTGGCCTTTAGTATTCTTGCTCATTTTACACTCACTTTCGGCCGTAATGATTTTATACGACTTTTCATGCTTTGGGAACATCGTGCCGATATCAGCGTGGCATCCCTTACAATTGGCATTGAAATGGCCGGAAGTATCAGCAGGGAAAGAGGAATATACCAGGCTGTCATCGCTGTCGTACATATTCACATCCTCAATACCAGGCATGGTATGGATGACATCAAGTGTATACTGAAGTGCGCCTTTGTCATTTTCGAGCATTGAATGAGATAGAGCACCTTCAACCAGCGAACCAACATTGTTTCCGCTTTGCAGAATAACTGTATTGAGGTATTGCTCATAAACTGAACGGAAAATAATACCAAACGATACAAACAGGAATACAGACAATATGGTGATAATGAGCACAACCCGCCCATAGATGGATCGTCCGAATTTGAGGTATTTTCCTAAGAAAGTACGTACAAAACTCTTTTGCTCTTTCTGTTTCTTAATGAAAACCATACAATTATTTTTTTGAGAACCAGATATACTTATTCAGTTTTAATTCAAAGCCAGGAGCATATATTCCGGATTGTATATATGACATCGCAATATAACAAAAAACCGGCGATAATTAACCGGTTTTTGTATTTTTCGACAAATTACTCCGGGATATTATACCGAAGCGACCATTGAGATTGCATTTCAAAATCAGGAAAGCCATTTCCCATTTTTAGTGTCTAAACTCTTAAGTTGATGTATTTTTTTTTTTGCACAATATTCATTTCTATTAATTCAAAATGCAAAATTCAAAGTTCAAAGTTCTGGTCATTCAAAATATTCATACTTGTGCTATTAAAAGAGTTGTTTTCAGGAAAAGTTGTTTTCGTTTTACTTTAAAATATGTTACTCTCTTAACAATCTTTTTGATCTTTGCTTTTTGATCTTTGCTTTTTTGACTTTTCAACCTTTCAGGTTCCGGCCTGTCCGGATCATATTATGGAGTTAGAAATTCCTTTTGAAAATCCTGCCATATTTCCTGTGGCATTTCCGATAGTGAATTTTCTACCAGTTCACCTCCATCCTGAAGCATTACCATCGAAGTTTCGGGCGAATATTTTGGCATACTCATAGCCAGAAAATCTTTGTACCTGACCAGTTCTCTTTTTAACCAGTCTGTTGCATTGCCTGCCAGGAAAAGCGAAGAGATTTCGGCTACCCAGTCAGAAGGTTTAATGTTATAAATCCAGCCATTTCCGTAGGGATCCGCGTTCAGCAATTCCCGGTTCACACTTAGTACGGAGTTAGCACTTATTACCTCCCCGGAAATAGGAGAATAAATGTTCAGCGACTTTCCTTTATGATCAATTTCTGCCAGTAAATCTCCTTTTTTTACTGTTTCGCCAGGGCTTTTACAATGGCTTACACTCACTTCGCCTGTGATATGGAGTAAAAGATCATCCAGCCCGATCCTTGCCACTCCCGATTTCTCAAGGTAAGCCCAGGTGTGATTTTTGCTATAAAATATGCCTTGCGGAATCCGCAACATACTCGCAGAAAGCACTCCCAACGCTTTATGTATCCTCTCCCTTGTTTTTACCCGCTTGTTCAATGCCAGCCAGAAAGGGATGAGCAACAAAAGGAAAGCAATAACAATCAGGTATTCAATTCCTTTTGTATCAAAGATATTAGTATAAGTGAATCCGTCCATTTTATTGTTTTTTTATGCCCTCAGACTATCTTTTCCGAAAGCTTGTTGAGTTTTAGTTTCATTTACCCATTTAGGTGATTCGCGTAATACAGGCATGCGGTTGATTACCCACCTGAAAATCCAGATTTCAGTAAACAATACAGTGAGGGTCACTACAATTTCCATCCAGGATGGGACATAATGCACAGCTGCATCCCATCTGAAACCAATCACAGTAACATTCAGCCTGTTAATTATTACACCCAGCATTGTGAGAAGTGCTGCCAGCCTGATCATAAAGTTATTGCTTGTGCGGAAACTATAGAAAAAGAGTATCATGGGCACAAGCACAAATCCGAGCATTTCGACAAGGAACCAGTAACCCATTGGTGTATTGATTAAATCCCAGTGTTTGCCATGAAGAAATACCAGCACTTGCAGGAAAAAATACACAAAAAGTGTTGCTGTACATATTTTAGCTAAACCGTGAACAATCCCTTTATGCGCCTTATGGTTTTTATCAGTGATCTGATTCGAGAACACTTTATGGCTGATGGAACCTTCGAAAATCACCATGGAGAGTCCGGCAAATATGCTGGAAACGAAAAACATGATCGGTATAAATTCGTTGTACCACAGCGGGTGTATCTTTTCTTTCGCCATCAGGAACAACGCACCTAATCCTGATTGGTGAAGCATTGACAGCGTTATACCAAAAATTACAGCTGCCAGAGTCATTCCTGAAAGAATTTTATGCGCCCGCCTGGCACCAAGCCATTCGGCAATAGCAGGCGAAAATTCAATGAGTTGTGCAATCATATACAAAAGAAAATGCCATGCTACGAGGAATAGGACTGAACTTACACCAAAGTTATTCCCAATAATTGGGTTTATTACATTCCATGGGCGCCCCAGATCGAGCAATAAAGCACCTGCATAAAACAGGTAGGCAAGGAAACCATTCAACACTGTAACTCTTACAATGGAGTGGTACTTTTTCATATTGAGGATGTAAACCATGAATGTAAGCACATAAGCACCACCGGCAAAAGCAACGCCTGTAACCACATCAAATCCTATCCATAATCCCCAGGGGATTTCCTGCGAAAGATTTGTAATTGCCCCGATTCCATGAATAAAACGGTAAACAATCAACACTATGCCTAAAAGAATAATTGGTACAGAGATGATGTTAAAAGGGGTAAATGCCTTTCCTTTTGGTTTCAGTTCCCGTAACAGGAACTTACAGATGGATTTCCCATCGTTATCTGCGGCTAGTAAGGTCCTGTTATTCATCTTCGGTATCTTCGTTAAGGTTATTCTTTTTGGTTGCTTGCTGGATTCCTAACAACAATGCTGGAACAAGCACAAACACAGACGGCACGGTGTATAAGAATCCTTTTGTCAATGCCGGGTACGATTCAGTTTGTACTGATTTCATTCCCAGTTCATTAAACGGCACCGGTGAAATATGCAGCCAACAAGTTCCTCCGGCTTCATGTTCACCATAAATGTGATCAACATATTCATCCGGCTTTTCGTAAATTCTCCGGCGTGCTTCGGTTATCAGTTCGCGGCGTGTACCAAACATCAGTGCCTCATTCGGACAATTTTCCACGCAAGCCGGCAGTTCCCCCTTTTGTACCCTGGTTTCGAAACACATGGTACATTTTTCAATCTTAGGGTTTGCACTGTGGTATTCGAATTTTGGGATATCGAACGGGCACGAAACCATGCAGTACCTGCAGCCCATACATTTGTCGGCCCTCCAGATAACCGGACCGTCTTTGGTTTTACACATAGCCTGCGTGAGGCAGGCGGCCGCACAGGCGGGTTCGTTGCAATGCATACACTGCATTTTGGCGTAAACTATTCCTTTTGATGTTTTATATTCGTTTACAACCGTACGATGCTTGTCATCCGGCTTACGCAAGCCTTTGATTTCTTTGTTGGGAAGCGGCTCAGGCAAACCGTTAGCTTCGGCGCAATCGTATTCGCAACCCCGGCATCCCTTGCAGCGAGCCGAGTCATATAAAACGCCATAGAATTCTTTATCTTTGGTGGGTTTCGGTGATGCATCCATGTCCTTACCAACTGCGAGAGTTAATCCGGTTGCACCCATTACTTTAAAAAAACTTCGTCGATTCAGATCCATGATTCTGGTTTCAATTGGTTAAAAATTAGGTCAGAACAGATGATATACTTATCTTCTATTTAAAAGTATCAAGGAAGTTTGTCTGAAAATCTTCCCACACTTTTGGCCCGAAATCTCCCAGGACTCCTTCTTTCAATTCACCACCGTCCTGAAGCACAACGTGAGCAGATTCGAGACTCTCCGGTCTGAGAATTGCTGTCATAAATTCTTTGAGCCTAATAAATTCGGCTCCAAGCCATCTACGATACTTTTCTGATAAATCCATTAACTGAACTTCTTTAATCCAGTTTGAAGGCTCAATTCTATATACCCAGCCTGCTTCATAAGGAGACGAATTAATAACCGACGAATCAGAAAGAAGATTAACATTTTGCTTTTTAATAATTCCCGAAAAAGGAGCGTATATATTCAGTTGTTTCCCAAATTGAATGATTGAAAAAAGCACATCTCCTTTCCTGATAGTTTCACCCGGGCTTTTCATTTCAATGCGGGTTACCGGACCGGTAATATGTTGCAGAAAATCATCAACCCCTACCGTTATATTTCCGTCTTTTTCCATAAAGGACCAGGTGTGCGACTTGTCGAAATATAAACCGTTTGGAAGAATTACGGTGTCTTCTGAAAAGCCCGTCTGTGAAACATTAAAATCCGGTGCTATATTTTTTTGCTTTCTGTAGTTCCGGACTACCGCAGTGATCACCAAACCAGCAACCAGAACAAAAGCCAGAATAAGTAACACAGTGCCAGCTTGTGAGGCATCTTTTACCGGCGATACATTTACCGAAGCTATAGTTAACTTATCAAGTTGTGCCTGGCTCTCGCTGCCCACCAGTTCGCAGTAACCATTAGCATTCATATATTGCTGACCTTCGGAAATTACCCATTTCAGAAATTCCAGTTCGTTTTCGTTTGCAGGTTGAGCACTACTGACAGCATAAACATTGCTGACAAGTGATTTTGGGTATTTCCCTATCCAAACCCCACGTTGAAAAGTATTGAGATCAGTATAAATATTTTCCATATAATCGAGTGTGCCATTTCTGTTTTTGTCAATTGGTAATAACGTCACATTACCGGCTAAATCCTGGTCACTTTCATTCATAATGTTAACTAATGCACAAAAGCCGATAGCGTAGGGGTCTTTCTGAATAGCCGAAATAACTTCGTCCCTGTTGCTAACTGTAATCCCCGTAAACTCGATGCTGCTTTTGTTTATAAACTTAGCCAGGCAGGCTTTAACGGTTTCATCATTTACTATATAAATATGAACAGGTTCAGCAAGGCTGTTAACAAGCATTGCTCCCCAATTCCGCTTTTGCGGGTTAATGAGCATTTGGGCAAGCTGCTCCTGCGCTATCCCTCGTTTATTCACTTCAGCCGAAAACGGGTTTTCTGTATTCATAATAGCTACAACCACATCGCGGCCTACTACCATTTTCCAGTTTGATTCATTACTGATTGCAGACGTGGCTTTGCCGGAAATAAAACCCAGGCTCCCGCCCGTTCCAAAACCGGTACTCCCAAAGTCTGCTTCAGATACATTTATTTTCACTTCCGGGTTAAGGCTACTAAATTCACTGGCCCATTTAGAAGTAAGTTCATATAGGTCAGGAGTACACTTGATACACACTGATCCTGTCTGCAAGTTAGTATTCTTGCTTGTAATTTCTTGACTGCTTATGCTACTTGTGGCGAAGAGCAGTAAGAATCCGATGATTAAATAGAATGTTGCTTTCATGATTTCGAGGATTTCAATTCATAATACATTTTGCTATCCAATAACAATGCCACGATTATATAATACTGATTTTCATTACTTTATAGGTATGTTTGAATAAATAATACACAAGTCTATGTTGAATATTTATACACTATTTTTATATATAGCCTACAAGACTCTATTTTCCAACCGCTTAAGGCATATTGTATATTTTTTATACACCTGATGTATTTCTCAACACTTTTCGAGTAATCGTATCTGAAAAAACAATTGATGTGGTGTGTAAGTAAGAGAAAATATTGCAAATATCAATTTATCGAATATTTTTATGATATAATTCCAACCTTGTTTGAATTTGAGTATCAATTGTAACAATTAGAAATAATCAGGCTGTTGCCGTTTCATTTTGGAACTTATTTTGCCTGATACTTCAAAGTCAATGTAGGCTATAAACCTATTAATCAAACAAATACAGAATTGGAATAATTATTGATCTTAAAATATTTCGAAATAATTACGAATCCTGCGCTTAACTGATAGTATATTTAAGATACATCAATCCATAGCAGATTAAACGGATTAAATTGACACATTGCTATCAGAATAGTACAAAACTGAATTCGAAAAAATGAACAATGAATAAATGGGGAAAATTACATAGTAATCTGTGGATCAAGATTGCTGGTGACAATTTCGATAAACTGCTTCAAATTCAAAAGGATTATGATTTGAACAGCATAGAAGAAGTATTGGAGCTTTTAGTAAGCAATCAAACAATCAATAGCCTGGCGAAGGAATCGGATGAGTTTGCCAAACGAAGGAAGGAGAAACTACAATCGAGAGCATCCTGATTTCCGGCGGTGCATCCTGAGCCTGTTTTAATCCAGGTTAATTCTATGCATTTTTTTCGATCTCAGAATTCTTCCTGTAAAATGTCTTTATTGTAACCCTGTTGAAAATAACATTATCCTTAATAACACTTGTCAACTCAAAATAAAATGAAACTCTATTTATTGTCTTATCTGCTCTTATTAATCCCTTTTTCGGATGTTTTTTATGCAACAGTTATCGGAATCGCCGATGGCGATTCCATTATAATACTTACATGCGATAACAAACAGCTGAAAATCCGACTTGAGGGTATCGACTGTCCCGAACCTGATCAGGATTTTGGAAAAAAAGCTAAGGAAGCTACGACTGCTTTGTGTTTCAAAAAAAATGTACGTATCGTAAAATCCGGTGTTGACTGCTATGGCCGAACCCTGGCATTTGTTTACGTGGGGGATTTATGTGTAAATAATGAGCTTCTCAGCCAAGGCATGGCTTGGCATTACACAAAATACAATCATGATTCCACAATGATGAAACTGGAAACCAATGCCCGATCAATGAAAATTGGCCTGTGGTCATTACCTGACCCCACACCACCCTGGGATTTCAGGCATAAATAATAACCTTCATATCCTTATGTTTTATTTTTTCTGACTTGCATGAAGTTTCTATTTAGTGCCTATAAGAAAACGAGTCTAAAATGAGTTTTGCCCACGCTCACCCCATAGTCCCCGTAGGGGAAAGTCCTCGCGCACAGAAGATTGAGTTTTGCCTGCCAAACCTAAAGTTAAAGAAAAAGACCATTTTTACGTAAAATGGTGAGTTTTCTTGGAGATACTAATTACATTATTATTGATAGCTATAGGTTTAAATTTTGATACTTTCGCTGTTTCTATTTCTACCGGTTTGGCTGTTAGGCATATACGATTCTGGCAAGCAACCAAAATTGCCGTAACATTAGCATTCTTTCAGGCATTCGCCACTGATTGGTTGGTTCCTTGGTTCCCAAATTAAAAATCTTATCGTCAATTACGAACATTGGATTGCTTTCGGCCTTCTTGCAATAATCGGGGCTAAAATGATTTTAGAGAGTTTTTAAAAGGATGAAGACTAAAAAAGAATTTAATCTATTCAAGCCCGTTGTACTTATTGGAATGGCTATAGCCTCAAGTATTGATGCTTAATTGTAGGTGTAAGCTTTGCGTATATCAATGTTAATATTTTCTATACTATGCTGATAATTGGTTTGATAACATACATCGTAGCTATGCTCGACATGCTATTTGGGAAACGCGCCGGCAAATGGTTTGGTAAAAAAATGGAAATTATCGGAGGTCTTATACTTATTGGGATAGGTGTGAAAATATTGTTGGGAACATAATGGATAACAGCAAAGGGTTGTAAAAAACATTCTTGCTTTAGCAATCTTGTTATTTGCGTTCCAGGTTTCTGATTACATAATATTTCAAAGTAAAGGTGATTTATGCTATTAGAGCAATCACAAATAAAAGGTCATTCTGAAATTAAATATAGCCTTTCGGCATACCCTCCTGAGAAAGCCATTCAGTCATTATAGCTTATATTCTGCAGACTGTTACCCGTTTAATATTCTTATACTAGATTTCTTTTATCATAATGAAAAGCCATTAGCAACATAACTTTGTTATTATCTCCAATGTTGTTTTAAATACATGAACAAATGATCACCGAAAGCATGAAAATGTCCGACATTATCGGGCAGAATATACTTCTGATTCCTGTTTTAAACCGGTTTGGAATAAAACCAGGTGTTGGCGAAAAAACGTTAAAGACATTATGCAGTCAAAACGGAATTGAGTTAAAAACATTTCTTGCGATTCTTAACACGTATAACAGTCAGGAATATTTCCCAAAACCGGAAGAAGTCGAAATCAATTTGCTGGTTAATTTTTTGAAACAAACTCATACGTATTACCTGAAGTACACGCTGCCCCGTATTGAAAATCTTCTAGCCGAACTTTCAACTGAATGCCCCGGAAATAAGCCACTGGCAATGATTGAATCATATTATTTTGAATATAAAAAACAACTGACAATACATATTGATTACGAAGAAACTGAACTTTTTCCATTAATTGTTAAAATTTTAAATAAGCAGATAAATATTCCCGAAAAGTCAAATTATTATTCTGACAAGATTCAGCATGAACATTTAAATGTTGAGGATAAACTCAGCGATTTGAAAACCATACTGATAAAATTTCTTCCCCTGGAGGTAAATGAAAATTCGGCCAATGAACTGTTGTTTGAGCTTTCACGCTTTGAACAGGAACTTCTTGACCATGCGCGATTTGAGGACAAGATTCTGATTCCGAAACTTATAAAGTTGTTAAAACACAAGCCTGAATGAAATGGGTAAGCAAAAGGTAGTAATCATTCATTGCTCTGCCATAATTCAAAAAGGTTTGGCTGACTTGCTTTTGCATATATGCAATGTTTCCGTTTCGGATTTCATAGTTGATTATTCACTTGTTAATCAAATATCTAGCTTAAAGAATGCAATACTTTTTTTGGACGCTGAACTGATGTATGCAAGCGAAAATATGTTGGCAAAACTTAAACAAAAAGGAAATTCTGTCTACCTGATAACAGTTAGTCTTGATGCATCTTTTCAACCTATCTCTTATGATGGCGTTTTGTGTATAAATGACAATTTATCAGCTATTCAAAAGAAACTGAATACTATTTTTCCAGCTCTTCCTATAAAAAAAGTAGAACCCACTGAACTTTCAACTCGTGAAAAAGAAGTTCTCAAACTTGTTGCAATGGGTAACAGCAACAAAGAAACTGCTGATTATTTATCAATCAGTTTGCATACAGTAATCTCACATAGGAAGAACATTTGCCGGAAACTCGAAATAAAAACCATATCCGGCCTTACGCTTTATGCTCTTATCAATAACTTGATTAGTTGATATTTAACTCCTGTTTAGATTCGTTTTAAATATCCCTACTAATAGGGATTGTTTGATATTTTATGTGAGAGTAGTTTTGTCATCTCAAATGTTAAACTTTAATTAACCTTAAGATGAAACTAAAAATTATTTCGAGCAGACAAATCTGTCTCACAGGATTGCTCCTTGTATTGTCAGTCTTCTCATTCGCTCAGGACAGGCTATTTACTTACACCTATCAAAGTACCGTATTAAATAAAGGACAGCGGGAATTGGAAATTTGGAATACACTGCGTACCGGGAGAGAAGATTATTATACGCGTCTTGATAATCGATCAGAATTTGAAATTGGAATGGGCAAAAATCTGCAAACCGCGTTTTATCTGAATCTGACCTCTATAACAAAAACAGTTAAATCAAATTCAGCCAAATTATTAGAAACAGAACATGAGATAAGTTTTTCGAACGAATGGAAATTAAAACTGCTCGATCCCGTGGCTAATCCGGTAGGCTTGGCATTGTACGGTGAATATGGAATTGGGAGCAGCGAATATGAATTGGAAGGTAAACTTATCGTTGATAAAAAAATCAGGGATTTTACCCTTGCCGGAAATGCAGTGTATGAACTTGAACTGAAACCCGGCATCGAAAACAATGAAACAGAATGGGAAAAAGAAACCAAAAACGAGTATTACCTTGCCCTGGGATATTCATTCAGCCCTAAATTTCATATTACGATGGAAAATGCATTTAAAAATGTCTTTGAAGAAGGCATCCTCAATCATAGTGCACTCTATTCAGGACTTGGCATTGCCTGCGTTCAGGAGAATTTCTGGATAAACTTTACAGTATTGCCACAAGTAGTCTCTTTTAAAGGTGAAACTTCAAGCAATTTGAATCTTAACGAATTTGAAAAAATCCAAATCAGATTATTATTCTCCTATGTTTTCTAAGAAGATAAAAAGCAGCATGTTTATAGGTGCCATCATTTCGATAACAGTTGCATGTTCATCGGCATTGTATATCCCTGATCAGAATAATATAGTACCAGGTTCTAATATGCTCGATTTACAAGCTGGAAGAAAGCTGTACATAAGCAAATGCGGCAGTTGCCATACTTTATTTTTACCAGAGAAGTATAGTACAGATCAATGGCCTTTTTGGCTCGATGATATGGAACAGAAATCAAATCTAAAACTTCAGGAGAAAAAATTAATCTTGAATTATCTGACAAAAGGATTGAAATAAGCCGCTTTCTCCCAAAATAACATCCACACAAGCAATTGCAGGCCATTCATTCACTAATTTCATTACAATCTTCATTTCGCTCCGTTCATTTCATGCCTTCCACTGCCCCACAGCAGCAAGCAATTGGATCAGGATTAGAAGTTGTAGACTAATGATAAAAAGTAAATTTTTCAAATGTTGTACCCCGGTTGTATAACCTATTTTACTAAAAACACAAAAGCCTGTAAATGAATTATTTACAGGCTTTATTTTTGTGTTTAAGCGGTCCGGACGGGACTCGAACCCGCGACCACATGCGTGACAGGCACGTATTCTAACCAACTGAACTACCGAACCAAGTATAGTTATTGGGACTGCAAAAGTAACACTTTTTATCAGACTCCAAAATATTCCGGAGTATTTTTTTTGAAATTTTTTATTTCATTTACAACAATTGCTTCAATAGGCTAATTTACAGTACGGTTACAAATAGCTTTAAATGCACAGAGGTTGCAGGTTTCCAGATTTTCAGTCTGGTTGAATGATTCCGAAGTATTATAAATGCTGCCAATGATTGCTTCAAGCTCTCTTCTGAAAGCATTTAGCAATTCCAAATCTATCCTATCGGTTTTATTAATTTCAGTTTTTATCAGATAGGCAGAAGTCTTACGCAATGATATTATACCTGATATCAGCTCCATGTGCTCATCTTTATGCATATCTGTGTACATAAGTGCATAGGCAAGCACCTGCAGCAGTTTTCCTGAATCATCTTTCTCACGAAACTTTTGAATTTCATCCAGTTTCAGGTCTTTTATTTCAACTTTTCCGGTTTTGTAATCGATAATTCGGGTTACCCCTCCTACCCTGTCGATCCTGTCAGCTTTACCATGAAGTTTCACTTTATAAACCTCACCACTAAATGGATCTGCTGTCTCAACCGATGATACAAGTTCTTCTTCAAGAATGAGTATTTCAATGTTTCCTCCCATTTGCTCAAGATATTTCCTTTCGGCTAAAAGAAAGCGTTTCACCATATTTTCAGCTACTTTCACAATAAGAAGGTTCTTTCCGGTAGCGAGTTCCAGTGAATTATATTTTGCTGCAAAAGCAGCCTTTACCTGTAAAATCGCTTCCGGTAGCATGTCAAACAGTATAGCTGGTGTAATAGGAGCAGTTTTTCTGGCTTCATATGTTCTTTGCAAAGCATCATGAACAATTTCACCAAGGGTAGCAGCATCAATTGTTTCAGAAATCTGGTCGGGTTCACTAATCCTTAATACCTGTGAAAAGTAAAACTGGAGTTTGCACTTCATATACATAGCGAGAGCTGTTGGAGATAGTCCTCTTTCGGCTAATTGTCGCAAGCGAGCTAAAATTTCCTGTGTTTTTTCAATAGCAATTTCACCTACCCCCGTACTCCCGGGAACAACAGAAAGGGTTTGCTCCGAAACTGTTAACCTGGCATTTTTCGAAGGCAATTCGTACAACAACTGGCTGATAAACCGGCTTTTTTCACCTCCACCAAGTTCGTCACCTTCAGTATTGTAAATAAGCCAGGCATTTTCGACCCTTTGCAAAAGACGGTAAAAATGGTATGCAAAAACTGCCGTTCGCTCAGTATAACGTTGCATACCGAAATGTGTACGAACTTCATCTGGGATAAATGTCGTCTGGTGTTTGCCACGAGGCAATAAGCCTTCATTTACTGAGACCATGATAATATCTGTAAAATCCAGTAACCTGGTTTCGAGCATTCCCATAACCTGCAAACCATTGAGTGGCTCTCCGTAAAACGGGAGACGCATGCCCGCAATAAGATTGCTTACCAGTGACTGAACTGTTTCAATATCCGGCTTTAATTCGGGATCATTGGCAATTTCTTCAAGTTTGAAACACAATTGGGCCGCATGATAAAGATATTCGGATTCAAGGGATTGACTTTGAACTTTATTTGCACTTGCATTCGATTTTACATCAGAAATTGAATCACGTAAAAACGAAATTATGTCCTTAAGCAGTTGCAATACATCTGCTGGTTCAATTTGTTTTTTCTTGAGAGAGGAATTAAAAACTTCGGAGAGTGACTTATTGAAACCATGTATCAAGGCAAGTAAATCAGCCGGATTATAAAATGATCGGGAAATTTCCGTTTTCCCTTGTTTTCCGGATATGCGATCTGAATCTGATTCCACAGAAATAATAAAAGGATGAGATAAAAATCGCTGAATATCTTTGTAATAAAACCTCAGTACCGGGTAATCTCCCTCTTGTGAATCTGCCTTAGGCTGAGCAAAGCGTTTTGCATTTACAAACATGGAAATCACAATGTTAATTAATGAAAACACCGGTGTTTGTTTGAGCGGGAAACCCATAGTTACATTAAAATCTCCGGTTTCGGGTGGGATAGAATTCAGAACAGGCAAGAGTAAGCCTTCATCAACCAGTACCAGGGCTACACCATCAGCTGTACCTTTATTACTGATTGCATCGCGAAGTAAACCACCTGCAAGCTTTGCCTGTCCAACATTCCCGGGAACGCCTATCACATGAATTGATTTTTCACCCTCCCTTAACGAATTTCCAATCCAGTTTAAGGGTCCAAATGTATTTTTATGTACATATTCCCTTAAAAAACGGCCTGCCTCCTGGCGTGGATCCAAAAGATAATAATCATCAGCATCCCAATAAATTTGAGCTTTCCTAACCCCGATCAGGTATTTAAAGAGCTTCTCTTCAGCTGCTGTTAGTGCATTAAACCCTGCAAATACAACACTATCCCATTCTTGAAATGACTTATGTTCAATATCATTAAGAAGAGTATCAAAAGCAAGTCCGAAATAGGCTTCATTGTTAATAAGCAATTCTTCACGAAACCTTGTATATGTTGGCGCAAGAGAATTATAAAACCGCAGATAATTCAGTTCAAAAGAAGTAAGCAGCTTTCCATCCGGATTCCAGTGTTTCATAGCTTTGATCTCATCCAGGTATTGAAAAACCTTTTCTCCATCGGCCAGGTATTGATCAATTTCATCAAAATCGCCAAGCAACATATTTCCCCATGAAATAAATTCGGAAAAAGGCTGAGCCTTTTCCTTTTCAATCGACTTATATACTTTATAAAGGCGGGAAATCAGATCAAGAGGATCACTTAGAGTGAGGCCCGATTTATGAGCTACAAAATCCTCGAGTGCATAAATATCAGGGAGCCAGATGGGCTTATCGATGAACCGTGAAACATATTGCTTAAAGAACAGACCTGCCCTCCTGCTTGGGAATACCAGGCAAATGCGGCTGAAGTTTTCTCCATGTGAATCGAGAAGGTGTTTCGCAAGTTTATCGAGAAAGGGTTGCATAAGGGTTTGTTTAACCTCACCCCCAGCCCCCTCTCCTTTGAGGAGAGCGGGTGGTGACGAGAAAATCAGGTATTGTAAGCAATATGAACTATTGCAAACTTTTTATTCTATCAAGTATTGATTTAGCTTTGATCAGTTCCTCCGGTTTTCCCATATCTACCCAATTTTCAGGATTGTGCGCAAAACCTGATATTTTATGGGTCGAAGCTAGTTCGAGGTAGGTATCAACAATAGAAAATTTATCTTTCTGACTCATGAACGTAAAAATCTCAGGATTTATAATATGAATGCCACTGAAAGCAAATCGATTCAGTTTTTGAACATTTGGTCTAACAATTTTCACTTCACCGGTTTTGTTGTTCTCCCAGCCAGAAAGCTGAAGCTTATTGTCAAAAAGGAAATATCTTGATGTTTTCCGATTGCTTACTGCCAGTGTAGCGAATGATCCGCTATCCAGATGTGTATCAAGCATATACTGATAGTTCAGATCACTGATTACATCCACATTGTGAACCAGGAATGGTTTATTATCACTAAAAAACCAGGCTGCCTTTTTCAGACCGCCACCGGTATCGAGCAGCAAGTCAGATTCATCCGAAACAGCAATGTTTGCGCCAAAATTATTGTTCTTCTTAAGGAATTCAATCACCTGTTCAGCAAAATGATGCCCATTAATAATCATATCCTTGATCCCATGCTTCTGAAGATGCTTTATCAGAATTTCGAGCATAGGAACTCCGGCAACCGGCACAAGGGCTTTGGGCATAGTATCGGTAAAAGGCTTTAACCTTGTACCCAAACCAGCGGCAAATATCATAGCCTTCATAATTTATCGGGATTGTTTTTGTAATAATTACGAATCAGTACTTTTTTCAATTCCCTGTGAATGATGAGTTCAGTAATTACTTCCGGCAAGGACCATTCCGGATGCAAAGTGCTGGATTCGATAATTTCATTTTCGCCCAAATCAACCTGGTATAATAATGCCGAAAGTCTGTGAGGATCAATTTCGAGTAATCGCGACACATGTGTGGCAAGCTGAAAAAACATCTCTTCATAAGCCATACCGGTATTCCCGGTAAATTCTATATCCATTGCGAACATCGTAAAATCCTTTATGATCTGCTCAACAGTCTGGCGAATAACTTCCGTTTTAGTCTTATAAAGCGCAATATCAAACGATTCCAAAATCAACTATAATTTTTCAGGTTTACAAACGTACTTTTCCTTATTCACTTTTTTACCGCATTTTTTACACTCAAACTTCGGATCGGCTTGTTTTTTAGCTCTTTTGTCTGCATCCTTGGTTTCACACATTGTTTTTGACATACTTTCCCTTTATTTGTAACTATTTACAGGTGATAAAGCATAATGAATGGTATGAAGTTCAATCATAACGGATAAGCTTATTTAAATAAACTTCTTCATTTCCTGGTGAAAAACCGTCACTTTTACTGAATAGTTCTCTTCCAGATAAGCCGCCAGGCGAGAAGCACAAAAAACCGAACGGTGCTGCCCTCCGGTACAACCGAAATTAACCTGCAAATGACTGAATCCCCTTCGCTGGTATTCCAATATACTTTGGTCGACAATTTTATACACATTCTGCAAAAATTTTACAACCACAGGTTCCCTGTCAAGGTATTGAATTACAGGCTCATCAAGGCCGGTAAACTTTTTATAGTGATCGTATCGGCCGGGATTAGGTAAAGCACGACAATCAAAAACAAAACCACCTCCGTTGCCGGAGTAATCAGGTGGAGAGCCATTTTTAAATGAAAAACTATTCACCCGAACATTTAGTACACCAACTTCGGGTGAAGCAGGTAATGTGATTTCGGTTTTGGCAATTTCTTCAAGTGTTTTCATCAGTTCAGGCATCTCAACCCTAAACTTTACATTTGAAATCAGCCAGCGCAAATTTTCAATGGCATAAGGAATACTTTGCAGAAAGTGTGCTCTGCGCTCAAAATATCCCCTGAATCCGTAAGCTCCCATTACCTGGAGCAGCCGTATAAGTACAAATCCGTAGTAATCGTCTACAAATTTCTTTTCGTCAATGCTGATATATATTTTAAGATTTTCGAGATACCATTGTAACATTTCTTCCCTGAAAGCATAAGGCAATGAAGCTTTTACCTGGAAGAGCAGTGATGCCAGATCGTATTGCAACGGGCCTTTCCGCCCTCCCTGGTAGTCAATAAACCATGGTTTCCCTTCGTAGATCATTATATTACGGGCCTGAAAATCGCGATACATAAAATACTGATTACCACTTTGAAGGAGATAAACAATCAACCTGTCAAAATCATCTTCCAATGCAGCTTCATTAAACTGAATTTTCAAAAGCCGGAGAAAGTAGTATTTAAAGTAATTCAGATCCCATCGCATCGATCTCCCATCAAATACACCTGAAGGATAACACGCTGAAAAATTAAGATCTTTGCATGCATCTACCTGGAAACGTGGCAATTCAGCAATTGCCTGTTTATAATAATTATACGTTTCTTCAGCAGGAATTCCGCCATTCCTGTTCTTCTCAAGGTGGTCAAGCAACGATACATCACCCAGATCGCTTACAAGATAACAGTCGTTTGCCAGATCAGAAGAATATATTGCCGGAACACGTAATCCGAGTTGCCTGAAATGGTTGGTGAATTCAACAAAAGCGCGGGTTTCTTTTTTATCAGGGCTATACACACCAATGGCCTGTTTCATTTGACCGGTTAGCCTGTAATATTGCCTGTATGAGCCAGCCTGGGGAATAGGCAGGATTTCTATTCCCTGTTCCCCGGCCCATTTTTCAAAAAGGCCCTGAAGTATATCAGTTTGGTCAGTATTTAACACAAGAATTCCTAATAAGGGTTTTAACATTCAGCTATAATGCAAATTTATGGTTTTTAGTCCGGAATAAAGTCAATAATCTTTAACAAGAAAGTCATTTAATTGTTAAACATGGTATATTTGCACAATCACAGCGACGACATTTATACAAATACCATTATGGAAAATACAAAAGCATTGGAAATCCTGAAGACCGCGATCCTGTTGGAAAAGCGCGGAAAAGCTTTCTACGAGAAAATGGCTGAACAAACCGACAGCCCCGAAGCAAGGAAAATTTTTACAACCATGGCTGAGGAAGAAAAAGCGCATGTTGAGTTTCTTTCGGTTCAGTTTGCAAATTATGTAAAGGAAGGGAAATTCAGTAAACCAGATACTTCCTATGCCGAACCAGAGGATATCTCGCACGAAATCATGAATCCACAGCTTATCAGGGAAATTTCAGCAGCCAGTTTCGAAGCGGCTGCTATTTCGGCTGCTATGGATTTTGAAACCCGCGCCGTTGACCTATACTCGAAACGCTCCGAGGAAGCAACCGATCCAAATGAAAAAGAGATGTACCGCTGGCTTGCGGAATGGGAAAGCGGACATCATAAAATCTTATATGATCTGAACGAAGCACTTAAAGAAAGTATATGGTACGATAACCAGTTCTGGCCGTTTTAATAGCCTTATGACTTTAATATTTAAAAGCGCAGTGGGTCGAAAGCTGACTGCGCTTTTTGCGTGAGTTAAAATCAGGGATTCTTTACCGTTTCGGGACAGGAGACGAGTACCATCCGGGTACTAAGGACAACACTGAAAAGACGAATCAGATTGATGCTATATTAATGATTCAAATTCAGTAATTGTCAGGATATTTGTTTTGCCAAACTTTTTAAGGTCTTATAAATCATTATCGCCTGTTATCAGATAATCAGCTTTACTATCTTTTGATAGGGATAAGAGAAAATTATCTTTTAAATCACGGCAGATTTGAATGTTGCTTTTAACTTTCACTAATTGTCCATACGAGTCGAAGAAATCAAGAAGTCGGAAAATATCCGAGGAAGCAACCGATCCAAATGAAAAAGAGATGTATATATGGCTTTCCGATTGGGAAATCGGACATCATAAAATCTTATATGATCTGAACGAAGCACTGAATGAAAGCATTTGGTTTGAATAACCAGTTCTGGCCGTTTTAAAAAAATATTTTGTTTGAATTAAAGCACAGTGGGCTTTTGCTTGCTGCGTTTTTGTTTTAATACAATAGGTTAACCTGCCTAGTACTTCGCTATTTAGAATCTTTTTAAACTATTTTATAATTCATTTGATATAAACAATTTCCAATTCAAATCTTACTAACCAAAAACCAGAAAATCATGAAAACAAAAATTACCCTATTTATTGTTGTGCTTGTTATTGCATTTAGTGTAAACAGTTTTGCTCAGGAACGTACATACAAAGACGGATCTGCCTGGACAGTATCTTTTATTCAGGTTAAAAATGGTATGGGTCGTGATTATATTAACAGCCTGAAGACTTCCTGGAAGGCGGTTCAGGATGAAGCAGTGAAGCAGGGATTAATTTTATCCTATAAGATTTTAGAAGGAACCGCATCTAACCCCGACGATTGGCAGATCATGCTGATGGTTGAATATAAAAGCCTTGGCAGTATGGAAGGCAACGAAGCAAAGTGGGATGCTATTCAGGCTAAAGTTGTTGGTAATGAGGGCGACCAAAAGAAACTAAGGGATAGTCGTGTAAATATGCGAACAATGTATGGCACCAAATTGATGAGGGAAGTTATCTATAAATAAGTGGGATAGCTATCGGTTTTTTCTACAAAAGCCGGACTTCAAATTCTGTAGTCCGGCTTTTGTTTTTCAGACTTTTCAGGAAAGGTGTAGTTGGAAGTCGATATCGGACAATAACCAATTTTCGGCTCTTCTATTTATCATAATGATATCTGCAACTGTAAATGAGCAGTTCATCATTAATAACCTTGTATACTAACCGGTGCTCCCGTTCAATACGCCGCGAACATAATCCATTGAGATCAAATTTGAGGTATACATGTCTCCCTGATCCCTGATCAGGCTCAAGTTGAATTTCTGCAATGAGACGATTTATCTTTAGCAGAACCATTTTGTCATTTATATGCCATGAATTATAATCTTCCCATGAATGACGTGAAAACAGGATTTTCATTAGTCTTCGCTTAAGTCAAGTTCTACAATATTTCTGTCATTTATCTGCTGGATTGATTCCTGCAGCCTTTCGGCATTTGCTTTTGAACGCAGCAAATGTCCCGTGTCAATCAATGAGTTGAATTCATTTAACGAAACGAGTACAGTGCCATTTCCACTTCCCCGTTTGATGATAAGTGTCTCGTTATTGTTTTCCACATCATCAAGAAACTGTTTAAGTTTTGACCTGAACTCAGAATAATTTGTAGCTTTCATAACAAAGATTATTTTCAAGTACAAATATACGTACTTATTTAAGTACCTCGACAAATTTATAAACTTTTCTTCAGTTGAAATCCACCGGAAGAATACAAAAAAAAAGGTTTCACTACGAGTGAAACCTCCTTAGATTTGAAGCTAAATATTTGGTAAATAATTGTTTAGTAGTTTAGAATTGCTCAAAACAATTAATCGTAAAGCGAAACAAAATTACCTCCCCTTTTCAGTGAATTAACCTCTATTCAATTCACAATAAGAGTTAATTACTAACAACGACTTGTAATGCACACTTAACCTACCCTATTTTACAACCACCTTCCCGCTTCCCGAATACGAATGGTACTCACCATTATACATGGCATCAGCCGAAACGGCGCCGATCACAAACGTTCCTTTGCTTACCACCCGCACTGTATAGTAGAAAGTCCTAATATTTCCATCCAGGGTGGTAAAGAAACTTATGCGGTCGTCGCGGATATCGGTATACTCAGGGGTTGTGCGGTTTTTCATAAATGACATTTCGCGCTCAGCCACAAGGCGCGAATTTTCAATTTCGAAACAGGCGGGCAGAATATCAGTAATAGCCACATTCTCCACGTTCATGCCGGATTGGGTTTGCGCAGTAATTTCAACAACTACAAGGTCGTTCTGGCTAAAAATATTGGTATTGAGCGCATTTCCGTTGCGATCGAGGAAACGGCGGCGCACTTTCAGGTAGTTGTCCTCATCTGCTATGGCAGGCGTTAGTTTAACACCCGACAATTCATAATAATAATACAACGTACCTTTCCCTTTGGCCGTGATGGAAACCGACTTGTTATTAATTTCCGCAGGCAGCTGCATATCCTTATTATTATACGAGCCAACTGCTTTCCCATCAACCGAAATCTGTGCTGTAATATCCGACAGCTTTGCTTTTCGGGCATGTTTACCTATGGCCAGCAAGGCGAAAGCGGTTTCCTGGGTTGAACCGTATCGTGCATTTTTCATTTCAACCGAAATGCTTTTTAGCAATTCATTTACCTGCGGATTATCCGGATCAGCCTCGAGCAAAGCATTGAGCGCTAGTGACCTGTCGCGCAGGTACGAAGCGTACGAACCTCCAAACTCAGTTCTCACTTTTTCGTTCCCGAAAACATTGGGAAGTACGCTCCTGAAACTTTTTACATCGCCGGCAAGCATGAAGGCGGATGCCAGCAGGTAACGCCCTTCGGACGATAAAGTGGAGGAAAGCGATTTGTAATAATTCATGGTCGAAACGGGAGCCATATCGGCCAAAGCCAGCACATAAACCGAGTAAAGAATTTCCCGGCGGGGAACATTCCGCGATTTCATTGCACCATTCTCCATATAGAAATAGGTTTCCATTTCGCGCTCTTTCACTTTCTGAACCAGGAATTTAAGCGTTCCTTCCAATACCTTTTTATTTACTTCGAAACCAGCAGCTTTCGACTCGATAAGGAAATGAGCAGCGTATGCCGTAGCCCACCAGTCGGTGCTTCCACCCTGCGGCCATAGCGACAACCCTCCATTGTATAACTGCATTGATTCAATTTTCAGAATTGCCTGCTGCACATTATAACCTGGCGATCCGCCTTCGTTAAAATTACGGCCCGAAACTTTCGGGAATAATTTCGTGATGTCAGTAAGATATAACTGCGGAAATGCAGCCGAAACGGTCTGCTCAAGACATCCATAGGGATACCTCACCAGGTAATCGAGGTTCTTCGAAAATTCCACGGCCGGTGATTTGCTCAGCATGATAGCAGATTTTAAACCTTTCGTATAAAGATCGGATACAACTTTGAATGTTTTGGTTGAACCTGCCGCCACCGATCCATTACCGGTAACGAAGGTAAGACCTCCCGCAGGCCGAACAGGAATATCGATCTGTTGGGTAAACTTCTGCCCTAGCGCACTAACGGTTACCGTTATGGTGGCAGCGCCAACGCCTTTATCCGCATTTATGGCAAACAAGGCAACCTCTTCGGCTCCAGCTTTCAGGTTAGCCGACGCAGAACTTTTACCCGCAACGCTAACCGGTCCGGTGGCACTTAACTGTATGGTTGCATTGCTTCCTTTTTCGGTGGTATTGGTCATGGAGACAGCCACAACACAATTGTCGCCCGGGCTAACGAATCGTGGCAGCGACATGGATATAACCACGGGATCAGATACTTTCATTGTTTTTTCGGCTGAGCCAAACTGTCTTCCTTTATAAGCCACAGCCATCACCCTGAGCGCACCTGAGAATTGAGGAATATCAATGGTAAAATTACACTCCCCCGACGAATTGGCTTTCAGTATACCGCTCCATTTCGAAATGAGCTTAACACGATCGCCGGTAAGCGGGTTTATCCGTCGCGAAAGGTCAAACGCTTCGCCTCCCGCAGGACTCGACGACCGCTTCAATTCAGGATACAACAGAGCATAAACATCGTAGGAATTTACACCAAGTGCACGTTTCTGGTAAAACCAGCTGAATGGATCCGGAGTTTTATAATCGGTAATCTGAAGAATTCCTTCATCAACCACGGCAATGGTTACTTCGGCATCCGCCGCAGTTTTCACTTTGAAAGTCTGTTTGATTCCTGATCCTGACTTATCGGGAGCCGAAATGGCAACATTCATTTTTGCCGAGGCATCGTCCACCTTGAGTGACACAATGCCATGAGCAACCGTAATCGGAATCGACATATCCCCCGATTTACGGAAAGCGGTGGCATCGATATAAATATTCGGTAAATGTTCGTTTGTAATCGTAATATCCATGCTGGCTGATTTATTTGATAGGCTCAGCATTTTATAGCTCAGCACGTTATCTTGTTCAACGGCAACCAGCAACTGTCCGTCGAAAGGTGCTTTGAACAGCAACTTGGCTTTATCGCCCGGAGCGTAGTTATTTTTATCCGAAGTTATAGTTACTTCTCCTTCGCGGCTCACTTCAAAGGACGAGTAATCGGTATCGCCCCAGCCATATGCCCAAAATGTCATCGAAACATAATTGTCGCTTCCCGTAGCCATAATACGGACCTCGTATTCGCCAGATTCTGTCGGGATAAACGGCAAAACCGAGCCTGAACCTTTAATATTCATTTCGCGGCTAAAAACAACTTTTTCCTTCTTTTGCGAAATGTAATTATAACGGCCATAGTCATGTTCGACAACCGTTTCGTATTTGTAATTCAGTATCACTATCCTGGCTTGTGCAGCAGGAAGCACTTTACCAGTGCGGTCTACAGCAGCAAACTGCAGGTTCAGTGGTTTGCGGGTTGATAGCCAGGTATCGAAATAGTGTATCCCAAAATAAACCTGCTGGGTAGGAATTTCAACCACATTCAGCCGGTTAACCGGCCGACCGGTTTCGTCAAAAACGGTGGTAAAAATTTTACCTTCGAGCAATCCGATATCCTTATAGGCTGCTGAATGCAGTGTTGCTGAGGCCTTGCCCTGCGCATCCGTGGTCCCCTGCTGCATAATGGATGCCAGAATAGGCATATTTTTCGATTCAATATTGAAATTGTATTCAGGCAATGCTTTAGAAGTAAGCTGCTTACGTCGTAAACGAAGTTCGGTCTCGAAACGCCTTCCGCCTGCGGGTGTGCCGTAAAGATTTTCAGCAGTAATATCGAGGTTGATTGCTTCGGCTGGCAGATAAACTGCTTTATTGGTTTTGGAAGTAACTTTTATGCGGTCAGGAACAAATTCTTCAACCGAAATCCTTCGCGAAGCAAGCAACACATCATTAGCGGCATACACTTCAATAACATACGAACCGGTCATGGCCTGGCGCGGAATATAGAACATGGTTTCAGCAGCACCTGATGCATTCAGCTGGTGGCGCTGGTTCAGATACTCACGTCCGTTAGGAGCGAGAAGTTTGATTTTGATCGGAATATTCTTAACAACATCCCAGCGCGGAGTGCGGACTATAGTATTGATATGCGCCGTGTCGCCGGGGCGGTATAGATCGCGGTCGCCGTAGATAAACACATCGTAATTCACGTTATCGGTGCGCTTGCCACCCACATCGAAGCGTGAAGTTTCGACCCGCGTCCGGTCGAAAAGCACAAAATTGAAATCGTTTTCGCTCCTCGCGGTAATCATACTGAGCCGGAATCCGGCTGCAACCTGCTTTACATTTTTAAAAACCGCAACCCCATTGTTATCAGAAACTGCAGAATAAACTTTCTGGTTGTTGGAACTAATAAAATCAAGCTTAGCGCCTTTTACAGGTGTTGCATCGCGCAGGGAATTAACAAAAACCATAACATCCGAAGAACCTTCTTTTACAATCATTCCCACGTCGGAAAGCGAAAGCAACTGGGCATCCTGTATGTATTTCCGATCGGTCGCTTCCACTCTTACAAGGTAAAGGCCTTTATACGTTTCATTAAAATTAAGTTCATTCAGATCAAGATTCAATAACGAAATGTTTCCGTTCTTCTGCAACGAACGGGTCTGTATCTCTTTCGTCATCACCGGTTTGCCAAAGTTTTCGTCGAACGACCAGGTATTATAGTCGTAATATTGATCGTCTTCGTAATCATAATCCCAGTTTTTCCCCTGCCGCATGTAGTGCTGTATATTGTTTTCAAAAATCTTGAAAACAGAAACTTTCACTTTCGGCACATTTATAATGTTCACACCCAGGTTGCGCTCACCCTTTGTGGAAAGGTATATGGCATTATGCTCGGTGAACGAAATATATGGCACAGGGTCAGCAAAAGAAACCACAGTGGTATAATCTTCCTCCAGTTCGCGGCCTAAAAGACTTTTCACACCTTTCTTTACGTTAAGCGTGTATGATTGCGAACCAAGGAATTCACCCTTCACCCTAAAACCATTCGATAATAATTCAGCCTGAATATCCAGCGCAGGAATTGTAGAGATAAAACAGGAAAGGCCAACGGCTAATACAGGTTGTGAAGTTAAAACATCAATATATCCTTTGCCGTTATCGAAACCTGATTCAATAGCAGTAATCGTCAGTTTATCCTTTGAAGGAATCAGGAATCCGCTTTTAACAGGCTCCGTGGTTGAGGTATTTCCGCCGGCACAAAACAAGCCTTTTTGTATAATCACCTCGCCTTTTGCCTCATTATCGGCAACTTGCGGATCATAGGCAAATGCAACTTCTATAGTTTCGGCATCATTTTGAGTAATAATCCGGAATGACATTTCCTTTCCTGAAACCTGAAGCTTCAACAGAGACTTCAATTTCGATGGTGAAACAGGATTATTAAACGAAATCTGGCAGCGGACTTCAACCTGGCTGGTGATTTCCTCGCTCAGCGACCAGAAACTGTTGATACTTAATATTTGGAGAAAAGGCGTGTGAAACAACAGCGGTTTATCATCAATGCTGAACTTTTCCTTACTGTTTTTTACAAGTTCCTTATTGAGTGTAGCTTTGTAAGCAGATGCCGGAAGCATTGCACCATAAGGAGAGAAAGTAAGCTCAGCCTTGTCGGTCCACATGAATTTGCCCGGAATTGGAGGCTCGAACTTTATATACTGAGTTGAATCCCATATATTTATCAGTCTTGAATCACTAATAAGTTCCTTGTTGAAGGTAAAAACGAGGTTCTGGGAACGCAAAACTTCGTCCTCAAAATTGGTTTTCTTAACTTTGAGAGCATTAAAATCACTGCACGATGCCAGGGCAACGCCTAGCAATGCGAAAAGGATCAGGTGTTTGAGCATAATTCAGGAAAATTAAATGTTGTATGAATCTGATTATTAGAAATGTAAAGAAAACTGAAGAATAGAAACGGCATTTGTGATATTACCTATAAAATTAATGAATAAAAATGCAGAATGTAAATAGAAATCAAATAAATATTTCGAATTCGATTAATATCTGAGGATTACGATAAATTTGAATCGCTAATTTTGGTTTAATAAAATTTACTATCAGAATCCTTTTATCAAAATTTGATTCCTTTACCTTTAAATGGAAGATAAAATTTATATTTTCGTATAATCATACTGGTTGATCTATGATAAAAGATACTCCATCAGTCCTGCCTGACGATTTTTTAATAAGTAAAATATTTCTCATAAGGGAGAAAAAGGGTATGCTTGACAAAGGTATTGCATCACTTTATGGAGCTTCAACCGGAAACTTAAACAAAGCTGTAAAAAGAAATCTAAAGCGATTTCCTGATGATTTTATGTTCCGGTTTTCAAACCCTGAATTCGAAAACCTGAAATTCCAATTTAGAACATCAAGATGGGGTAACACCCGAAGTTTACCTTTTGCATTTACTGAACAAGGCGTTGCTATGTTATCCGGAGTTTAAAACAGCGACAGAGCTATTCTGGTTAACATACAGATTAAGAGGATATTTACAAAAGTAAGGGAAATGCTGATTGAGAATTTAAGTTTAGCCATCAGAAAAAAAACAGAGAATCAGGATAAAAATATTGAACTCGTTTTCAGTTATCTTGATGAACTGATTGAAAAACAAGAGAAACCATTGCTCAGAGAGCCAATAGGCTTCAAAATTCCCGAAAAATAAAAACCCCCAGTCAATAAATTAATGACTGAGGATTTAAAAATTAGCTTATTCCTTATTTATCAATCCTGAAAACAGAGTCAATTACGGTTCCGTCAATCCATTTTATTACTGCAACCACTTCGTCAGTAAGTCGGGGTTTGCGGGGTTTACCGCAAATTTTTTCAGCTTCAGCTTTCAGCTCGTGAATGGTTTTTATTGGCAGTGAACTGCCTTTCATTTTTTCGATCAGGTCAGGTCGCAAAGGGTTAATTGCGATACCACGCTCGGTAACAATTACATCAATCAATTCGCCGGGGCCGCAAATGGTGGTTACCTCATCGCGAATTACGGGCATACGGTCGCGGAACAAAGGAATAGGCAAGATCACGCACTTCGATAGCAGGCAATTCATCCAGCCGCCTATTCCGTGCAAAAGATATCCGTCGGAATGAGTTACAACGTTTGCATTGAAATTGATATCAACCTCAGTTGCTCCGAGAATAACCACATCAACAAACTGAGCGAAATTTCCTTTTCCGTGGTAGTTATAGCTTGTAAAAGGACTCGTATTCAGGTGGCCCGGATTTTCCCGCATCGAACGCACACCTTCCAGGTCGAAAGTTTGTCCATCGAGGATATAATCTACTAAACCGTCTTCAAGCATTTTTACAAGGTACTTGTTGCTTCCACCACGGGCAAAGCGGGCTTTCATACCTTGTTTCCGCAGCATCTCAGCGAAATAAATACCTATGGATAAGGCAGTACCACCTGCACCAGCCTGGAACGAAAATCCATCGTGTACAATTCCTGTTTCCTTGCAGAACTGGGCTGTCATTTCGGCAAGAAGCAGCCTGTCGGGACTTTTGGTAATTTCGGTTGTACCTGAAATGATTTTTTCAGGAATTCCTACTTTATCCATAACCACCACAAAATCAACGTAGTTACCTTGAATCTGCCAGGGCACACATGGAAATGGCACCAGGTTGTCGGTTACAACAATAACCCTGTCAGCATATTGCGAATCGGCAAGGGCAAAACCCAGTAAACCGCAGGCAGCAGGACCACGGTCGCCGGTTGCATTTCCGAAACAGTCGGCTGTCGGAGCTGCGATAACGGCAATATCAATATGCACATCACCGTCCTGAATAGCCTGGTAGCGACCGCCATGCGAACGGAGAACTCCGAGACCTGCCATATTTCCTTCGGAAGTAAAGCGGCCCAAAGCGCCGTTCATGCTTCCTTCGATATGGTGAATCACACCATTTTCGAGGTATTTTATCATAGGCGAATGGCACTCGAAAGCGGCTGATGGCATCCAGGTAAGATTTTTGATACCAAGTTCAGCGGCAGCATCGAAAATCTGGTTACCGACCAGATCGCCGTTACGAAAATGATGATGGGTGGAAATTGTCATGCCATCAGCAATTCCGGCTTTTACCAAAGCTTCTTTCAGCGATGGCACCACTTTGTTTCCATCTTCCGGATAATCGGCACAGCTAACGATTGGCGGGGCATGTTTGCGACCGGTTGGTTTGAATTTCCCAATACCTAAAAATGGAGTGGCATCCTTGCCGTTAACTACCTGGGGTACAGTGCGACCAACTGCGTTTGTTGTAAGTTTATCGTATTTTGACATATCTTTCTGATCAATTATTGAAAGTATTAAGCTTTTGCTTTGTAAAACTGAAAACGGTCAGAAGTCGGAAGTCGGAAGACAGAAGCTGTGCACACTATCTTTTACTCATAATTCAAAACCATTTTATTCTATCAACTTTAAAATTCTATTGTTTATTGAGTTATCGAAATGAAAAATTTCCAACTATCTTTAGCTTTTGGCTTTGGTGTTCTGGCTTCTGACTCCTTTGCATTCTAATTTATATACTCTTCACGCCAATCAGATGAAAGCTTGCCCATGGTAACAGCCAGATCAATGAGTTTCTGGGCACGTTTTACAACCGGCGGATCAATCATTTTAGTCCCTAGAGAAACAACGCCCAATCCTTTGGCAGTAGCTTCAAAAAATGCGTTCACGATTTTCTTTGCTTTTTCAATTTCGGCAGCATCCGGGGCATAATTTTCGTGAATCACCCTGATCTGGCGTGGATGAATGCATCCCATTCCATCGAAACCCAGTGCTTTGGAACGGATAACGGTTTCTTTAAGTGCTTCCATATCGGCCACATCGCTGAATACCGAATCAATGGCCTGAATCCCGGCGGCTTTACAGGCATTTACCACCATGCTTCGCGCGAAAAAGGATTCCGTTCCTTCCTGCGTGCGGCGTGTGCCGAGGTCGGCAGTATAATCTTCGAGGCCGATAGCCATGGCAACCACATTTTCGCTTTGTGCTATTTCCAGCGATTTCAGAACGCCAAGAGCACTTTCGATAATAGGCATAAGCCAGATATTACCACTCACATTGCATTTGACTTTCAGCTGTGTGATTTTCTCATTCACCTGCCTGATCTGTTCGGCGCTCTCGCATTTTGGAATAAGAATGAGGTTTACATTGTGAGGAACCAGGAATTCAAGATCAGCAAGACCTGCGGGCACCTGATTGATACGAACCATTCGCTCAGCACCGTAAAAATCCATATTCCGCAACGCATTACGAACCAGGAACCGGGCTTCATATTTCTTGCCCGGAGCTACTGCATCCTCTAGGTCGAGGATGATGCCATCAGGTTTATGAATTCCGGCATTTATCATCAGGCCCGGCGTATTGCCAGGCAAATAAAGACGGGAGAACCGATTCCGGTCACGGGCAGTTTCATACCTGTTTTTAATCAGCATTGGCAGAAGGTACTCTTCTTCCAAGTGTGTCAACTGCCTGATTGCTGCCTCCATCCTGGCAGCTATTACAGGCGAAAGCGCTCCGGTATCCTCAACAAGAATCGTCACATTTTCAAGGTTGTAGAAAGCAAGGATTTCGAGCAAAAGTTTTCGGATATCATCGCCATACATACTTTCAACCTTACTGATCAATTCCATCTGGACACCTCCTGATTCAGTAAGCTCCATGGTAACATGACAATCGGACCGTATTCCTTTTCCTTTGTTACCTATAAGTGCCAATTTGTCGGTTAGAAACTCCATAATCTGTATATTATATTCCGGTTATACTATTTAGTAAAGCTGTGAATGAATTCACAAACATGCAACAAAGGTACATTTGCCATGGAATTTAACAAACAATAATCAGGCTAATATTTAAAATATTTATACTTAAGCCAGGAACCACTGATGGATAATAAATTAGGACTGAAAATGCAAAAAAAAAAGGAAACCTACCGGTTTCCTTTTCAAATACCAAATTAACCGGTTGAGGCTGGAAACACTACTGAGGAACAAGTGAATCAGAAACCATGGAGGCAGTATCAGCAGAAACTTCCATCTGTGCTGTGCTATCAGCATTACCTTCAACTTTTGTTTCGCCTGATTTTGCAAGCTGCAAACGGGATGAGACCTGCAACAGCAAGTAAGAATAACAGTTTTTTCAAGTGTTGTTTGTTTTAGGAGGTTAATTTAGTGCAAAACCAGGCAATAACAGCCCACTTTGAGTACGCTTCAGTTTTAATATGTCAACTTTTTTTCGTTTTTCATTAACATATGAAGTTCATTTCAATTTTCATTCACCTAAGGAAAGCTTCACGTATTTTAAAGAATAAAATCAATTTATGGCACGAAATTTGAACAACTGACATTTTATACAAATCACTTTGGAAATTTCTCAATTTTCACTCTAATCATCAATTAAATCATTACAAACCAAAAACAAATTAAAATGAAAAGATTAAGTCTTCTATTTGCAATTCTTTTAATGGCTTCGGTTCCTTTTTTAACTTCATGCGGAACAGATGAAGAAACTACCGACGTAAAACCTACCATCAATTTCGTAGGTGGAGCTGGATTTACCGCTGCTGATGTTACTCTTCAAGCTGGTGAAAATTTTAAAGTTGGTATCAATGCTTTTTCGAATACCAGCAGCAAGGCAAAGCTGACCAAATTTAAAGTGGTAAGGACATTTGACAATGTACCTTTTACAGCTCTTGATTCTACATTAAGTTCAACCGATGTATTTAACATCAATATTGAAGCATTGGCTTATCCGGAGGCAGGTTCAGAGCGCTGGACATTTACAATAACTGATAAAGATGGCCAATCATCAGAAGTATCATTCAATATTACTACTACAGCTGTCATCGGCGGACCAATAGTTTCCTACAACCAGAAAATTCTTGGTTCATATGACAATTTATTATACGGCAGTTCGTTTGCTTCATCTGATGGAATTGTTTATACCCTTACCGAAGCCAAAGCTAATGCAGCAAAAATTGACTGGATGTATTATTATGGCGGAGCAACCAATCTTGCTACACTTGTAGCACCAATAGATGCAACTGCAAGTTCAGTTTTTTCAGGGGTCAACGGTCCGGCTAGCTGGAGCGTACGGAACGACACTAAATTAGGTATTGTTACCTTACCTACCGGTGTTACCTGGGATAATATTACAACAGATACTGAAATAATTACTTTAGCAACTGGCTTGTCAGCTACAAAAGCAAACATGCTTGCAGTTGGTAATATTGTTGCTTTCAAAACAGTCACAGGTAAAATGGGACTAATTAAAATTGAAGCAATTACAGGAACAACATCAGGCAGTATAACTTATTCTGTGAAAGTTCAGCAATAATAATCCGAACTCAACTCTACCATCAGATAAGAGATGCCACACGGCATCTCTTATTTTTTTATTTTTGCGGGCTCTAACAGTTAATCCGTCTACCTTTTTTTTTGACAGAGATTCACTGTTCTTATCATTAAAGCTCTTAGTCTTCCAACTTAATATATGCTTACATCTTTACGGAAATTACGTTTTTCAGGTAGCCCGCAGTCAGTTTTGCTGCTCCGCCTGCTGCTTGTTCTGGTAATAATGGTATTTTCGAGGCTATCACTTTACTTTTTACATCCATCACTGTTCCCAGGCATTACAACATCTAAACTGCTTTACTATACTTTTGTCGGGCTGCGTTTCGACATCGTTGCAGTGCTGTACGCAAATATCCTTTATATTTTATTGCTTGTTTTACCTTTCAGGTTCAGGCGGAAAAGAGCATTCAGCATCGTATCAGATACAATTTTCTATATTTCGAATATTATTTTAACGATTCCGAATTTCGCCGATTCAGCTTATTTCCCTTTCTCGCTGAAACGAATGACGATAGATATTTTTAAATACATAAGCACCGGTGACGATACTGCCAGTATGATGCCCCAGTTTATTCGCGACTTCTGGTATATATTTGCACTCTGGGTTACAGCGATTTTGCTGCTTATTTTTATTGCACGACGAATAAAAATTACAAACAGGTACGTCATGCAAAAGCAACCGCAGTATTACCTTGTCCAGACTTTTTCAATGATATTTTTCCTGGCATTAACCTTAATTGGAGTTCGTGGCGGAATACAGCTGAAGCCTATCGGAATATTAAGCGCAGCGCAATATGCACGTTCCGAAGAAACGGCGATTGTTTTGAACTCAGCCTTCACGCTGATGCGTTCATCCGACCAGCGTGGAATTCAAAAGCTTAGCTTTTACACGGACGAAACTGAAATGACCGACATTTTTAATGTGCAGAAAAACTATGCTACTTCTGACAGCCTTGGAAATGTTATCCCGATGCAGAAAAAAAATGTATTCGTAATTATTCTTGAAAGCTTTTCGGCTGAACATATTGGGGCACTCACACACCAGTTAGGAAATAAAAACACTGATTTCACTCCTTTCCTCGACAGCCTGGCTACTAAAAGTCTTGTTTTCGAAGGATTTGCCAACGGCAAACGCAGCATCGAAGGCATTCCCGCTATCCTGGCTTCGATGCCAACCTGGATGACAGAAGATTTTATCACATCACACGATACGTCCAATACATTCAACAGCCTGGCAAGTGTTCTAAGAGCAGAAGGATACAATACATCTTTTTTCCATGGTGGAAAGAACGGAACGATGGGTTTTAATGCATTCAGCAAATCGGCAGGATTCGAATTCTATTATGGAAAAAATGAATATCCGAACCAAGCTGATTTCGACGGAAGCTGGGGAATATCGGATGAACCATACCTGCAATACATTGCAAAAACATTAAACAATACATCTGAGCCTTTCCTCGGAACGGTTTTTACGCTTTCATCGCATCATCCTTACAAAGTTCCCGAAAAGTACAAAAATAAATTCCGGAAAGGACCGCTCGAAATACAGGAAACCATTATGTATGCTGATTTTGCATTGCAGAAATTCTTTGCAACCGCATCCACCATGCCCTGGTTCAAGAATACGATTTTTGTAATTACAGCCGATCATACATCCGAGGCTTACCAGCCTTTTTATAAAAACAGGGTTGGGCAATATGCGGTGCCTGTTATTTTTTATCTCCCGGATGGTGATACTGCCGGGCATCAGAACAGGATTGCCCAGCAAACCGACATAATGCCTACTGTTCTTGATATGTTACATTATCCAAAGCCGTTTATTGCTTTTGGAAGTTCTGTTTTACGAACCGAAGAACCCCGGTTCAGCATCAATTACCTGAATGGAAATTATCAGCTGATTCAAAACGGATATGCCTGGCAAACCGATCTTAACGTATCGTCAGCATTATACAATTTTGAAAAAGACAGCCTGCTTACCAGGAATCTGGCTGAAACTCAGAAAGATATTGCAACTGAAATGGACAAACTACTAAAGTCTGTAATTCAGCAATATAACAACCGTATGATTGAAAATAAGCTTTCGGTAAAATAAAATTTATGACAGAAGTTAAGAAGAAGCTGGTTTTTATCGTCAATCCGAAAGCAGGAATCACTCCTAAGAGCAAAGTAGTAATTGAATTGCTGGCAGGTAACATTATTCCCTCGTCACGGTTTGTGCCTGAAGTTATTTTTACCGAAAGGGCAGGTCATGCAACCGAAATTGCAAAAACTGCTCTTGAAAAAGGAATTGATATAATAGTTGCTTCAGGTGGCGACGGAACTGTTAACGAAGTTGCCTGTGCACTTGTTGATACAGATATTCCGATGGGAATTCTCCCGGCAGGATCAGGCAATGGACTGGCACGGTGCCTGGGAATTTCGATGAATTATGCGCTGGCTTTGCGTACAATAATCCGTGGCAATACAAAACTGATGGATGTGGCAACGGTTAACGAAAAGCTTTTCACCAGCATTGCCGGGATTGGTTTCGATGCCTTTGTCGCTCAAAAATTTGCTGAATCAAGCATCAGGGGCATGATTTCGTATATGCAGATCATACTGAAAGAATTCAGTGCTTACAAACCACTGACCTATTCAATTACTATTGATGGTACGGAAATCGAAAAACATGCGCTGATGGTTACAGTTGCAAACAGCGACCAGTTCGGATTTAACACACGTATTGCGCCGCAGGCTAAGGTTGACGATGGGTTTCTCGATATTTGCGTCATACGGAAAATGCCTGCAGCCCAACTCCTTAGTGTTGGTTATCATACTATGCGGGGAACACTTGAAAAAACAGGTTATATTGAATATTTCAAAGGGAAAGAAATCACTATTAACAATGTTCACGATCCTTTAATGAATATTGACGGAGAACCTGTAACTGTAAAATCCCCGATTTCGATAAGCATCAAACCTTTATCTTTACGTGTCATAGTACCATGATGAAAATTTTCAGGCAGAATCGCAAGTTGTTTACGAACAGGTGTAAATCCAACTAAAAAAAATCCTCTGTAATTCATCCAAAGCGCGCCCTAATCCCAAACCCCCAAATCCTAAACCCTTACAAAAAACATGTCGAAAAAAGATAAACCCACCGGAATTGTTTACTCAACAAACCCGGATTATAGTTACCAGTTTCAAAACAGTTCCGAGCCTGCGACCTTGCCTCCGCAGCAGCAAAACCTGCGCGTGATGCTCGACCGGAAGCAACGGGGAGGAAAACAGGTAACACTTATCACCGGATTTATCGGCGCACAAAGTGATCTTGAGTACCTTGGCCGCATGCTTAAAAGTAAATGTGGTGTAGGTGGCTCGGCCAAAGAAAATGAAATTCTTGTACAGGGCGATTTCAGGACAAAAGTTCTTGAACTACTCACCAAGGCTGGATATAAAGCTAAACTGGCCGGTGGCTGAGAATTGATTACCCTGAAAAACTTTAAAATTAATTGTAAAAACACAAGTCAATGATAGAATCACTGATCAGATCAATAGAAATGTGGCTGAACAAAATTGGCTTTACTCCTGAAGCTTCATTAAAAATAGCGGGCATTTCCGACTTTATAATTGTGCTGCTCCTCGGAGTAATAATATATTATATTTCAAAACTCATTATAGTCCGCGTTATTAAACGGATTGCCCTGCGAACGGTCAGCACCTGGGACGATGCGCTTCTCGAACACAAAGTATTTCAGCGAATGGCTTTCCTGGTGCCAGGCATTATGGTTTACCAGTCAATACCCGTAACCCTCGACGAATTTGCCGGATTTATCCCTGTAGCACTCAAGCTGACCAACCTTTACATTATCGTGATCTTTCTGTTGATCATAAACTCCTTTCTGAATTCAGTTTACACCATGTTTCAGAAGAGTGAATTTGCATTGTATCACCCTATTAAAGGATATATCCAGATTGGAAAAATAATTGTTGGTATTATCGTTTTTCTCCTGATTATTTCTCTTCTGTTCAACCAGTCGCCACTTTATATGTTAACAGGCCTAGGTGCTTTTTCGGCTGTACTTTTATTGATATTTAAAGATCCTATTCTTGGTTTTGTAGGCGGAATACAACTTTCGGCCAATGATATGGTGCGCCAGGGCGACTGGATCAGCATGCCAAAATTCGGTGCTGACGGTACGGTACTGGAGATTTCGCTTACAACTGTAAAAGTTCAGAATTTCGATAATACCATTTCGACCTTGCCAACGTATTCGCTTGTATCAGAGTCGTTTCAGAATTATCGCGGTATGAAGGAATCAGGAGTGAGGCGCATGAAACGTTCGATCAGTATTGATATGTCGAGCGTAAAATTCTGTACCCAGGAAATGTTGGATAGATTCAGAAAAATAAACATTCTTCAGGAATACATCGACCGCACCGAAGCCGAACTTGAGAACTACAACAAGGAAAACAAGGTCGATAATTCGGTTTTTATTAATGGCCGCCGTCAAACCAATATAGGTGTTTTCAGAGCATATCTCGAAGAATATCTGGCTCATCACCCGTTGGTTGACAACACCAGCGACTTACTGGTACGCCAGTTACAACCAAATTCATCCGGCATTCCGATAGAGATATATGCCTTCACACTCGAAACCGCATTTATCCGCTACGAAAAAGTTCAGTCCGATATTTTTGACCATATTCTAGCCATTATACCTCAATTTGAATTACGGGTCTTCCAAAGTCCTTCGGGTGAGGATTTGCGGCAAAGCAATACGGTTTAATGATATTCCGGCTTAACCGGAATTTAGACTTAAACAGGTTTAAACCTGCTTTTCAGATATTCGTACCAGGATACATTCATCAATAGCATCAGCAGTCCGTAAACCATATCTTCAACGGGAATGGTTCCCAGGCGTATGCCAAGGTTTTGGGTATTGTCGTAAAAAACAACTTCTTCGGGGATAAATGACCCTGTAAGCAGGCCATTCACAATAAAAAACGGGATTAGTGTAACCAGGTACATCAGGTAAAATCGCCCCATATAAGCTGCCCGAATCACAAAACGATGAAAAAGAAGGAACCCTCCTGTCGAAACGAAAGTTACAGATGTATAAAGGCGATCCGTATTTATAAGTCCAACAATTAGCAAAAAAACAGCAAGCACAAGTGTAATCCGGTCAGCATATTTACCAAAGTAATCTTTCTTTCCCAGGTAATTCAGCGAATGGTAAGTAAAAAGGCAGGCATACGGAATTGCAATGAAGAACATCCACTCTTCAACAGGCAGATTTCCAATATAATATCCCAATAAATACTTTGGATTAAACCCCCAGACTGCCAGATCAGTTTTAAGCATATCCCATGGGATAAACACAAGCATTGTCAGCAACATGGCAGGAAAAAGGAATCGCCACTGATTCTGAAATTTCAGGCGTTTGTCGAAGCCGGCAATAAAAGGAATGCTTATTGCCCCCAGATTAATAAAAACATATAACCAATTTTCCATTTATAAAAGAGGATCAGCTGTTAATTTAGTGGGTACAATTCAAATTGCCGGAAGTCAGAAGCTATAAGACAGACGTATTCCTGAAAAAACAAAAATCCATTTCAGGTAGTAACTTAATTTCAATTATTATTCCTGATCCTATGTTCCATTGTTATAGTTTAATATCCATTTGGTATCTGCTTCGGTCTTTCAGACTTCGGTCTTCTACCTTTTAAAAACCATTTCAATTAAATTCGTGGTAGAACCATAAAAGACAAAGAAATAGGCTGACTATTTGCTACTCTTATTTTTAGTTTTACTGTATTCTTCCTTGTAATATTTCAACGGAGCGATAAGAAAACCGTAATTATATTGAGCGTGCGGATTATGATGCTGAAGGTGCGCTTTCACAGTGGCCCGCAGATAACGGTTTGAGAAGTTTTTCAGAATTGGTATCCGCTGATGAACATACACATCATGAAACATAAAGTAGGCCGCACCATAAAGCATTATTCCAATGCCAATACTTAAAAGGTAGCTGTTTGGTGTCATTACTCCCAGGTAAATTAACAAAATGCTGGGAACAGCAAATATTACAGCAAACACATCATTCCACTCAATCTTTCGGCCATCGCGTATATGATGATCGCGGTGGAAAAACCACATAAAACCGTGCATTACATATTTATGTGTAAACCAGGCCATGAATTCCATGAAGAAAAAGGCCAGTACAATCAGTAAAAGGCTAAAAAGTGTATCCATTGTATTAAAGGTAATTTGTTATCTGGTTAGTAAAACAATTTTTCAAACAAACAGTTCAGGAAACCGATCCTCAGTTTTTTCCATTATTATCCTGAACCAAACGGTATACTGTTCGGGTATGGATCGCATATCTTCCATCAAATCAGAAGGATTAACCCATTTAAAATCATTGGCTTCCTCAGGATTTATTTCAGGTTCACCATCGAAAGTGCCAAAAAAAACATGATCAAATTCGTGTTCAATAAGGCCATTATCAAAATGCGCTTTGTAAATAAAATCGAATGATTTTTTAAGTGGAACTATAAACCCCATTTCTTCACCAAGGCGACGTGAGGCTGCTTCAAGACTGTCCTCACCGGGCCTCGGATGACTGCAACAACTGTTACTCCACAATCCGGGAGTATGATACTTACTAAAAGCACGCTGCTGCAAAAGAATTTCACCTTTACTATTAAAAATAAGCACTGAAAGAGCCCTGTGCAATTCTCCTTTGAGATGAGCTTTGAGCTTTTCCATTTGTCCGACAGGAGTATCGCCGGTATCGACAAGAATTACATTTTCCATTATTTTGCTTTAAGTTTGAACTTTGTAACAAGCTGGTTTACAGTTGCTTTTTCGAGTGGTTCAAGATCAGCATAAGAAAGCATAAAACCGCAAATTCGTTGATAAAGGTATGCATTTGCATGATTGGCTGGCACACTTTGAAGCGTTTTAATAATTATTGCTTTATCATTTCTGATCTCCGATGTATAACCTAAAAATCCGGGGGCATTAAGCTGTGTTGCAAGTCTTAAAAACCGGATTTCCGCATCCAGTGGTTTTAATCCAACAGCTTTTTCAAGTTCGTCCTTACCACGGTTAAAAAATTCAAGTTTTTTGCGAACACCGCTCACATATCCCGCAGCTGCTGCAGAGGAAGCCCCCCTGTAGGCGAGAAGAACCGGATTTGAATTCAGATCGTCCTTTTCGAGTGATTTATACAGCTTCAGCGCAGCATCTTCAGTTTTGCTGAGCATAAAATACTGATCACGCACTATTTCAATCGTTCCCTGTTGTGCCACAACTTCCGGTGCAATCAGGCTAATCATAAAAAACACTGCAAAAATAAACTTAAACATACTTATATCCTGTTGGTTAAATTTCGGAAATAAGCATTCAGCAGCAACACATATTTGCGGTTATTGGTTACCCTGATGCGTTCATGCATCAACTTTTCGGCTTTTACACGTCGTATTTTCAGCAGCAATTCATGAAAATAGACATATGCAACATAAACTCCGAACCTTGCGCCATCAGGCAATTTACGTATCCCGGAAAGTCCATCGGCAAAATCTTTTTCTATGTCTTCTTCAATCTCGGACTTCGTTTTGTCATTCCAGTTATTCATATCAATTCCGGGAAAATAACTGCGTCCAAGACTTTTATAATCGGCTTTCAGGTCGCGTAAAAAATTTATTTTCTGAAAAGCAGAACCCAGCCGCATAGCTGAAGGTTTCAGTTCATTGTATTTCCGGGCACTGCCCTCGCAAAAAACCCGCAGGCACATCAAACCAACCACTTCAGCCGATCCAAGAATATATTGCTCATATTTTTTCTGATCATATTCTACTTTTTCCAGATCCATTTCCATACTCTGTAGAAAAAGATCAATCAGTTCCTTTTCAATCAGGTATTTATTTACAACGTATTGGAAATTATTCAGTATTGGGTTCAGGCTTATTTTTTCTTCTATTGCAGTGTAAGTATCTTCTTTAAAGCGTTGAAGCAATTTCTTTTTATCGAATCCATGGAACGAATCCACAATCTCATCGGCAAAACGCACGAATCCATATATTCCGTAGATCGGATCATGAAAACGCTTGCTAAAAAAACGTATTCCGAGCGAAAACGATGTACTGTACATCACCGTTGTCATTTTGCTCGACTTACGCGATATCATATCAAAAAGTTCCTTCATAACTGTTTAACAGTAGCTTAACGGTTAAAATCAATTCTACTAATTACTCTTTCCCGATTCTTTCAAAATAAGTTTAGCCGCCATCTCGCCCGAAATAAGTGCAGGTGGCACACCTGGCCCCGGAGCTGTAAGCTGACCAGTATAGAATAAATTACTAACTTTTTTACTCCTCATTTTCGGTTTCAGAAATGCGGTTTGTAACAAAGTGTTAGCCAGTCCGTAAGCGTTGCCCTTAAAAGCATTGTAATCATTTTCGAAATCGGAATGTGCATAACTGCGTTTGAAAACAATATTTTCGCTGATATCCTGTCCGGTGAGATATTTGAACCTGTCAAGAATGATCTGGAAGTACTTTTCACGTGTCTCCTTTGTATCTTCAAGTCCGGGTGCGACAGGAATCAGTACAAATAAATTCTCCATTCCTTCGGGAGCAGTGGTTAAATCCGTTTTGGATGTGCAGCTGAAATACAATGAAGGATTCTCAGGCCAGCCTGGGTTTTCATATATAGCTTCCGAGTGTTTTCCAAGATCCTGGTCGAAAAACAGGGTATGATGTTCAATTCCTTCAAGTTTCTTATCGATGCCCAGGAAAAATATCAGTGATGATGGCGACAATACCCTCGAATCCCAGTATTTCTTCGAATAGGATTTATATTCATCAGGAAGCAAATGTTCTTCAACGTAATGATAATCAGCCGATGCCAGAACGTAAGTAGCTTCAAAACTCTTTCCGGCAGCAATTACAGATGAAATTTTACCACTATTTATCTCAAGTTTTTCGACCGGGCTGTTATAAACAAATTTTACCCCAAGCGAAGTGGCAAGTTGAACCATTCCTTCAACCACATTGTACATTCCGCCAACAGGATACCAGGTTCCCAGTTTGATATCGCCATAGTTCATAAGGCTATACAGAGCAGGTGTATTTTTTGCAGTTCCACCCAGAAACAAAATCGGGAATTCAAGCATCTGCCTGAGGCGCGGACTTTTAAAGTAATGTTTCAGATGTTTATCAAAAGAGCTGAACATATCGAGGCGGAAAACGGATGCAAGCATCTCGGGCTGAACAAATTCGAACATTGATAAACCAGGTTTGTAAACAAATTTGCTCATGGCAATTTTGTATTTGTACTCCGCTTCTACCAGGAATTTTGTGAGTGCTGCTCCTGCACCAGCTTCCTCTTTCTCGAAAATATCAATCACTTCACTAAAAGTCGAAGGCACGTCAACTATCTCATCCTTACCGAAGTAAAAGCGGTACGAAGGATCGAGTCGCTGTAACTCGTAAAAATCAGCAGGAGTTTTACCAAAAAGTGCAAAGAATTTCTCAAAAACATCAGGCATCCAGTACCAGCTTGGTCCCATATCGAAGGTAAATCCGTTCTCAGCAAACTTCCGGGCACGACCACCGGGAGTAGTGTTTTTTTCAATTACAGTAACCTCGAAACCATCCTGAGCCAGAACAGAGGCTGCCGCAAGCCCCGAAAATCCCGCTCCAATTATAATAACCTTACTTTTTATCATAGTTCGTTTAAAGCTTATTTAATAACGCAAATGAAGCTGTTTTGTTTAATAAAACCATTAAATATATTAAACAATATCCGTTTTTAACTTCTTTTAACGAATACCTTTAAATACAAATATAGTATATATCTTTGCTGCCGCAATTTCATTAATTTTACGATTGATATAATATTGATCGGGAAATCAATAAAAAAACTGACAAAAGTTTTTTATTTGAACTAAAAGTAGTAATTTTGCAGCCCGAAAAATGAAAAGATAAGCAATTAAACGTTACACAGATATGTATTTGACGCCTGAGATTAAAAAGGATTTATTTAAAGATAACGGTCAATCTGATGCAGATACCGGATCAGCTGAAGGCCAGATAGCGCTTTTCACTTTCCGCATCAAACATCTTACAGAGCACCTGAAAGAAAACAAAAAAGACCTTGCAACCCAGCGTTCGCTGGTTCGTTTGGTAGGTAAACGCCGTAAGATGCTTGATTATCTGAAAAAGAAAGAAATTGAGCGCTATCGCGCTATTATTGCAAAGCTTGGGCTTCGTAAATAATACTAAAACGATATATTATAAAGAAAGGCAATCTTCAAGTTGCCTTTTTTTGTATTGATACGAACTTGGTTCAAACGAAAAAATTACACACTTCAAGTATAACTACCAGGTTCCAAATTCCAGATCCCAAAGAAATTAAGGAAGAATAATTGATTGTAGTGAAAATAGATGACTTGAAATTTTTAGTCTTGGAACTTGGAATTTGAATCCTGGAATTTTTATACTGAATGCTGAATAGAAATATTCAGAAATAACACTAAAACAAAATCAGGTTGATCCGTGGTGCTCAATTCAACCTTTATAAAAAGAAAACGAAAGCACTAATTGTTACATAAAAAGAAAAAAAGAGGTAAATTATGGAAGGAATTGTTAAAACCTTCGACATTGGCGACGGACGCATGATTTCGATCGAAACAGGAAAACTCGCCAAACAAGCTGATGGAGCTTGTGTTGTAAAAATGGGAAACACCATGATTCTTGCTACTGTAGTAGCAATGAAAGAAGCCAAGGAAAATGTGGATTTCATGCCACTTTCTGTTGAGTATCGTGAAAAATATGCTGCCTCAGGCAGGTTTCCGGGCGGATTTTTCAAAAGAGAAGCTCGCCCGACTGATAATGAGATTTTAATTTCCAGGTTGATCGACCGGGCGTTACGCCCCTTGTTCCCTGACAATTATCACGCAGAAGTACAGGTAATTGTTACCCTGATTTCGTCAGATGATGATATTCTGCCCGATGCACTTGCTTGTCTTGCTGCTTCAAGTGCTCTTGCTGTATCGGATATTCCTTTCAACGGACCAGTTAGCGAAGTTCGTATAGCGCGCATCAATGGCGAATATGTCGTTAATCCGGCATACAGTATTATTGAAACAGCTGATATTGACATCCTCGTAGCTGCCACGGCCGACAACATTATGATGGTTGAAGGCGAAATGAAAGAAGTTTCGGAGCAATCAATGGTCGACGCTATTGTTTTTGCCCACAAACATATTAAACTGGCCTGCAAAGCCCAGGTTGAGCTTGCTGCACTGGTTGAAAAGTCAAAAACCAAACGCGAATATTGCCACGAAAAAAATGATGAAGATCTGAAAGCTGCTATCGCTGCATTCTGTTACGACAAAATTTATACAGTTGCGATGTCGGGTTCAGGTAAGAAAGAACGTACCGAAGCCTTTGCTGCCATAAAACAGGAATATATCGCGACACTCGAAGCAGATTATGCTTCCGAAAATGCTCCTCTCATCAGCCGTTACTACCACGACGTAGAGAAAAAAGCCATGCGCGCTATGATACTTAACGACAAACGCAGGCTCGACGGACGAAAACTCGACGAGATCAGAGCTATATGGAGTGAAGTAGATTATTTGCCCACAGCGCATGGTTCCGCAATTTTTACCCGTGGCGAAACTCAGTCACTCACAACAGTTACATTAGGCTCGAAACTGGATACACAGAGTATTGATGGCGTTGTAATTCAGGGTGAGCAGGATTTCCTGCTACATTATAATTTCCCGCCTTTCTCGACAGGTGAAGTTAAACGTATCATGGGTGTCGGCCGACGCGAAATCGGCCATGGAAATCTTGCTTTACGTGCTCTTAAGCCGATGATGCCTGGTAAAGACCTGAATCCTTACACCGTCAGAATTGTAAGCGATATCCTTGAGTCGAACGGATCATCATCTATGGCTACGGTTTGTGCCGGAACACTTGCTCTGCTGGATGCTGGTGTTAAACTGAAGAAACCTGTTGCCGGGATCGCGATGGGATTAATTACTGAAGGAGAAAAATATTCGGTATTGAGTGATATACTCGGAGATGAGGATCACCTTGGGGATATGGACTTTAAAGTTACCGGCACGCGCGATGGAATTACCGCCTGCCAGATGGATATAAAAGTTGACGGGCTTTCAGCCGAAATCATGGCAAAAGCCATGGAACAGGCACGACTGGGCCGTTTGCATATTCTTGGCGAAATGGCCAAAACCATTACCGAACCGCGCGAAGACTACAAGCCTCATGTGCCACGTATCGTTAAACTGACCATTCCGCGTGAATTTATCGGCGCAGTAATAGGGCCAGGTGGCAAGATCATTCAGGAAATGCAGCGCGAAACCGGTGCAACCATCGTGATTGAAGAAGTGGGTGAATTTGGAGTTATTGATATTGTTTCGAGCAATAAAGCGTCAATTGACGCTGTTAAAGAAAAAATCAAGCGCATTGTTTCAGTTCCTGAAGTTGGAGAAGTTTATAATGGAACCGTTAAAACAATTACCGCTTTCGGTGCCTTTGTTGAGATTCTTCCCGGAAAAGATGGGTTACTTCATATATCCGAAATTGAATGGAGCCGCCTGAAAGATGTGGAAAGCGTTCTGAAAGTCGGAGATAAAATTGATGTTAAATTAATTGAAGTTGATCCCAAAACTGGAAAGTTGAAACTTTCGCGAAAAGTTTTACTTCCCCGTCCGGAAAATACTGAGGGCCCAAAATAAGTTATTGAATCGAAGCACCTTCCCTTAATTTCACGGGGAAGGTGTATTTTTTCATAAATATGAAACCCTTATTCAATTAATTGCGTATTACAGAACGCCAACACAAATTTAAACTATGAGGCAACTCAATATAACAAAACTAGTCACTCACCGCGACCCCGCTTCGCTGGACAAATACCTGCAGGAAATCGGTAAAGTAGAACTGATTACAGCTGAGGAAGAAGTCCAGCTCGCACAGCGAATCAAGCAAGGCGACCGTGCGGCACTCGAAAAACTCACAAAGGCTAATCTTCGCTTTGTTGTATCTGTTTCAAAACAATACCAAAACCAGGGTCTCAGCTTGCCCGACCTTATCAACGAAGGAAACCTCGGACTAATAAAGGCAGCCCAGCGTTTCGATGAAACCCGTGGATTTAAGTTTATTTCCTACGCAGTTTGGTGGATCCGTCAGTCGATTCTACAGGCTTTGGCTGAACAATCGCGTATTGTGAGGCTTCCGCTAAACAAAATCGGTGCCATCAATAAAATCAACAAAGCGTACGCGAAACTCGAACAGGAATACGAACGCGAACCTAACAGCGATGAGATTGCTACATTGCTCGAAATAAGCGAGAATGAAGTAAAAGAATCAATGCGTAACAGCGGCCGTCATGTATCGATGGATGCTCCTCTCATTCAGGACGAAGACAACACCATGTATGATGTTCTGCGCAGTGATGATGGTCCTACACCTGAAACAGGCCTGCTTTACGAATCACTCCGTAAGGAAATTGACCGTGCTATTTCTACTTTGACGCCTCGCGAAGCTGATGTTATCAAACTATATTTCGGACTCAACGGCAGTCATCCTTACACACTGGAAGAAATCGGCGAAAAATTCGATCTCACCCGCGAGCGTGTTCGACAAATCAAAGAAAAAGCCATCCGCAGGCTCAAACATACTGCAAGAAGTAAAATATTAAAAACCTACCTTGGTTAATAATATAAAATTGAGCGGATTTATGTCCGCTCTTTTTTTTTGAATACCTTTTTTCTATAATTTTATTCTTTCATCCATTAGAGATCATCCAAAATCATAATTTATGCCAATCATTGCTCCTTCCTTATTATCGGCCAATTTCCTGCATCTTGGCAACGACATTGAAATGATCAACACCAGCATGGCTGAATGGATTCATATTGATGTTATGGATGGTGTTTTCGTACCAAACATTTCATATGGCATTCCGATTGTAAAAGCTGTTCGGAAAGCAACCTCAAAGCTTCTTGATGTTCACCTGATGATCGTTCAGCCGGAACGATACTTTGAAGCTTTCCGCGATGCTGGTGCTGATATCCTGACTTTTCATTACGAAGCATCTGTGCATATTCACCGTTCAGTTGCCCTGATACACGAACTTGGAATGAAAGCAGGCGTTGTTCTCAATCCTCACACTCCTGTAAATGTGTTATCCGAAATTCTGCCTGATCTTGATCTGGTTCTGCTGATGTCAGTAAATCCTGGCTTTGGAGGACAGAAATTTATTGAAAATACCTATAACAAAATCACTGCCTTAAAGCAAATGATACAGGCAACAGGCAAAAAAATCCGTATTGAAGTGGACGGAGGTGTTGATCTCGCAAATGCCGGTAAATTAATTCAAACAGGAGTTGATGTGCTTGTGGCAGGAAATACTGTTTTCGCATCTGTTGATCCAAAAGAAACCATAGTCAAGCTATTGGCTGGCCAGTAAAATATCAATCCTGGAATTGGCTTACCCCTATTGGTTTTCAAAAAAACGCTAACAATAGATATTTCATTTTATAACCTGAATATGCTCTGCCATTTATTGGCATAATTAGTGCGTATAAGAAAACGAGTCTAAAATGAGTTTTGCCCACGCTCACCCTTTGACCCCGTAGGGCAAAGTCCTCGCGCACACGAGATTGAGTTTTGCCTGCCAAACCTAAAGTTAAAGAAAAAGACCATTTTTTACGTAAAATGATGAGTTTTCTTAGAGACACTAATTAATATCATGTGAATCCGTTTTTCTTCTGTATATATACGAACTTTAACCGATAGTTTCATAATTTGATTTTTGCTAATGAATTTCAATTTATTGTAATTCAATTAAATATTCATTTTTAAGCTCTTTATCTCTTGTTTTGTAGTATAAAAACGGCAATGAAAGCCTGGTTGCCCTGAACGAATGAAAAACCTTGCGTTGTTTAAAAGCAACCTGGTTCCCGATTAAATCGTTAAGCCCTTTTTCATCAAGATAAACCAGGCTTCCCGGTTTCAAATTATGTATGCTTTCTAAAGTAATAACCGGATTTATTCTCTGGGAATAAAAATCAAGCGAAAAAGAGGTTCCGTTATAAATGTATAATTTATCAGCAGGAATAATGCGTTCAGAAACTAATTTACCCAGTTGCGACGATGACTGATATTTTAAAAGGTTTGGATAAAAATTCAGGCTCATCATCAGGTTAAATGAAATGGCTGTAATAATTGTCGGAATAAAAATCCGCTCAACTTGCTCTTTATAAAACCGGAAGATGAACCAGTTTAAAATAAAAAGGGCAATTAATACAAATTGTAGTATAAAATTTCGCGAGGGAAAGATGAAGATGAAGCTAATCAAAATGAGTAGCCAGAATATATGCATTAAGCCAAATTGAACTTTAGCAATCCGTGATTGAAGTTTTCCCTTTAGCTGATAAATAAAATCGGCTGTAATAATTGATGCAAAAGGAAACAATACAAAAATATAGTGTGGAAGTTTATAACTGGATAACGACAAGGCAAACAAAACCAGCACAAATCCGCCAAGCGTAATGTATTCTTCCTTTTCGTTGCTTCTGAATTTCTGAACAATTATTTTTCTGATTTTAAGAATTAGCGCCGGAATGAATAAAAGTATCCAGGGTTGAAAATCCCACAAAATGGTATGCATGAAGTAAAAATATCCGGCATCATTTTTCCAGTAATTTTCCCCGGTTATCCTTCCAAAGCTTTGGGTCCAGTAAAAAAAGCGCAGACCGGAAGGACCTTTTAGGCCATATACTGTTTTTTCGGGATGCAGATCGAATTGTGTGTACAGCCCATAACTCATTGGAATCAAAATGATTGCTACAATAATTATCAAAATAATCCATTCTGGTTTAAAGATATTTTTCCATTGCCTTTTTAAGAGAAATTCAGTACCAAAAGCAGCTGCGGGAATAATAAGAGCAATCGGACCCTTTACCATCATGGCCCCGCCAATTCCTATGGATGCCAGAATTAAATTTTTCCATTTGGCATTCAATACATACTCAGTAAGCTGCCAGATTGAGAACATTACCAATCCTAAAAGGATTGTGTCGGTCCGCACATCATTGGTAATCAGAAATAATGCCTGGCAACAAGCTAATATTAAAGAAGCCAGGACTGCCTTTTCTTTACTGTACCATAAACAGGAGAACTGATAAACACTATAAATACCTAATACTGCTGTTAAAAAAGAAGGCAGCTTATATGCGAAATTTGAGACACCAAAAATCAAATACGAAATTGACGACAGCCAGAACAGTAAAGGTGGTTTGTCCAGATAATCGTGTCCCTGCTGATAAACATGCAGGAAACTCCTGGTCCAGCTCATTTCGAGTGAAATTAACGCGTACTGAGCAGCATCAATTTCCATAACATCAATTAACATATTGAAAAAATAAACAAGCAGTATAGCAGCAAATAGAAATCTATAACGGTGTTTCTGCATCAAAATAGTTAGATTCTTCATAATAAACTCAATTCTTTCAACGGTTTAGTTTCACTGGGTGGTAAAAGTAAATATTTTTTGTTGATTCCATATAATGGAGATTTTGGCATTTCAATAAACCAATGCAATTAAGTAAAGTAATCTGTAAGCGAATACAGAAGCCAAAAGAAATAATCGATAACAAATACACAGCTGAAGCAATATGAGTTTATATTCAGAATCATTTATTTAAATCTGGAATTAGTGAGCTTCGGATCTCATAGGATCATTTTCACATAATTTTATACTATTCAAGGTCATAATTCACTCAGTCTTAAAAGTGCCACTGAGTATTTTACTTATTTTTTTTTTATTCGGGTTGAATTCTATATTTATGGTATATATTTGCATATTACAAAATTCACACATGTATTATGAGCAAAGTATTTGCAGGATTAAGCCCCGAAAAAGTCTGGTATTATTTCGGCGAGATTTGTAAAATCCCACGGTCATCGAAGAAAGAAAAACGTATTACCGAATATATAATAGGAGTAGCCCGTAAACTGAATCTCGAAAATGAGACTGATGAAGTTGGCAATATTCTGATCCGGAAACCGGCAACAAAAGGCTATGAAAATTTTCCGGTCGTGATTTTACAGAGTCATATTGATATGGTATGCGAAAAAAACAGCGATACTTATCACGACTTCGACAACGATCCAATTGTTCCCCGTATTGAAGGAGACTGGGTAAAAGCCACAGGCACCACATTAGGAGCTGATGATGGGATTGGCATTGCTGCTCAACTGGCAATACTCGAAGCTACTGACATTGAGCACGGCCCACTCGAAATGCTTTTCACAGTTGATGAAGAAACAGGGCTTACAGGTGCCAAAGGACTCAAGCCCGGGTTTCTGAAAGGGCGGATTCTATTAAACCTCGATTCGGAAGACGAAGGTGAATTATTCATCGGATGTGCGGGAGGTCAGGATACGAAGGCATTTATGAATTATTCGCGCATAGCTGTGAATTATGATTTCACAGGCTATCAGGTTAAAGTAACCGGTTTACAGGGAGGTCATTCAGGCGACGACATAAATAAAGGAAGGGGAAACGCGGTAAAATTGCTAAACAGGCTTTTGTGGACAGCAAGTCATCACTTCGAAGTCAGGATTTCGCAAATTGACGGAGGCAACCTTCGCAATGCAATAGCTCGTGAATCATTTGCCAATATTGTTGTTCCAAACCGTTTCAGTAATGAATTCATTCAGTTTGTAAAGAAATTCAACACTATAGTTAAAGAGGAATTCAGGATTACTGAACCAGCTCTATTGGTAAGTTACAATCCGATTGAATTACCCGATTTTCTTATTGATTTATCCACCCAGGAACGCCTGCTTAATGCATTATATGCCTGTCCGCATGGAGTAATTGCCATGTCAGCCGTTGTCCCCAACTTTGTTGAAACCTCCACCAACCTGGCCTCGGTTAAAATGAACGATAAAGTCATCGAAATTGGAACCAGCCAGAGAAGTTCATCTGAGCATGGCAAAGAAGATGTATTGAATATGGTGGAAAGTGTTTTCAGGTTAGCTGGTGCAAAAATTACTCATAACGATGGATATCCGGGTTGGACACCTAATCCGAAATCACCAATACTTGATATTACACATAAAGCCTATGTTAAACTCTTCAGGCTGGAACCGAAAGTACTTGCAATACATGCAGGGCTCGAATGCGGTCTTATTGGCGAACAATATCCCGGAATTGATATGATTTCGTATGGCCCAACCATTAAAGGAGCACATTCACCAGATGAAAGGTTGCAGATTGATACAGTTCAACGTTTTTGGGATCTTACTCTTGAAGTTTTGAAAAATATTCCGCACGAGTAAACTTCGACCTGAAAAAAGCAAAACACTGTAAGCTATCTTTAGCGATAGAAGAAACGCGATAAAACATTCATTTCGCAGAACACATTACCGCAATAGACGGACCACGTATTTAATACCAAATTCCGAAAGGTTTACAACCAGAACTTGAATTCTGCATCCTGGTTTGTATAAATTTTTTTAAACGGAAATTTATCCCGTTTGTAATATAATAATAACTTTTACATTGTATAATATTTATGTATAGACATAACTGGTAGTCCTTTTAACTGGATTTGCAGCCTTCTTCAGGAATAGCTGAAAGGTAATATAGACAGAAACAGAAATCAGCCTCACTCTTTATTTTACAATCCCACACTAAAACCGACACGTATAACCGGATTTATATAAGGTGAATCAGCGGTATCATTCAAATTCCATAATACAAGAAAATACATTGCCGAATTACCTCCAAGCCGCTGATTATATCCCCCGCCAACAAAAAAACTGTTAAACTGTTGCCTGGCAGTCTCATATCCGGTTACCCGAGTATTGTAGTAAAGTATCTCATATTCCACATGTGCAAAAACATTCGTAAAAATTGAATATCGGGCAAAAATACTGCCACCAAAAACATTCGTTGTCAGATCATTTGAAGGACCATAATAATCATTTATTTTATAGAACTTATACGTGGGACTTACACCAATTCCAAATTTAGGAGTTACACTATACCCTACAATAGGTGAAACTTCCACTAAAGTTGCTGACCCAAATTGCAGTCCAAATCCTCCTCCGAAAAATAGTTTAGATTTAAAATCACTTTTCTCCTTGTATGTATTATATTCATCCTGTGCAAAAAGTTTTGCAGAACATAAAATGACGAAGAAAAGGGAAAGAATAATTCGATATCTATTTGAAAACGTGTTTTGCATAGGAAACTTTTGTAGAAACGGGCTGCAAAGAAACAAAATTTCTATTTATCATGACAAAAAGCTATTAAAATAAAATTTTATTTAACTGAATTTCAGTCACTTTCAATAATTATTCCAATTATTTTTACATCATTGTTGTATAAGTTAAAATAACTTTTACCTTTGCACCCTCCTAAACGGGTACGTTCATTGAAAGTTTAAGCGGAAAATGCAGTCAAAACAAAACACCATTAATACACTAAACTGAAAATAAGCAGATTACACCAACAGTATTTTTTTTGCAATAGGTTCTGGTGATTTTAATACTTGTTTTACTTTTGCATTCCGTTTTAACAGCAACATTGTTTCTTTATTAAATTGTTAAAAAATAATTATCGAAATAGTTGCAGGAGTTAAAAAAGGTTTTACCTTTGCACTCCCAATCACGACACGAAGTTGAAAGCGAGGGAGCAAAAAAGTGAGCGGGAACAACAAATTGAAATGATCAGCCTTCGGGCTACACATAGATCACCAAGTTCTTTGAAAGACTGAAGTCAAAACATAAAGCAGCGAATATCCCCTGTTCAATTTTAGTATTGACAGAGAAGAATAAATCTGAGACATTTAAGATCAACTTACTATGGAGAGTTTGATCCTGGCTCAGGATGAACGCTAGCGGCAGGCTTAATACATGCAAGTCGTACGGGATCCGAGGTAGCAATACTTTGGTGAGAGTGGCGCACGGGTGCGTAACACGTATGCAACCTACCTATAACCGGGACA
>JBBQUX010000003.1:0-66245 GCA_038212135.1 Bacteroidales bacterium | reverse complement strand
AATTATTTTTAATAAAAAGATCGAACTCAACTTAACTTATTATATATTTGTAGAATTAACAGAAGAGTAAATAATAATATTTATAAACTATGTTTTCGTACTAAACTCATTGGGGTAGATACGATGGGTTGGTAGTTTTCTTGTTAATAATTTGGTTAATAATTTGGTTCAGAAGTCCCCGTATAAAAGCGGGGATTTTTGTTTTTAGCGAATCTCATTCCCATATTTTCAGTTGAACGGAGAAAGTGCGCCGGTGGAAAGGGCTTAAGCCCAGGCGGAGAATAGTTTTTCGATGTTCAAGGGTTGGATAGCCTTTGTTCCTGTTCCACCCGTATTCCGCGTATATATCATGAAGTTTCATCATATATTCGTCCCTGTGCGTTTTTGCAAGAACCGAAGCAGCGGCGATCGAAAGGTAAATGCCATCACCTTTTATTATAGTTTGATGAGGAATATCACGAAAAGGTTTGAATCGGTTACCATCAACCAGAATAAATTCAGGGGCAATTATGAGTTTTTCCAAAGCCTTGTGCATAGCTAGGATTGAAGCATTCAGTATATTTATCTGGTCAATTTCCTCATTATCAACAGAAGCCACTGACCAGGCTATCGCTTCGTTTTCGATAATAACCCTCAGTTTTTCACGCTCACCGGCGGTTAGTTTTTTTGAATCATTTAAAAGCGGATTAAAATAATCTTCAGGTAAAATCACAGCGGCTGCATACACAGAGCCAGCAAGGCATCCACGACCGGCTTCATCGCAACCAGCTTCTATAAGGTTATGAGTAAACGATGATTTTAACATGTGTTGTACCAGTTTCAAAACCAGAATATTACCTATTACTTTAAGTCCTTCATCCAAGTATAAAAGCAGCAATTCGTACCCCGACCAGTAGAATGAAATAACCCAATACCAGTATCTCGAACCAAAATGGCTTTTTAATTAAGGCAAAGCTCCCTGTCACGAAAAATGATAACGGAATTACGAAGATGTAATTGGCTGTAAGTATTGGCCAGCCAGCCAACAGAATTGCCAATACGGCAGTAAAACTGAAGTTAAACAATACCCAGGCCCTGCGCCTTAAACTGATGAGCTTGTCGTTCATTATATTTAAAACTGCAAACATTGTTACTACCAGAATAAATGCTGAAGCCGAAAGCCATATAGTATTAATCAGCGATAATTTCTCTGGCATAACAAGTTTTAGCAAAGCATCCGAAAACTGTTTCAATCCTTCTGCAACACTGTCGTTCCAGAAAAGCCAACAAATAAAATAGATCATTGGCAAAGTAAACCCAATAATTGAAACTGCGTATTCGCGCCAGGTTGAAATACGGTAGGTAATGAGTGTAAACCAGATAAGCAGCAGCAGGTAAGCCAGCGGAATGTAGAACAGCATTGCAATTCCAATCGAAAATGATGCTGTAAATACCTGATGGAAAGCTGCCTGCCGTCCGTACATAATCATTATAGAATTCAAAGTTATAATTAAAAACACACAGGCGAATAACATAGCATGTATGGTCTGGTAACCAGCATTCCAGCTGTAAGCAAGCAGGATGATTATCGCCGGCAAAAAATTACTTCGCCCAAAGAAACCGTTGGCCTGGTAAACGTAAAACAGGACAACAGCCTGCGACACTACCAATAGCAATGCCACAGCAATAGTAAGTTGTGGAAACGGAAGCAGCAAGGATGCCAGGAGTGTGTATAAGGGGCCATCTGCGGCGGTTCGAACAGGTGGTGCGGGACTTACAAACGCTGGAATCCATAGCAATGCCATGAATACAGTAAATAGTGTAAACTGAAAAAATGTTCCTGATTTTGAAATCCACCTGAGCATGAAGAATTTTATTTGATATGATCTACATTAGATCTATTCCTATATCCCTTCGAAAATACGAACCCTCGAAATTCAATAATAAAGCAGATTCATTCGATTGATTTACTGCAGTTTTTAAATCAGAAGCCAGCGATGTAACTGCAAGTACTCTACCTCCCGAAGATACAGTTTTATTGTTTTCAGTCACTGTACCGGCGTGAAAAATATGGCTTTTAGTAACCTCCTTTATTCCTGAAATTTCTTTCCCCTTAACATAATTACCAGGGTATCCACCTGAAACGATCATCACACAGGCAGCAGTGCGTTCGTCGGTTTCCAGTTTTATTGCAGAGAGGTTTCCATTTGCAGTAGCCTGAAAAATTTCAATCAGATCATTGTTAATACGAGGTAAAACGGATTCAGTTTCAGGATCACCCAACCGAACATTATATTCAATAACAAACGGATCTCCTTTTATATTCATTAATCCGAAAAACAAAAATCCCTGGTAGGGTATTCCGTCTTTCTGCAACCCTTTAACAGTTGGCCTGATAATTCTGTCTTCGACTTTTTGCATAAATTCTCTGTCAGCAAATGGAACAGGGGAAACTGAGCCCATCCCTCCTGTATTCGGACCCGTATCGCCTTCGCCAATACGTTTGTAATCTTTTGCTTCGGGCAAAACCAGGTATTCTTTTCCGTTGGTGATAGCAAATGCTGACAGTTCGATACCATCAAGAAACTCCTCAATTACAACCATTGCCGAAGCGTTGCCGAATTTTTGGCCAACAAGCATATCGGTCAGTTCTTTTTCAGCTTCCGCAAGAGTTTTACAGATTATTACACCTTTTCCGGCAGCAAGTCCATCCGCTTTAAGCACATAGGGTGGATTGAGTGTTTTTATAAATGCAATACCATCTGTTAAAGTTTCAATTGTAAAAGTGCTGTAAGCAGCCGTGGGAATATTATGCCTGATCATAAACTGCTTGGCAAAATCCTTGCTACCTTCAAGTTCAGCACCCGCTTTTTGAGGACCGATAACCGGAATATTCTTCAAGGCATTATCCGCTAAAAAAAAATCATGAATCCCCTTTACCAAAGGCTCTTCGGGCCCTACAACCACCATATCAATCCGATTAGTAACCACAAAGCTTTTTATACTCTCAAAATCATTTCCATTTACTGGCACATTGGTTCCTACCAAAGAAGTACCTGCATTCCCCGGAGCAATAAATAACTGGTTAAGTAAAGGGCTCTGTGCAAGTTTCCAGGCTATGGCATGTTCGCGGCCACCATTGCCTATGAGAAGGATGTTGGATTTGGTCATTTGAAGGGTTTGAAGGGGTTGAAGAGTTTGAAGAGTTTGAAGGTTTTGAAGGTTTTGAAGGGTTTGAAGGTTTGAAGAGTTTGAAGGGTTTGAAGAGTTTGAAGGGGTTGAAGAGTTTGAAGGGTTTGAAGGGTTTGAAGAGTTTGAAGAGTTTGAAGGGTTTGAAGAGTTTGAAGAGTTTGAAGAGTTTGAAGGGTTTGAAGAGTTTGAAGGGTTTGAAGGGTTTGAAGAGTTTGAAGGGTTTGAAGAGTTTGAAGGGTTTCAGAGTTTGAAGGGTTTGAAGGGGTTGAAGAGTTTGAAGAGTTTCAGAGTTTGAAGGGTTGAGGATTTTGAGGATTGTGAAATGGTTAGTTTGTCATTGGGTTGGCATTCGGTTGGCACTATGGAAATCGAAAAACTACTTTTACTGTTTTAACCTTAGAATTTTGCATTTTAAACTTTCCCCTTTTCAGCAATCCAGTGCACCAATCAATTCATTTACATCTTTAATTCCATGCCGGTTGCAGTATTCCTCTATACCATCAAGAATTTTGATACATACCTGTGGATCAACGAAGTTAGCTGTTCCAACCTGGATAGCGGTTGCACCTGCAAGTAGAAATTCGATCGCATCGGTCGCATTGCTTATTCCTCCTAAACCGATAACCGGTATTTTAACAGCTTTTGAAACCTGCCATACCATGCGCAACGCAATTGGTTTTATAGCAGGGCCTGAAAGTCCACCGGTAATGGTCGAAAGAATCGGGCGGCGCTTTTCGGCATCAATTGCCATCCCGAGTAAAGTATTTATAACTGAAACTGAATCAGCACCTTCATCTTCAACCGCTTTAGCTATTTCAGCGATATTGGTTACATTGGGCGAAAGTTTCACAATCATTGTTTTATCATACACTTCCCGAACCGCTTTAGTAACAGCAGCAGCCATAGGGCAGGATGTACCGAAAGCCATCCCTCCTTCTTTCACATTGGGGCATGATATATTGAGTTCAATACCGGTAATTTTCTCGAGCTGATTTAGTTTCTCTGCTACTTCCATGTAGCCTTCAACCGTTGAATCGGACACATTTACCATAATATGCGTATCATAATGCATTATTTTAGGGTAAATGGTTTCGATAAAATAATCAACACCTTTGTTTTGCAACCCTACAGAATTCAGCATTCCGGCCGGAGTTTCGGCCATACGCGGATACCGGTTTCCATCACGGTTTTTCGAAGTACAGGCTTTGGTAAGTATTCCTCCAAGCCTGTTAACATCGATAAAATCGTCGAATTCAGATCCGTAGCCAAATGTTCCCGAGGCTGACATAACCGGGTTTTTTAGCAAAAGCTTATGAACGTTAACTGATAATTCGGGCATTGTTATTTTTTTTGATTCGGATGTCGGATTGTGGATTGCGGATGTCGGATTGCGAATTGTGGATGTCTGATTGCGGATTGTGGATTGTGGATAGTGGATTGTGGATTGTGGATGTCGGATTGTGGATTGTGGATTGCGGATTGTGGATTACGGATGTCGGATGTCGGATTTAATGTTACATTTGGAACTATTCAAACACATCACAAATTCATTCTTCTGGTATCGCCCAGCCTGACAATATTGATTTTAATCAGATTTTTCACTTTGCATTTTTCACTTTGCAAAAAAATCACAATTTAAGTTTTCTTGTGTCAAAAACCGGCCCTTCAATGCATGTGGTTTTATTACCGTCAACTGTTTCGACCACACAGCATAAGCAAGCACCGATTCCGCAGGCCATGGTATTTTCGAGCGAAATCTCGCACGGGATATCGTACTCTGCTGCAATCCTTGCAACGGCTTTCATCATTGGGTCAGGTCCGCAGGCATAAATAGCCGAGTATTCTTTTACTTTTCCTGAAAAAACTGAGTGCTGCGTCACCATTCCTTTTTCACCTGCTGAACCATCATCGGTTGTAATAAACACTTCACCAAAAGGTTTATATTTTTCAGGTTCAACAATATCGTTCGAACTTCGTCCACCGATAAGCACATCAGGTTTGAAGCCTTCAATTCTCAAACGTTTTGCCAAAAGCAGCATCGGGGCAATACCCACTCCACCTCCAACAAGCAAAGCTTTTTCGCCATCAGGCATACTAAACGTGTTGCCTAAAGGATAAACCAGGTTCAGGATATCACCTTCCTTAAGTTTCATGAGTGCAGCGGTACCATCACCCACTTTTTTGATAAGCAGCGAAAGTTCATTTGTTTCGTAATCAGTATCGTAAATCGAAAAGGGTCTGCGAAGGTATGTTGTGGTTGAGTTACTTACAAGCACTTCGGCAAACTGACCGGGAAAAATTGAGGGCAGAATGACCGGACATTTCAAATATAAGGCAAAGTAGTCGTCCGTAATATGATGATTGCGGGTAACCGTAAAGTCATGAATAAATTTCTTCATCAGGTAGCAAATATACTGGCGAAAATACTTAAAAAAAGTCCGCCATGTGATACGACGGACTTAGAATTATTTGTCTTCGGTTTCGGGTTCTGTTTCGCCCGGAGAAGCTGCGTCGGCTCCGGCTTCTTCGGCAGGAGCTGAAAAATCTGTTATCCCGTTTGCAATCAACAGGTTATACCATTGAACCAGTTTACGCATGTGCGAAACATATACACGCTCACGATCGTAATCAGGCAAAATTGTCTCGAAAAATGCTTTTAATGCGGTGTCATTGGTTTTAGGATCAGGAACGGGTTGATCGCCGTTTTTCTCCTGTATGATCCTGAAAACTTCCCGTAAGGGTAAATCCTCATCTGCAGTAAAAATACTTATTTCACCCAGAGAGCTGATTTTATCGCTTGCAAAAGCTTGCAGGCGCTTTCCATCCGTAAGCGATTCGATGATTACGCCCGTTTTAGTCTGTGCGATTGTTTTAAAAAGCCCGGGCTTGCCCGAAACTGATAAAATCTCTTTCAAATCCATATATCGGTCTATATTTTGCGCAAAATTACTTAAAACAATCTGTTAATACTACATTGTTTTACTTTCTCACAAAATTTAACAATTGCTCATATCTCGAACCGTCCGATATAGTTTGATGGAGTGATTTTATTCAGCTCGGTTTTCACCTTGGCCGGCACATTCAGTTTGTCAATAAATGAACTTATTGCTTTATGATCAATATGCGCATTGGTGCGGGTGAGTTCTTTCAGGGTTTCATAAGGTTTGGGGAACCCTTCGCGGCGAAGAATGGTTTGAATAGCTTCGGCAACCACAGCCCAGTTGTTTTCAAGATCGGCCTGGATTTTCTCTTCGTTCAGGATCAGTTTATCCAAACCTTTTATCAATGATTTTATAGCAATTACGGTATGCGATATAGGAACTCCTATATTACGCGTTACAGTTGAATCCGTAAGGTCGCGCTGAAGCCTCGAAAGCGGGAGCTTTGCCGAAAGGTGTTCAAAAAGAGCATTTGCCATTCCAAGGTTCCCTTCTGCATTTTCGAAATCAATAGGGTTCACTTTGTGCGGCATGGCCGAAGAGCCTACTTCACCTGCTTTTATCTTTTGCTTGAAATATTCCATCGAAATATAGCTCCACATATCACGACTCAAGTCGAGAAGTATCGTGTTAATGCGTTTCATAGTATCAAAAATCGCTGCCATATTATCGTAGTGCTCAATTTGGGTTGTATGGCGCAGACGTTCGAGAGTAAGGTTGTTTTTAACAAAATCATCACCAAACTCAGGCCAGTTGATTTCGGGATATGCAACATAATGAGCATTGAAATTTCCTGTAGCCCCGCCAAATTTTGCAGAAATCGGAATTGTTTTAAGTAATTTCAGCTGTTGCTTTAACCTTTCGGCAAAAACATATATTTCTTTCCCGAGAATGGTTGGCGAAGCCGGTTGTCCATGTGTACGCGCAAGCATGGGAACCTTTTTCCATTCCTTAGCCCTGCGGGTAAGTTTTTGCAGCAAATCGTCATACATGGGTACAACCACCTCATCCAGAGCAAGTTTCAATGCATAAGGGCCGGCAGTATTGTTGATATCCTGCGAAGTCAGACCGAAATGAATAAACTCCTTATACTTACCGAGACCGATTTTATCGAACCTCTTCTTCAGATAATATTCAACAGCCTTAACATCGTGATTGGTTGTTGCTTCAATGTCTTTAACTTCCTGTGCGTCAGTAAAAGTAAAATCCCGGCACAGGGATCTGAGTTCAGCAATCTTCTTTCGTTCGATCCCTTTCAATTGCGGAAGCGGTATCTCGCAAAGTGCAATAAAATATTCCACCTCAACAAATACGCGGTAATTGATAAGGGCGGCTTCGCTGAAATAATAAGAAAGACGTTCAACCTGTTTACGGTAACGACCGTCAATAGGCGAAATGGCATTAATCATCGTCAGATCCATAGCTAAAAGTATAAAGATTCACCGGTCAAAAGTATGAAAGCATATGAATGAATTGCAAGTTTTTAGAAAATTTAATACGATTTTTACGTTTATAACTTAAAACGTTAAGCAAACTTGCGAAATTATTGCTAAAAAAGATGAGGTTGCCGACTTAAAAGAAGAATATTTTGTTTGATAATCCGGATTTAAAATCCGGTACTCTTTGCAGCGGGATTACAAATCCCGCCGACCTGATCACAGTAGACTAAAACCCGAGAGAATCATTCACAATAAAAACCGAAAAATCAGTTAAAGAAGGCCTACGCCTGGTTGCTACATAAATATTACATCCCCGGGTCGGCAGGTTGCAATTCATGCATACTCCGTGTTTGGCGCAAGGATTAGGACGGTTAAGCCTTTTAAAGTTGATTGGGGCGGCAATGGTTCGGATACGTTCCCAGGCAGCGTCCTCGTCAGCTACCAGTTTGTTAACACCGGCAACCACAATTACTCTCCTTGGACCGAAACTCATAGCTGCGACCCGGTTTCCATGTCCGTCAATATTAAAAAGTTCGCCTTGCAGCGAAATAGCATTGCTGCTGCAGATAAACACATCGCAGATCTGCTGGCGGCGCATGACTTCCAGTTTTTCTTCATCAGTTAAACCAGCAGCATTATGATCGAGAATAACGGCTCCTTTATCCGTAACCAGTTGTTGCAGATTCAGTTGCTTTGCAGTTTGTGATCCGCCGAAAGCGACTTCCATACCAGGAGAAATGAGTTCTAGTAAGGCTTTGGCAGTCGCTTCACGTGTTTCAAAAAAATCAGCTCCAAAACGGTTTTTTCGCAAAGCTTCAACGGTTTTAAGTCCAAGTGTCCGGCCGTGCCAGGTATTCATTTCACCGACAAAAGTATCGGTGGAATTGATGGGTGTGCTCATATGATAATAGATTAATAATGGCAAAGATAAGAGAAGAGTTGAGACTTTCTATTCACGGGGTGACTCAAAGTCACCCCGTGAATAGAAATGAATGCTAATTATACATCGTCGTCAACCCCGTAAAATCATTCCAGTGCAACTTCCGGTAATACATTTCAATCTCGAAAAGTATATCCCTGATATGATCGAGTTCAGAAACAGGCGTTAGAAGGAAATTAACTTTTGTATTCAGGCCTGAAATCAATTCCGGGAAAAGATTCTGGTAATTCTGCAGCAATTGTGAAAGTGCTTCTTCGCTCACTTTTTCGTCGGCAGGCTGGCTTTCCTTCAGGAATTGCAAAATCCGCAATCCGTCAATTTTTTCGTGGCATGCACGTACAAAATGCGTCTGTGTTTTAAAGTTCAGTCTTAATCCTTTCCAGGGAAGTTCACCAAACCTATTTATCAGAAAATCGTCAAAAGGAGTTTGGACTTCTTTTTTAAAAAGTGGCCCGAATAGCCTGTATGTTTCTGCAACCTTGTCGAAAAGCCGCTGGTCGTAAACAGGGTAACTACTCCAGTCACCTTCTATTCCTTTTATTAACGCAGGACCTGTGCCGAAGAAAACCCTATCGGACAAACGGGCGGCAGGATAAACAATTTCGCCGTTCCAGTGGAGTAAGCGACCGGTTTTCACTATTTTCTGAAGGAAATAAAAATCTTCGCCGCTCATTTTAGGTGTCATCCCTCCTGCTGCTTTATAGGCCCATACAGGAAATGCAATAGCAGAGCCAAGTGCTGTAAAACTATACGGGCTGCGGATCCGCCACATATTAATGGCATAAGCGCGCATATAAATCTCGTAACGAAGCATTGCCCTGTCGAGTTCAGTATTGTGCGATAGCCGGTGATAATAAGGTATCGAAATGGCAGAGGCAGCATGGTTGAGTCGTATATTTTCAGCTACCGTATAAAAATATCCTTTATTGAAAATAGTATCTGCATCCATGCTGATAATAATATCATTTCCATCAGCCCTGGACGAAATGTAATCCATCAGGTATTTTCGGGCATACCCGATTCCCTGACCTTTGGGTGGCCAGCCTTTTCCGGGCGATGACCTGTCAAGAATTTCAATCCGCTTATCTTCGAGCGATTGCAGGTATTTTATAGTCAGCTGATTTTCGTGGCAAACATGCAGATGAGGCGGATCATCCCACCAGCTTTCTGGTTGATTTACGCATACCACCACCCTGAATTGTTGAACTGTTTGATCCATAATTGCCTGTATTAGCAAGGGAAGGCGTTCCATTTCATCTAAAACCGGAAGGGCAATATAAATAAGCGGCGGTGTCAAAATCAACAAGTTTTATATGGAGTTAAATATATATCTTTGGGAAACGATTTTGCTAACAATTTTCAAAAGTAGTAGTTTATTATGAAATAAAAATCCGGATATGGAAAGTAACGAATTACTCGACAAACTTCCGCATCATTTGCAAAACCTCATCATAGAGCAGCCGTATAACAACTATACAGCACAGGATCATGCGGTTTGGCGTTATATCATGAGGCAAAATGTGAGATGCCTTCCTGGTGTTGCGCATGCATCATACCTTGACGGATTAAAACGGACGGGTATCAGCATCGACCAAATTCCGCATATGTATGGAATGAACCGGATACTGAAGGAAATCGGTTGGGCAGCTGTTGCAGTGGATGGATTTATTCCTCCCGCTGCATTTATGGAATTTCAGGCCTATAATGTGCTGGTTATTGCAGCTGATATAAGGCCGGTAGATCAGGTTCTTTACACACCCGCCCCTGATATTATCCACGAGGCTGCAGGTCATGCTCCCATTATTGCTGATGAGGAATACTCCGGATATCTGCGCGATTTTGGCAGAGCCGGCACAAAAGCATTTTCATCAGTATATGATAACAAGATGTATGAAGCAATCAGGCACTTATCGATTTTAAAAGCCGATCCTTATACAACTTTCATTGAAATAGAAAAAGCCGAATCGCAACTTGACGAACTTTCGAAATTGCAGGAGGCTCCTTCTGAAATGGCTTTACTGCGCAACCTGCATTGGTGGACTGTTGAATATGGCCTTATCGGAACGGTTGAAAATCCGAAAATTTATGGAGCAGGCTTGCTATCATCGATAGGTGAAAGCTATAATTGCCTGAAGCCCAAAGTTAAAAAGCTCCCCTATTCCCTCGATGCCCAAAACTATGCTTTCGACATAACCACGCAGCAGCCACAGTTGTTTGTAACTCCTGATTTCGAACAACTTAACACGGTTCTTGAGCAATATCTTGATACTATGGCAGTGCGCAAAGGAGGATTGCAGAGTCTGAAAAGAGCACAACAATCAGGGTCAACATGCACAGTAGTTTATAGTTCGGGATTGCAGATTTCGGGTAAACTGGAAAAGGTAACTGAAGAAAACAAACAGCCAGTATATTTAAGTTTCACCGGGCCAGCTATGCTTTCATACAAAAACCAGCAACTTGGGGGACATGATATCCGCTATCACAAAGATGGATTTGGCTCACCTATCGGAAAAATTAAAAGTATCAGCGGAGAGATCGAAACTATGAGCGTGGGAGAGCTTGCCGAGAATGGAATTATAACCGGTAAAGAAATCGACCTTGAATTTACAAGTGGTGTAAATGTAAAAGGAAGACTTGAAGGAATCACAACAATCAATGGCCATAACCTGCTTTTCTCTTTCCAGAACTGTATCGTAGCCTATAAGGACAAAAAGCTTTTCCGTCCTGAATGGGGAACGTATGATATGGCAGTCGGCGAAAAGATTATTTCCGCGTTTGCCGGCCCTTCCGATCCGGATGCTTTTGAACTGCAATATCCCGCTCCTGAGGAAAAAACACATCACATTGAACATACTGCTTCAAATAAAAAGCTATTTAGTTTGTACAGCAGCGTAAATGCCGCACAAAATAACGGCAGCGATAATGCAACTTTAATAAATTCCTGGGAAACAATAAAGAAAGATTATGCTGAAGAATGGTTGTTACCTCTGGAAATAGCAGAAGCACTTCTTAAACAAAAAGATACAAACACTATAACAGAAGAAATACTCGCTTACCTTAAAACCAAAGCATCAGAAAATGAAGAAATGCAAAAATTAATCGCTGACGGACTTGAATTGATCAATGTTCATTTGCAGGATTAGTGCTGGCTGCCATCAACAGCAAAATTGCTTCATGCAATTCATTTGCTGAAATCATTCCATGAGCGAGTTTATGCGCTTCTTCAATAATTTTCTCAGAACTGTCGCTATACCTGGTCGCAATTGTCCGGAACAAGGGTGAGATAATATATTTCTCAATTTCAGGTGCAGCAGGCATAGACTGAAGACTTCCAAGTCTTCCAAGGTCATTACCGGTCAGGATACTGCTCATCCGCACATCTTCAGGTAAAGAATCAACACCGATTGCCTGTTTAGACATAGGTTTTTCGAGAGTAAAAAGTGCCCTACCCGATGCTCTCACGTAATAATCAGCTCCCATCCTGCCAACAAGATCAAGCTTACGGGTATCGATAGCACCTGATTTATCAAGAATTGAATCATTAACATGAATCAGTACAACTTCGCAAATAATAAGGTTAGCAGCTCCTGGCCCGGTGCCGGTTTCGATAATCTGTCGCACTTTGCATTCAATCTGAACCGGTGATTCTTTCACCCGGAAAGGTTTTACCTGCTCCGAAGGGATGGGAGTAAATCCCGATTTATAAAATTCGTTAACACCACGTGGAAATTCAGTGCTGGCAAGGTTAGCCTGTTCTACCATCGGATAGGTAACCATATTGATTACAACTTCAGCTACTTCTTTTACATTTAGCAAAGTATCTTTAAGTTCATTGGTCCGGCCACTGCGCGAAGGTGAAAAAATCAGAGTGCTGGGATTTACGCCGAATACATTAAAACAACTGAAAGGCGAAAGATTGGCATTACCGGCAAGGTCCATGGTACTGGCAAAAGCAATCGGGCGCGGAGCAATAGCAGTAAGTAAAATCCGGTGCAGGTGATGATGTGGAATATTGTTTGGGTCGATGGTGGACATTTGAAGAGTTTGAATGGTTTGAAGGGTTTGAAGGGTTTAAAGAGTTTCGGGTCTGGAGAGTTTCGGGCAGGGTTGCAGTATATCACGTCTCTGCCACTGATTTGTTAAGCCAAGATCAAAAACTGAAGAACATAATACAACTATTCTGAAAAGTCTGAATCATGATTTTGCCGGTATAATTTTAACAACAGCCTCTCCAAAGCCCACCCTGACTCCATTTTTCTCACAAAATCCCCGCATTATCACAGTATCGTAGTCGTTGATAAATTTACGTTCAGTTCCATCAGGCATTTGTATAGGTTTGGTGCCTTTCCAGGAAAGTTCGAGCATACTGCCATAACTTCCGGCATCGGGCCCGCTTATGGTTCCGCTTCCGCAGAGGTCGCCAATGCGCATGTTACAACCGTTCACTGTATGATGAGCCAGTTGCTGGCTCATGTTCCAGTACATATATTTAAAATTAGATTTACATATGTTAACCTCGCTTTTCCCCTCTAGCATTAAAAAAACTTCCAGGTCGATATCGTAGTTACAATCTCCTTCAAAACTCAGGTAAGGAAGAACTTCAGGTTGTTGAACGGGACCAGCACAGCGAAAAGGTTCAAGCGCATCCAACGTTACAACCCAGGGCGAAATAACCGAGGCAAAATTCTTCGAGAGGAATGGCCCGAGTGGCACATATTCCCAACTCTGAATATCCCTTGCTGACAGGTCGTTAAAAAGTACCATTCCAAAGATATAATCTTCAGCTTCAGCAGTTGATATACTTTCACCAAGGGTGTTTTCTTTTCCTATTACAAAAGCTGTTTCCAGTTCAAAATCCAGCTGTTTGCTTGCGCTGAAAACAGGTCCGGGCGCATCAGTGGGTTTAATTTGCCCCTTTGGCCTGTGAACTTCGGCACCTGAAACAACTATACTGGAAGCCCTTCCGTGGTATCCTACAGGAATATGTTTCCAGTTTGGCAGCAATGCATTAGCCGGATCCCGGAACATAATACCAACATTTGTTGCATGCTCAATACTGGAATAGAAGTCTGTATAGTCTCCAATCTGCAAGGGCATCAGCATTTGAATATCATTTGCTTTATGAAATGCAAACTGTTTCAGCAGACTGGCTTCGGCATCATTACAATTCTCTTTCGTAAAACTTTCCTGGATAATTGTGCGGATCCGGCACGATGCTTTTTTCCCTTTAGAAATAATTCCATTTAAGGTTTTGGATTCAAAATCCGAAACTTTAAATCCAAGCACATCAAAGTAACCAAGCCGTGCCATGGCTGCCAGGTCAATTACCCAATCGCCGATGCGGGTGCAGATACAAGTTCCGCTATCCGGGATAACCCCTATACCAAAAGGAATATTGTATAATGAAAAATCACTGTCCGGTTTAATCTCTATCCACGATTTCATTTTCAGCTTTCTAATTTTAATTTATTTAAACTGCATCGTGGCAATCAACTGGTAAGGTGGGTTCCCCATGTGACTGCCATATTATTCGCCCCTTGCCTTTTCTCTTTTCTCTTTTCTCTTTTCTCCCCTCTGCCCCTCTCCCGTAAACCCAAACATCAAATAAACTCACCCTCCTAAAGCGTTCCCCGCCTTGCCTGTTCCCGTTCAATACTTTCGAATAAAGCTTTAAAATTGCCTTTCCCAAAAGATTTTGCTCCTTTGCGCTGAATAATTTCATAAAAAACGGTCGGGCGGTCTTCAACAGGTTTAGTAAACAATTGCAGCAGATACCCCTCATCATCGCGGTCAATCAGAACACCAAGATTCCGGAGCACTTTGATGTCCTCTTCAATTACACCAACGCGGTCCGAAACAGTTTCATAATAGGAATCAGGGACGGTCAGAAATTCTACCCCTCTTTTGCGCAATTCACCTACTGTAAGCATAATATTATCGGTTGCCATTGCCACATGCTGAACACCGGAACCGCGATAGTAGTCAATATACTCTTCAATCTGCGATTTCTTTTTGCCTTTGGCAGGTTCATTAATCGGAAATTTAATATAACCATTTCCATTCGACATTACCTTACTCATAAGTGCTGTGTACTCAGTGGAAATATCGTTATCGTCAAACGAAATCAACTGTTTGAATCCCATGACATTGGCGTAAAATTCAGTCCAGATGTTCATCTGTCCCCAGTCCACATTGCCAACCATATGATCTACATATTTGAGTCCGACATCCGTTGGCTGGTATTCGGGTTCCCATTTTATATATCCCGGCAAAAACAAACCTTTGTAATTTTTTCGTTCCACAAAAATGTGAACCGTTTCGCCATAAATATGAATGCCTGACAAAACCACTTCGCCATTTTCATCTTTCTGAACGGTTGGCTGGAGATAAGGTTTTGCGCCTCGTTTGGTTGTTTCTTCGAATGATTTACGGGAATCATCCACCCATAAAGCGACCACTTTCACTCCATCTCCGTGTTGTTTTACATGCTCGCCGATAATCGAATCAGGCACCAGCGCAGTAGTAAGAACGAACCGGATTTTGCCCTGCTGTAAAACATAGGATGAGCGATCCATGAGCCCGGTTTCAAGTCCGGCATAAGCCAAAGGCTGAAACCCGAATGCTGTTTGATAATAATGTGCTGCCTGTTTCGCATTTCCGACATAAAATTCAACGTAATCGGTCCCGTTGATTGGAAGAAAATCTTGATTATTCATTTGTTCAATAGGTTATATTTGATTTAAAAAAAATGTTTCAGGGGTTCAAGCTTCAAAATTTCAGGGTTTCAGGATTTAAATGTTTCAGAAAAAAAAAAGGATTAAATAGGGTCTCACTGTTTTGAAAATCGGGGAAAATGAAACATGAAACCTGAAATAAATTCCACAATTTTAATCCACCCACGATTTATAGTACTCTTTCTCTTCAATTTCCATTGCTTGTTTTGTTAGTTTTAAAGGTTTAAAGGTATCAACCATTACGGCCAATTCGAGGGTTTCCTTCAATCCGATGCTTTTTTCAACAGCCCCGGGATGTGGTCCGTGAACAAGGCCAATAGGATGTAATGTTATTTGACCTCTGTCCACATGTTTACGGCTCATAAATTCACCATCAACATAATAAAGAACTTCATCCGAATCCACATTGCTATGATTATATGGTGCAGGAATGGAATCCGGATGATAATCGTACAGCCTGGGCACAAATGCACACATTACAAAGTTATTGGCTTCGAGCGTTTGGTGAACAGGTGGCGGCTGATGTATCCTTCCGGTAATTGGCTCAAAATCGTGGATTGAAAAAGCCCACGGATAATGACATCCATCCCAGCCCACCACATCAAAAGGGTGTGCTGCAAAATGATACGGAAACATCATATCATTCTTTTTGATAAGAACTTTAAAATCGCCCTTTTCATCATGAGTAACCAGGTTGCCCGGAACACGTATATCGCGCTCGCAAAGCGGGGAGTTTTCGAGCAACTGCCCAACATGGTTTACATATCGTTTCGGGAAACGGAAAGGAGTGAAAGATTCAACTATAAATATCCGGTTTTGCTCTGATTCGAATTCCAGCTGATATGTAACTCCGCGCGGAATAACCACATGATCGCCATATTCAAAAGAAATATCGCCATACATGGTATGCAGCACACCTTTCCCTTCGTGAATAAAAAGCAACTCATCAGCCGTTACATTCCGGTAAAAGTAATCTTTCATCGATTTTCGCGGAGCAGCGAGAGAAATGTACACATCGTTGTTCACCAGCACCTGTACCCGGCTGGTAAGGTAATCATCAGCTGGCTTTACTGAAAATCCCTGAAAGCTCCGGTTCTGTGTATTATTTAACACGGCGATTTCAGGAGCAACACTATAGGGTTCGTCAACGGATTTGACAAGTGTTGGCGGATGCACATGATATGTAATTGAATACAGATCGGAGAAGCCTTCGGTACTGACCAGTTGTTCGGAGTAAAGTTCGCCATCAGGTTTCCTGAACTGCGTGTGACGTTTATGCGGGATCATTCCCAGTTTGATATAAAATGGCATGATTGACTCTGTTGAAGCTATGAATTTTAATTCAGAATTAGTTCAAAGATAGTAAAACGAAAGAGAATGAATGTTTGTTCAGTAAAAAAAACCGGGTGGGTAGAAACATACTTCATTAAATCTTATCGGTTTATTTTCTATACCGTTGAACTTGCTGATAAGATTTTTGAAAATGCGGATTTACCGATCAATTAACATATAAATTTTAAGCCCCCCGAATAATGTAATATTTTTTTGGAATGCATCAAAGTTACTTTTGGCACACAGGTTGATATATAAATAAATAGGAATTATTTTTAACTCATATGGACTAAAGTATTAACCCAATTATTAAATCATAAAACTATGTTAGCAACTCTAAAATTCCCCGTTCTTGGATTCACCGAAATCCGCCTTATTATTAAAAGAGACTATAAATGGCTGGCTGAACTGGTTGGTGCTGATCTTGAAATTGAAGTATCGGAAGATGAATTTGTCCTCAATTAAAGTGAAAAAGAATATTTTACTGTGAAAACTACTTATCTGACTGGCAAAGCTTGAGTTTGATGCCTGAAAGAAGCACGTTCCGCGGGCATTATTTATTTGAAAAATATATTGTCCCTGAATCCGAACATCGCTTAAGATTTTTTTTCATTTTGGTATTATTTTCCCGTTTTGAAACCTTAAAGCCTGACATTTCATCCAAATTTTTGACACCTGAGATTTTTTACAATTTTATTAACAAAATTTCTGCACGATACCAAAAGACTATTTACTCCTGACAGAATGATAAAACGTTGATATTAACATGCATAATATTATTGTTTTAAAGGGAATATCTTATTTACCTGCTTTTCCCTGAAGTGGAAAATACTGCTTACTTTCTTCTTTACAAAAATTGCATCTGCAAGTCTGCCAACAATGCCAAAAGGGATCTGGTAATATAAGATATCCTTCATTTCGACTCCTCCTGCAACTGCTTTAAAATGATGCTCATGGTGCCATAAACTATAAGGCCCGCGACGTTGCTCATCGACAAAATATTCCTTATTACTTGTTTGTGTAATCTCTGTAACCCAGTTTAGCTTTATACCAAGAGCCGGGCTTACTGTGTATGTAATAAACATTCCCGGATACATTTCGGGTTGCACCGCAGAGGTAATAATGAAACCCATTTCAGGAGGAGTAATTTTCGAAAGATTGGAGGGTGAGGAAAAGAAATCCCAAACTACATCAAGCGGGGCAGGCACAAACTGAACAAATTCTAATCGTCGCATTGTTTAATATTTTTTATAAATAATTAAACAATATTATCGACAGATGGTTCAATCCGGAAACCATACATTGAATAAATCAACAAAAGTTTTGAAATGGAAGGTCGGTCAAATGAGAGTAAAAATCAGAAAAAATTATTCCGTGCTTCCGTTTTCAAAAGATCGAGAGCTCCTTTTACAGCTGACAGGGCAGCATCGATATCGTATATAAGAATAAGGCTTGCAAGGTCGGCGGAACTGGCATCAGCCGGAAGTTTCAGTGCAGCAGTGTTGATACGTTTGATGGTTTCCTCCCGCGCATTCCTTACCATTTCCCAAACTTTGGTCGAAACATATAATTGCTGTGACAGATTATGATCGAACTCCGAACGGATAGACTGAACTAATGCCGATTGCAACTGCGAAGCTGTCATACCTGGCATATTGGTACGAACCAACAATCCGGCAGGCTCAATTCGTTCAAGCAGAAGCACTAGTCGCTCGTAGGCCTGCATTCGAACCGGGAGGCTGATCTTTTGCACATCAATTCTCATTTGAACCTGGTTTTTCTCAGATTCCTTGTCGAGGAACATTTTTAACAAAAAATAGGCTGCGGCAAGTACAACCAACGATGGAACAGTGTATTTTAATAATTCGAATAATGACTGCATGGTAGTATTTGTTTTCCGTGCAAATTTCGTAAAAAATGCTCACTCATTTGCAGAATATATTTCTGCAATAAAACGATGAGCATTCTGTGCGGGTTGTACTCCTTTAAAAACCAATGTATACATTGAAACTTATTCACGTTTTTGATCAAAAATATCCGCTATTTTCGTAAAAGCAAACTCTTAATATTACAATCATCTGTGATTCTGTTATTTATCCACAATCGGTGTTATTTTGCTAACAAACAACAACAGGGATTACGATTTAGGATAATAATTTTTCTACTTTTGCTCTTCATATTGTATTAAAACCTCGAACAATGAACTACTTGTCAGACAGGATAAACCTGCTTGCCGAATCGGAAACACTGGCCATGACCCGCCGAAGCCGCGAATTGCGTGCTCAAGGTTTTGATGTTATAAACCTGAGTATCGGCGAGCCAGATTTTGATACTCCCGATCATGTAAAAGAAGCGGCAAAAGAAGCAATCGATCAGAATTATACGCATTATACCCCGGTTCCCGGATATCCTGAACTCAGGCAGGCTATTGCAAACAAGCTGAAACGCGACAATAACCTGAATTATACTGCTGAACAAATTGTGGTTTCAACAGGCGCAAAACAGTCTCTGGCCAATGCAATTCTCTGCCTCGTTAATCCAGGCCAGGAAGTACTTATCCCTGCTCCTTACTGGGTTTCGTATAAAGAAATAATAAAACTGGCAGGTGCAAAAGGTGTTTTTATCGACAGTAGCATCCTAGCCGATTTTAAAGTAACTGCCGAACAAATTGAAGCAGCCATTACACCTGATACCAAGCTGTTCATTTTCAGCAGCCCTTGCAATCCATCGGGTACAGTTTATACACTTGATGAACTAAAAGCTTTCGCAGAAGTTTTTGCCCGCCATCCTCAGGTTTTTATTATTTCTGACGAAATATACGAGAATATAAATTTCATTGGTAAACACCACAGCATAGCTGGTTTTGAGGAAATTTACGACAGAGTAATAGTAATAAACGGACTTTCCAAAGGCTTTGCCATGACTGGCTGGCGCCTGGGATACATGGCTGCATCGAAGGAAATCTCTAAAGCCTGCGATAAACTCCAGGGACAAATAACATCAGGAGCATGCTCTATCACCCAGCGTGCAGCCATTGTCGCTATGAATACCGATCCAGCCAAAAGTGACGACATTAAACTCATGGTTGATGCGTTCCGGTATCGCCGCGACCTGGCCATCAGCCTTTTGCGTGAGGTACCCGGAGTAAAACTCAATGTACCGGATGGTGCCTTTTATCTTTTCCCTGAAGTTACATCGTATTACGGAAAATCGAACGGAGAAAGAATAATCTTATCAGGATCAGACCTTTGCGACTACATTCTTGATACTGCTTTTGTAGCAACAGTTCCAGGGGCTGCTTTCGGTTCGCCCGATTGTATACGCATTTCATACGCTACTTCCGAGGACAACCTCCGGGAAGCTATCAGGCGTATCAGTGAAGCCCTTTCGAAATTGAAGTGACCTGCAAATCAGGTGTTTCCACCTGGAAATTTAATTTTACTTTAACAAAATATAACCATGTCAGAACAAGAGATCAGGCAACTGTTCAGTAGTTTCAATACTTGCAGGGTGCTTGTAATCGGGGATGTGATGGTCGATTCGTACCTGATAGGTAAGGTAGATCGCATTTCGCCGGAGGCTCCGGTTCCTGTGGTTGCCCTTAAACAAAGAAATAATTTGCTGGGAGGTGCTGCAAATGTAGCTCTCAACCTAAAGGCATTGGGTGCCAATGCTGTTTTATGCTCCGTTATTGGCAACGATAAACAAGGTGATGTTCTGCTTGAATTGATGAAGAAAGAAGGTCTTACAACTAAAGGAATCATTCGCAGCAAGGAAAGGATCACCACTTCGAAATTCCGTATCATCGGCAATCGCATGCAAATGCTCCGCGTTGACGAAGAAATTGACATCGATTTAAATACCAGGGACACTGCTGACTTCATAAATTCTATTTCGCAACTTCTGGTTTCGTACAAACCTGATGTTATCATTATTCAGGATTATAATAAAGGAGTGCTGTCAGCCGAAGTAATCGGGAAAATATCTTTGATGGCTTCTGCTGGAAAAATCCCTGTTGCTGTTGATCCCAAGAAGAATAATTTTGATTGCTATACAGGGATAACTCTTTTTAAACCCAATCTGAAAGAAATCAGTGAAGGCTTAAATCTTAATATTGATCCCCTATCAGTTGAAAGCCTCAGGAATGCTGCAGAATTACTGCATACCACTCAAGATATAAATATAGTATTGATCACATTATCCGAACACGGCATTTTTATCAGCTCAAAAAATCCGGACGGGGCCGAAACAAAAATCATTCCGGCTTTGATGCGCAGTATTGCAGATGTTTCGGGCGCGGGAGATACCGTTATTAGCATGGCTGCGCTTTGCCTTGCATCAAAAACCGGTCCTGCCATTTTAGCGACCTTATCAAATATAGCTGGTGGACTGGTATGCGAAAAATCAGGTGTTGTGCCTGTTGACAAAGCCATATTAATGAAGGAAGCAATAACTGAACTGCAGTAAATAATTCGTCAGGTTTTCAGTAAATCTATTATTTTTAAGGCTTCTACCACGAATTGAATGGAATTTGGCTTTTATGGACAGGAAGACGGAAGTTAGAAGACGAAAGACCGAAGACGGAAGACCGAAGACGGAAGACCGAAGACAGAAGAACGGTTCTGATTTGAAATTTAACATTACTTTTACGATAACGATTCGAAGACATGGAATTAGCTAATCAAGCTCAACTTTAATGAGAAAATAGAAGTCATCAAGGGAACTTCCGACTCCAGCCTCCTGACTTCCGTCAATCTATTTTTACCAACTTAATAAACAGAGGAACCTTTTTAAGAGATGTCGGATTCTGTGTCCTGACAAAGCTTGGAAACATTTAAAATTACACAGTTCTCATTTAAAAACAACCGAATTAAAGCATGTCGAAACCTCCCATCACTCAATCACCGGGCCGAAAGCAACAGGTTCAGGTCATGTTTAACGACATTGCCGGCAGATACGACTTGCTGAACCATCTGTTATCGGCAGGAATTGATCGTGGATGGAGGAAAAGGCTGGTAGTACTTATGGCACAGGACCACCCGCGCCGCATACTTGATCTGGCTACCGGTACAGGTGATCTTGCTATTGCTGCTGCCAAAATAAATCCCGAAAATATTACGGGCACTGATATTGCTGAAGAAATGCTGGCAATCGGATTGGAAAAAGTAAAGAAACTGGGTCTGGATAAGATTATCACTTTACAAAAAGCCGATTCCGAAAACCTTCCTTTTATGGATAATGAATTTGATGCCGCCATGGTTGCTTTCGGGGTTCGGAATTACGAAAATCTCCCGAAAGGATTGAGCGAAATGTGCAGGGTATTAAAACCCGGTTCGAGGGCTTTTATTCTTGAATTCTCGAAACCCCGGAAATTTCCTGTTAAGCAATTATTTGGTTTGTATTCGCGGTTTATATTACCAATGATCGGTCGTTTGGTTTCAAAACATAGTACAGCATACACGTATTTACCTGAATCAGTGGCCGCATTCCCCCTGGATGATGAGTTTATAAAAATAATGCTGGCTTCGGGTTTCAGGCAGGCTGAATTTATCAGTCTCAGTTTTGGGATCACAAATCTCTATATCGGGAAAAAGTGAAAGACGGTTATTTGAAAATCATGTAATTTGGGCGGCATGAGCACAAAACATACTAAAGTGACAATTGCTCCGTTTTTATAAATTATTCAATAATTTTCATGCTGCGGACACCTAAACTTTATGTCATTCTGGTATTGCTTTGCTTTTCATTCAAGGCCTATACACAATCAAGGCAAGTTCCGAATAATCCCAATTACGACCTGGCACCTTATCATTTTGGGTTCCTTTTGGGCGTTAATGAGATGTTTTTCACTATCAATACTTTTCCCGGCTACCAGAAAAAAATTTATTATAATAATGAAGAATACCAATCCGTACCTGATCAAAACCTTGATTCTGCTTATCTTTTTAGTATGGAAGCGGCTCCGACTTTCGGTTTTGTAATCGGAATTGTAGGCAACCTGCGACTTGGAGAGTATTTCGATCTTAGATTTACCCCTTCGCTCACATTTGGCGAACGAAACCTGGATTATACTATTCAAAGTTATTACAATTCACCTGAGCCTCAGTTACTCTATGTTACCAAGAATATTCAGTCCACTTTCGTCGAATTTCCTCTTTGGGTCCGGTTTAAGGGAAAACGAATTCATAATGTAAGGCCTTACGTGCTTGCGGGAGGCAAATGGGCTCTCGATCTTGCATCAAATGCTAAGAAGAAAGCTGATAACAGTTCAGCATATGTCTTTATAAACCGTAAGGATATTTATGCCCTCGGCGGGGTAGGATTTGATTTTTACACAGCTTATTTTAAATTTGGAACCGAAATAACCATGTCATACGGTTTGTTCGATGTTTTAAAACGTGACAACACTATATATACCGATGCTGTTGACCGTATGTCGTCCAAAATGTTCCAGATTTCCTTTACTTTTGAATAGTCTTTGATATACCGGCATCAGGCATCAAGCCTTAGGGATTGTTTGTTAATTCCTCAGCTGGAAATTAATACTCTTTTTGGTCAATTAGAATTCATATACCCTTTTACATGCGTAAAGAAATTGAAATCGCCATGACCCCGAAACAGGCTGCTGACCCTTCGGGATGGAAAACTGCCTTTGCCCATGCACTTCGAATTCAGCCTGGCAGGATTAAACACCTGGAACCTGTTCAACGGTCGGTTGATGCCCGCTCATCGAAAGTAAAAATAAGGCTTAAAGCCGATTTATATATTGACGAACAACCAAAAGAAATTCATAAAATCATCCGCAAAAATTTTGCTGACGTTAGTCACAAAATTCCGGTAATTGTTGTTGGAGCGGGTCCGGCAGGTCTTTTTGCCGCACTTACACTGATTGAAAACGGGATGAAACCCATCGTGATTGAGCGTGGGAAAGATGTAAAAGCCCGAAAATTTGATATTGCACGGATAAACCGCGAACACATTGTTAATCCTGATTCAAATTATTGCTTTGGCGAAGGTGGAGCCGGCACTTATAGTGACGGCAAACTTTATACCCGGTCAACAAAGCGGGGAAATGTTGATGAAATCCTCTCGGTTCTGGTTTCGCATGGAGCTTCGGAAGATATACTTATTGATAGTCATCCCCACATAGGAACGGATAAGCTTCCTGCCATTGTGGGAGCTATGCGTCAAACAATTCTTGAAGCGGGAGGCGAGATTTATTTCAACAGGCGGATTTCCGATATCCTTATTCTTAACAATAAGATAAAAGGTGTTGAAGACAAAGCTGGTAACCGTTATGAAGCGCAGGCTGTAATCCTGGCTACCGGACATTCAGCACGGGATATTTATGAACTTATACACAACAAAGGACTGGCCCTCGAAGCAAAGAGCTTTGCACTCGGAGTGCGTGCCGAGCATCCACAGGAACTTATCGATACTATCCAATACCACCACTCGCCACGCGATCCTTACTTACCAGCCGCAACTTACAGCCTGGTGAAACAGGTCGAAGGCCGTGGTGTTTTCTCATTCTGCATGTGCCCTGGAGGAATTATTGTACCCTCCGCAACCGAAGCAGGGCAGGTTGTGGTTAATGGAATGTCGAACAGCCGGCGTAATTCTCCTTTTGCCAATTCAGGAATTGTTGTTCAGATTGATCCATCGGACATTGCGCATCTTTCGGAATACGGGCCGTTCGCCGGGCTTGAGTTTCAACGCCGTGTGGAAGATGCATGCTGGCGTGCCGCCGGAATGAGCCAGGCAGCCCCGGCACAGCGGATAAGCGATTTTACGAGAGGAATAGTTTCGGTTTCTTTGCCTGAGTGTTCCTATTACCCCGGAATTGTTTCGGCTCCTTTGCACGAAATACTGCCTTCTTTTGTATCTGTAAGACTACAGGAAGCATTTCTACAGTTCGATAAAATGATGAAAGGCTTTCATACCTCCGAAGCGTTAATTTTGGGAACTGAATCACGCACTTCATCACCGGTGCGAATTCCCCGCAACAGCGATACACTGGAGCATATCAATCTTCCGGGACTCTACCCTTGCGGAGAAGGAGCCGGTTACTCCGGTGGAATCGTGTCATCGGCCATGGATGGCGTTCGTTGTGCACAGGCTGTTGTGAAAAAATATAAAAAGTAAGCGGTATGAAAATCTGATTATTAACTTACTTTTATAACCTCAATAATCACAACAATGATGGATATATTACCAAATGATGAGCTCTTTCCTGGTCTCAGAAAAAAAGCTGCTTTTAAACAGGAAGTATACAGAAACACACTTGAAACTTTCCGGCTCTTCAAATCCGTATTGATAGAACTTGATACCGAATACAGGCAAAAGTTTATGACTGACCCGCTCCAGGTACCTTTCGAATACCGCGACAAAGGTGAATTCGAAGCCGAACTCAGGTTTGGGGGTGATGTACTCATTTTCACCATGCATACCAACATATTTGAATTTTCACGCGATCATGAAGTAATGAAAACCAGTTATATTCATGAAAACACTAAGCGCTCATATTGCGGTATAATAATGATATTCAACTTCCTGGCCGATTCATTCAAATACAACCGGATGAATGACCTGGGATATATGATAGGCCGTATCTTCGTGAATAATGAAAATCATTATTTTGTCGAAGGTAAGCGCGAAGTTGGGCAATTATACAATAATTTTCAGTCTTCGGTAATAACGCGCGAATCGGTGCGCACAATCCTCGAATCGGCAATCAGATATACTGTTAATTTCGACTTGCTCACGCCTCATTTTGATGCACTTAAGATGGTTACAGTTGCTGATATCCAAACCACACTTGACAATATGAAGATGACCACAGGCAAGCGGCTTGGCTTCCGTTTTCAGGGTGATCATGAGGAGTTCATCCGTTAATCATGAAGGCAGGAATATACAATACATACTGATTTCCATTACTTTTGCAAAAAACTGGTTTTAATAATTGAAATCAGAAAAATTAAAATATTTTAAGCCTGGCATATGGCCAACAGCAAGTTTTCAGATGCTATTACCATTCGCGAAATCGAATATACTATCCAGATAAAAGATAAGGATAGTGGATTTAGCGAATTGCATGATTTGCTCTTTGCGGAACTGACCCGTTTTGAATATACCCGAAAAAAAGGCGATAAGATTGAAAACCCCATACGGGATTTTTTGCAGACTAATATTGAACGGAGCATTGTAATCCGCGACAGCACAAGGGTTTATTTCCTCGACTATCGTGAACATGGTTCACTTACCATACAGTTCAAACTGCTGGTAATTACCCGCTACCTCAATTATGGAACAACCCGTCAGGCTCTCGATTACCTTATAAAGGATACAATCGGCGAATATTTCGAAGAACTGATTGAAAGGCATGTGCCTGCCAGTGTTACAGTAAATGCTGCTGATCACGAACTCTATGAAATATCTTCCAGCCCATCCCATTTTGAACCTGTCAGCACTCACCCACAGCGTGATTACCTGGCGGTAATACTGTCATCAGCTGCATTGTTGGTCGCATTAATTGCAGGATTGTTCTGGATATTTCAGAAAAATCCAACCACCGGGAAAAATGAACCTGCACAGGATTACAGGGAAAAATATTACGAGTTACTTATTGAAAAGAAAGTCATGCAAGCTTTTGAGAAAGAGAAATACGACTACCTCATCCGTAAAAGCATTGAGTCAACCACGGATACTGTCGGGAGGCTCAGGTTTAACGAAAGAAATTGATCCTGCTTAAGGGAATAAAATAGTATCTGTTGTTTTCATCACTAAATCCTCAGTTTCCTGACTGGTAAGAGATCAAAATTCAAAATAATATATCTTTTCGGAAAGAAGGCAGCATCAAACCGGAAATAAAAATTACTTTTAGGTGGATTTTCAATAAATGAATATGAAAAAACACTTACTTCTTCTGGCAATACCCTTTCTCTTTCCGGTTTTTATCAATGCCCAGGGAAAACTGGGAAACCCCGAATTAAGCCCATTATCAACCACTGAACTTCAGAAACTAGCTACAATTCCTGAGTATCAGTTCGAAACCGGTGACCAGGCAACGACCTTGCCATTTAGCGTTGATAATACTACGCAGCCTTTTTTTAGGCCACTTTTTAACCAGTCGGGCCTCGAATGCGGACAGGCGGCAAGCATAGGTTTAAATTTCACGTATGAAATTGACTGGGTCCGAAACCTGCCTGCCAATGTTTCGCAAAATCAATATGCAACATATTTTACCTACAATTTCATCAATGGCGGAAGTGATGCCGGGGTTAGCTATTTCGAAACATGGGAAATCATCAAGCGATGCGGCAACCCAAGCGTAGCTGATTATGGTGGTCTTTCTGCCGGAGGAGCCACACGCTGGATGACCGGATACGACAAATACTACAATTCTATGCACAATCGTATATCCGATGTTTATACTATTACTACCGACGACGAATCAGGCCTCAGTACATTGAAAAACTGGATTTACAACCATTCAAATACTTCAACTGTCGGCGGACTGGCTAATATTTATATTCAGTACAAAACGCCTGATGCACAGCTTGCTTCCGGTACTCCTGAAGCCGGCAAATGGGTGATCACTACCTGGGGTGGCAGCCCGAATCACGCGGTAACACTGGTTGGTTACAACGATTCAATCCGGTATGATTATAATAATGACGGACTATATACCAATACTATTGATATTAATGGAGATGGTATTGTTGATATGAAAGACTGGGAAATTGGCGGATTCAGGCTTGCCAATACTTACGGTGGTATCAATAACTGGGGAAATCTTGGATTTTCGTATGTAATGTACAAAACATTTGCTGATAACCTGGGAAGTGGCGGTATATGGAACCATGCAGCACATATTATTAAAGTAAAAACGGATGTTACCCCAAAACTTACTTTCAAGGTAACGCTGAAACATACTTCGAGGAATAAGCTGAAATTAATGGCCGGAGTTTCACAAAATCCACTCGCCACCGAACCTGATTTGTTGCTCAACCTGCCAATCTTCGATATGCAGGGCGGTGACAAATATATGTTGGGAGGTACCACCGAAGCTGACAAAACAATTATTTTCGGTATTGATGCTACTTCTCTGCTGAGTGAAATTGTGCCAGGACAAGCGGCAAAATTTTTCCTGATGCTCAGCGAAACAGATCCTGCAGCATCTGCCACCGGGCAGATTATTTCCTTTGACCTTGTGGATTATAACGGATTCACGACTACTATTCCCTGCACGAACAGCAATGTTCCAATTGTCGAAAACGGGCTTACGGTGATGTCAATTACCCACACACCCAATCACAACCGGCCATCAATTACTAATACTTTTCTTCCTGAAGCTAAAATCTATGAGCCTTACAGCCAGCAGATGGAAGCTTCCGGGGGCACCCCTTCCTACAAGTGGAAATTCCTTTGCGACTACAATGAAACCCCACACACAGCAGCATTCCCTTTAATAACAGCCCAACAGCTCACAATTGCAAACACAGGCAACGGCTTTGCTGAGGTAAACCTGCCCTTTGAGTTTCCTTTTTATGGGAAAAAGTATTCAAAACTCTATGCACATGTAGATGGATACCTCATGTTTCAACCCGACCTGATGCCCTGGACTTTCATCATTTACGAAAAGACCTTTTTTAAAAACACACGCAACATATCGCCTTACATGGCGAAACCGCTTATACTCTTTCCCTCCGAAGGAGATGGAATCTGGTACGACTCTAATCCGAATTATGCCATTTTTCGCTGGAAATCAGGCATGTATGGCAGTGGACCAACAACAGATATAAACTATGCTGTAAAGATTTTTCCAAATGGAAAGATAGAATTGTATTATGGAAATATCGTATCGAATTCATGGGTTACATGGAATGCAGGAATTTCGAACGGCGACGGTATAAATTACAATTTCTGCTCAATTACCGATTCGCTTGCCCAGCCTGCGGAAAACACAATGTTTCGTTTTATAACCTCAGCCTTTCCAACCGAAATGAACCTTAGTGACGATGGATTGCTTACCGGAACACCCTCCGCTGAATACAGCAATGTCCCTGTGAGGTTCTATGCCGAGGATATTAACAATATGTACAACACCAAAACTCTCAATTTTTCGACCAAAGGCGTTAAACTGGAATACATTGTCAATTCGGGTGGCGATAGCGTTGTTGAGTATGGAGAAAATGTAATTCTGACTGCGAAACTAACCAACATTGGTAGCACAACCTTGCATAATGTGAATCTGAAACTACTCATTTCGGACCCGTTTATCATATTGACAGACAGCACACAACACATAGGATTGTTAAATCCGGGACAGACAATTGTTGTTGCAAATGCTTTAGCTTTTAATGTTTCGCAATATATCCCTGACGGGCACGAAATAATCACCACCAGCCAGGCCATTGCAACCGAAGATATTTTTACCCGCAACATCACTATTCCTGCTTATTCGGCCAATCTGAAAATAACAGCAGTCATTATTACTGACGGTAACAATAATATTCTTATGCCTGGCGAAAGCGGAACACTTAATGTAACTGTAAGTAACAATGGAGGATCAGCTGCTGTGAATGTCAATGCATTACTCACTTCAATAGATCCTTTTATCGCGATAATACAGGGAAATGGGGTATTGGACACACTCTTTGCCCATACTTCACAAAGCATTGAATTCCAGGTATCAATATCAACAAGTTGTCCTCTTGGGCACATCACCATGGCAGCACTTCACCTCACTGCCGAACAGAATTATTCATCAGAAGATAGTGTCTATTTTAATGTCGGAATTATTGCCGAAGATTTCGAAACAGCCGATTTCACTAAGTATCCCTGGCATTTTAGCGGAAATGCAAACTGGATAATTAATACCAGTTTACCATTTCAAGGTTCATTCTGTGCATCTTCACCGACTTTGGCTGACAATATGCAAAGTTCAATGTATGTAACAATGAATGTGTTATGTGCTTCAGAAATCAGCTTTTACCGAAAAATTTCCTCCGAAGCCAATTACGATTTCATGACTTTTTATATTGATGGCGAAGAAAAGGGAAAATGGTCGGGAGAAGTTCCCTGGGCAAAAGTGACTTACCAGATATCAGCCGGCTCACATACGTTTACATGGAAGTATAATAAAGATATCAATACGGTTGCAGGAAGTGATAAAGCATGGATCGACTACATTGTATGGCCACCTTTTGACGACTTTCTATTAATAGCGAATGCCGGTCCGGACGATATTGCATGCTTTCCTCCAGGTTATCCGCTACAGTCTGTTGTAGTGAATGCTGAATATATTACGTGGGCAACCAGCGGAGACGGGTATTTCGACAACAGCACAATTGCTGCTGCAACATATTATCCGGGTACTTACGATCTTAATTTTGGGTCGGTAAACCTTATTATTCATGCAGGAAATAACAGCGCACCCGAAGTATCTGATACTATAACGCTCGGTATTTTTCAAAAACCATATGCATCGGCAGGTGCGGATGCGGCAATATGCTCTGCCAACGGTTTCACGCTTTCAGGATCAGCCACATTGACCCAAACGGTAGCTTGGATTACTTCAGGAGATGGTACTTTCAGCAATACCATTATCCTCAATCCTGTATATACTCCCGGATCAAATGATATAGCCGGCGGGGAAGTTTTCCTGATTCTTACAGCCTATGGCACAATTCAATGTGGAAACACAGTCGATTCGCTCCTGCTAACAATAAATCCGGCTGTATATTCTGATGCAGGCACTGACCAATCCATACTATATGGAACTTCAACACAGTTGAACGGGGCAGCATCCGGTGGATCCGGCTCACTCAACATAAGTTGGGAACCGGCTGATCTGCTGGTAAATGCAGGAATAATCAATCCACACACTATAAACCTTACTAATTCATTTGAATTTACAATGCTTGTGACCGATCCGGCTACACAATGCATATCTGCCGATATGGTGTTTGTAAATGTTACCGGCAGTCCATTAAGTGTGAATATAACTGCTACTCCTGAAAAGATATGCATAGCAGAGTATTCACAACTTAACGCTATGGCTGGCGGCGGTTCCGGCAATTATACATATTCCTGGACATCCATTCCGGCTGGTTTTATTTCTTCAATTGTAAATCCATCGGTAAACCCGCTGGTTACGACCCAATATAATGTAGAGGTTTCAGATGGGATAAATATTGTTTCTGCTTCAATTAGTGTTAATGTCGATTCAACCGCCCTGGTTCCAAATCAACCATCTGGATCTACCGCAGTAAATGTTTTTCTTACACCATCAACATCCTATAGTTCAATATTATCGCCCAATTCGGATGCGTATTTATGGAACATATCGCCTGTTGAAGCCGGAATCAACAGTTCAATAACTTATAACTGCCAGGTAACCTGGAATCCGCTTTTTAACGGTACTGCTTACCTTTCGGTTGCCGGAATAAACTCCTGCGGTACAGGTGAATTTTCGGATGCATTACAAATTACAGTTTCACAATTTATCGGAATACCCGAAAGTACAGAAACTAATGAACTCCAGGTCTGGCCTAATCCGGTAAAAAATATCCTATATATTAAATCCACTTATAGAGATACATCCAGAATTTACATCAGAAATGTGCAAGGGAAAGTTGTATATTACTCCGACTTCCGGTTGCTCCCTGAAATTGCAACAATTGAACTTAGCAACCTGTCGAATGGAATTTATCTGCTTACTTTTGAAAATAGCTCGACATTGCAAACTCAGAAGATAGTTATTAACAGATAAATCATTTTTTTGTACGTCAATCGAGAATTCATCTAAAAGACTATAAAGCAAAAAGCCCTCATCGCTGAAGGCTTTTATGCTTTTATTCCAACTCATCAGGAATTATTTGCCAATTTTAATATCAAGTCCAACTGCTGCCATCCAGGTTGTTTTTGCATAAATTTCATTTACCGGGATGCTGTTGGTACCCAACATGTGGTTATAGGTTTTATTGCCATCTTTGTACATGACATAGATACCACCCAGGTTTATTGCAATTGCTGGAGAAATTTTGTACTGAAAACCACCTGCAACACTGTTAGAAGTATTACTGAAACTCAAATCAGTCTGGTAAGCTTCTGAAACTCCGGTTTTAGCAAGAAGGTAACCGCCACTAACCAGGAATTTATCAGTGATGTCATATTCGAGGCCAAAAGCAAGTTCAAAGAAGTTTTTATCAATAACCGATTCGTTTGTCACCGGTTTGCCAGCGGCATCTTTCTTACCGTAATCGGCTTTTTTATCGAAAAAGTAGTTATAGCTAACTGTTGCATTAAGTTTCTTGGTTACAGGGTATGCAGCACCTAAAGAAAACATAGCCGGCATATCAGCGCGCGATTTGGCTCCGTCAACAAAAGTACCGGTTCCATCAACTTTGGTTTCGTTGGTAAGTTCTATTTTAGTAATCATCTCATATTTAAGAGATACTGTAAGTTTTTCGGCAAAAGTCATATTAGCGCCGAAAATTGGAGTATAACCTGTGCCAGTCTGAACTACATCAACTTCTGCATCCGCAGTTTTAGCAGCTAATCCAGTCATTTGAGCAGCACCTGCAGTTGCCTGTCCTGATACGGTTGTATATACAACTTGTGCAGTACCAATAGGTGTATCAATCGGTTGACCTGCAGCCTGCAAAGCACCTTCAAATCCCGCTTGTTGAGCTACACTGATTGCACCTGCCTGCTGAGCCTGGGCAAAAGTAAAAGAACCAAGACCTGCGGCAGTTAACTGACCGGCTCCGGCAGCAGCGGTATTGTATGATGTTGCAACACCGGTATAATAAGTAGCCTGTTGTGTTCCGAATAAGTCAGCACGCATAAAACCACCGTCATAAGGTGTACCGGGAATTGACGGATTGATCATGATATTTGAAATTGAACCTTTATAAGTATTCTTCGCGGAAACACTGCGCACGCCTGCAAAAACCGAGAATGACTTGCATACTTCGTACGAAACCCCAAACTGGTAGCCAAAATATACCGATGTACCTTCAAAATTGATATCGGCTTTGTAATCAGTTACTCCAGCTTTAGCTGCCAGGCCAGGAACTAAATCAGAGATTGGCATTTCGAAGGAAGGAAGTCCTGTAGCATAGGTTGCGCCGCCACCGCCGCCTACCGGATTAAAACCAAATGAAAAAGCAAGTTTATCCATTTTATAAACGGCATAAACACCAGGAAATACAGGAGCTTTAACTTCTCCGGTATATTTTGCATCAGGTGATTTATGCAGGTATGGATAATTGTTTGTTACATCCTTAGTCTGAAAAATAGTTTGATTGTTCAGCGACAGATGGAAGCCGTTACCTAATTTGGTAAGACCGGCGGGATTGTAATACACAGCATCGATACCTAAACTGGCATTTCGGGAAAGTAAACGTGCATATGCAGCGCTTTGGTTCGTGTTAGTCATGATTCCACCAGCCATAAGGCCTGTGGATAAAAATGCTGCAGAAAGAGCGAGGAGTACTAATTTTTTCATTTTTGTGTTTTTGGTTATTAATTGGGTTGATCCGTTTGAAAGAGCCAAAATATATACATTTTACAATAATTCCAAATATTTTTGACTGACAGCTTGTTATATTCTATCCGATTACGCATAAATTCAAGTGTTTGCATATGTTTCGAGCACTTAATATTTATTAACATTTAGTTAACGAAGGATAAAAATCAGATGCCAGTCAGGTATCGAAACAGGTTTAAAAATTATTTCATTCTTCCATCCAGTGAAATCAATTTGTCCGATCAAAGGAAAGTGCCCTCAGGAATTTACACTCATCAGTAATCCGCACTTTTGAATTCAAGCGTATGAAAAGTTTTAAATTCCGCATTGCGTGCAAATCAACATATTGCAATACCCCTGACTTTTTATTTTATTGAATTATTCCTTTTAGGCATATTCCACATTGGATCCATTTAAGTTTCCTCCATCTATCTACGGTAAGCAACAACCGAAAGCAATAAAATAATAATTAATGAGGCAAACGCTGTTATCCAATCAGATACCGCTGATGTTTTGGCAAAGTGACCGTCTACTTTACTCACTTCACTATCCCGAAATGCTCCAATTGAATCTGCATTAAAGAGAGATGAATACGTTTGAGCAAATAAATCCTGAAGGCTATCAGCCAACCTGAAGTTATGGAGTACTGCATTTGCATGGGCAAGATTTCTGTAGTTTTCTAACTTTTCATAAGGAGCTTCAAGTTCGGATGTAATCTCAAGGCTCTTATTTAGATAGCCGAGTGCTTTATCTATTTCATCAAGTTCAACCAAATTTCTACCAATATTCGTCATTATCACTGCAGCCTGTCTCACATTTTCAATTGTTTCATTCCTTTTGAGAATTCTTTGAAGAATTTTATTTGATTTGACATACTTTTTCTGAGATGAATATATTTCAGCTATTGTCTTGAGTGTGTTATCAATATTGTATGCATCATCATATTCATCACTCATTTCTAGTGCAGAATTCAGATATTCAATTGAAATATTAGGTTTCCCCATGTGCCAATAAATGACTCCTATGTTACTTTTGGTTTTAATTTCCCAATACTTATCATTTAATTCTCGAGCTAAATCTAGTGCTTTAGTAAAATCATGGATAGACTCATCATATTTCATAAGATAATCATATTCAGATCCCCTATTACTATAACTTGCCATTAGCCCTGGTTTATATGATTGCTTTGTATAAATATGGATACATTCATTGGTTAAAATAATAGCTTTATAAGCGTTTCCCCGATACATGTGAATAGCTGCCATATTTTCTAATGTAAGCGCAACCCCAATCTCATCGCCCAGTTTTTTATCAATATCAATTGATAACTTGTAAAGGCTTAATGCCTCATCATACTTCCCTGTCTCTTGTGCAATCAATCCAAGATTGTTATAACAAGCCGACATACCCTTTTGGTCTTTTATGAGAGTAAATATGTCAAGTGATTCTGTATAACAAATAGTTGCCGAATCGTTATTCCCAACAAAAAACCAACAAATACCTTCATTTTTCTTTGCAAGTGCTTTGCCGGATAAATATTTACTCCCGGCAGCGAGACTGTATGCCTTCCTGGCATAATCCAAGGCCATATAACGATCAGATTTCCGGTATACGACCGAAATCTCATTCAATATATCAACTTTTACGTTTCCCTTTGCCTGCTGCAACTTTTCAATTAGAGGCGCAGCCTCATCCTGAGCCACCATCATGAATGGAATCATCAGTAAAAAGAAAATAAATGCAATTTTGCAGCTACTCATTTTTGTTTCGGGAATATATTTATGTCTTATCATTCAATAACCAGGTAATGCCTGATCTCATTAAAAAGTTCGTCGTGTATTAAAGGGATTTCTTTAACCTGTTGGAGTGAAGTGTATTTTCCGAGAAAAATACGTTGATCAACAATCGCTTTAGCCGTATAATAGTCTAAATATGGATGCTTCTTCAATTCTTCGGTACGCACTGTATTGATATTAATCTTCCTAATCTGTCCTGGACCAACATCGCAGTAATCTGCAATCTTATCTAGCCTGTCCTGATCAAAACCAAATACTTCGAGTAATTGTTGTTTACTATAAAATCCGCCAAGTAAATTCCTGTATTTTACAATTCTCTTTGCAAACGAAGGCCCAATTCCGTAAAGGGTGAGTAAAGTTGCAGAATCTGCTGTATTCAAATCAACCAATACCCTCTCTTTCTTTACTTTTATCTCCGATTTACTTTCAGTAAACTCTGTCTTTTGCTCAGGTATCGAAATATAAGGTTCAAGAATTTCAAATTCAGAAGGAGAAATGCAAAACATCCTTTTAAAATCTTCCTTCTTGTTGAATTTCCCTCCTTTAGCCTCATAATTCTTAATAACTTTTATCTGCCAATCCTTCAAACCCATTTTACTCCACTGCTCTGAAGGCAACTTGTTCGGGTTGAATGGAAAGGGCATAATTCTATTCTCAGCTACTGATTTATCCATCAGCTGAAAATTAAGCATCCTTGCTTCATTTACTGAATCAGCTGCGAATTTCAGGCTGTTTTCAAACTCTTCAATATCCTTCACAAAACGGGTATACTCATCCTTATTGCTTTTAACCTCATACTTAATCATATACGGCACCGCCAGTACCAGTATTATAATGGCAATTACCACCAGAATACCGATTCGTTCTCCTTTATTAAAAGTAAAATAGTTCTTTAAAATATCCGACATAATCATTGCAGTTACATCATCTTCTAATTAATATATTGAGTACCAATACACTTTTACTCTATTTTTTCCTTCAATCTCAATTAACTTAGGTTTAGATTCAGATTGAGGTCTCCCCTCACACTTAACCTCACCCCTAACCTTAACCTTAACCTTAACCTTATCTTTAATTCTTATTCTTGATTTATTTAGTGGCAAATTATTCTTTCGAGCGATATAGGCTCTTTATTAATTGAAAATTCACTCCACCCGCTGTCCCCATTTCTTCCAAATATAATAAACCGGGAACCCTAAAACCACTATCAATAATCCAAAGCCTGCATATTCGAAGCGGTAAATAAGCAGTACAAGCATAATGAGACAGGCAGAAGCCATATAAATAACCGGAACCACAGGGTGACCAAATGTCTTGTAAGGCCGTTCGGCATCGGGCATTTTACGGCGAAGAACAAAAATACCGGCTATGGTAAGCACATAAAAAATCAATACTGCGAAAACCACATAATCAAGAAGGTTTGAATAGGTGCCTGACAAACAAAGCAAGGAAGCCCACACAGCCTGAACTTTCAACCCGGCAGCCGGAACTGAATTCTTATTCAAAATACCTGCACTTTTAAAGAAAAGGTTGTCCTTTGCCATGGCATAATATACCCTTGCTCCCGAAAGTATCAGCCCATTGTTGCAGCCGAAAGTGGAAATTACTACAAACGCAGCCATCATCAGTGCAGCAGTTGATCCAAATAAGCCAAACATGGAAGCCGATCCAAGCCGGTCGTTTACGGCATGTTGAATACCTCTTTCAAAAACGCCGGCACCATCTGTCATTCCGCGCAATGGAAGAGCATTCAGATAAACGAAATTGGCGAGTATATAAAGTATAGTGACCAGTGTAACTCCCGTTACCAGGCTGAGAGGGATATTCCGTTTTGGATTTTTCACCTCGGCAGCGGCAAAGGTGATATTGTTCCAGGCATCGGACGAAAACAATGATCCAACCATCGCAACCCCTATTGATGCAATTAATGCCCAACCGCTCAGTGTTGCGCCATCCAGCGCAACGGGTTGCCAGAAATAGCTGTTATTCATAGCTATGGCTTCAGGGTTCTTTGCAAAAAATAAACCCAGGATAATAAAGCCAATCAACAGAGCTATTTTCAGAAAGGTAAAAATATTCTGAACCCATTTACCGTTCCGTATTCCGAGAAGGTTATTACCAGTAAGCAGCAGTATCATCGTTATTGCCAGGAGATGAACCGTACTGATTTTTATAAAGCCAAAACTGATCAGGATATTGCTTTCGGAAAACCAGGGTATAAGCACCCCGGCAAATTTGGCGAAAGCCATTGCCACAGCGGCTATAGTACCGGTTTGAATAACTGTAAAAAATGTCCAGCCATAAAGAAATCCAGCCAGGGGGTTGAATGCTTCACGTATATAAACATATTGACCACCTGCTTTTGGCATCATAGAAGCGAGTTCACCATAACTAAGAGCAGCGAAAATGGTCATCAGGCCGGTTATAACCCAAACTATCAGCATCCAGCCGGGGGATCCTACATTACGGGCAATATCAGCACTTACAATAAAAATTCCCGATCCAATCATCGAACCGGCTACAAGTGCGGTTGAATCAATAAATCCAAGACTCTTTTTGAATTCTGACTTTTCAGTTTCCATATTTTAATGCTCTATTCTTCGGTGTACGAATCGGGTTCATCATTAGGTTTGGTAAACAAAACCCGGATAAAAAAATAAAGTGTCAGCCCTGTAATTATCACTTCGGCTGAGACCATAAATATAAGTGCCTGTGTTTGCATAATCTGCGTTAATTAAAGTTCAAATGTTTTATTAAATAGACGTCTGATGCCGATTTCCATATGCCGGATTCCTATCAAATCCTGTTTTCGCGCACACGCTTGCGGTATGCGTAGTACACTGTAAAACCAATCAGAACGAAAATGACCGTTAACAGGAAGCGCGAAATATCAATGAAGAACACTTTATTGATAACACCACCGGTGTATAAAATATCACCTTTGGCAACCTGGTCACCAATTTTAACGATCAGGGTATTTTTGCTTTTATATTCGAAATCTGCTGACGAACGGGCAGATCCACTTGTATCGCTTACCCGGATAAAATTATTATCCCTCAGCATATAAACCGAATCTACCACTCCTGACTTTTCCGAATAAAATGCATCACTGAAATAAGTATGATTAGGACCAATATTGTTGTGCAACATCTGCCCAAGGATACTTTCGTGATGTAACTCCCAACCGCGAAAACTCAGTTTGCTCCAATCGTCATTAATCGGGCGTAATAGTGAACCGAAGAAAACGGCAATGAGCATAAGAGGTGTAACGAATTTGAGAATAAACTTATATATATTGGGTATACGGATATCAGCCCCGGCTGTAAGTTCGGCCCATCCTTTTTTAATACCAAAAACCCAGGAGAACAAAATAATTTCGAGCATCGCAAATACCACGAGCGAAACAGTTCCCGCCCAGTAGTCGTATTCATCAAAAACACCCTGCTGAAAAAACAACACTGTTGGGAGTCCAAGAACCAGAACTGCCACGCCAAAAGCAACGGCTGAACTTCCACGCTGCCATTTGAATTCGTCCATCAGGAAAGACATGGCAGGTGTGCCCATAGCAAGAGAACTGGTGATACCAGCAAAAAACAATAATCCAAAAAACGAAACTCCTGCCATTACCGATAGCAATGGTCCCCATTGTTCGAAAAGGAAAGGCATAACCCGAAAACCTAGTCCAAGACCACCAAGTTGCGTTAGTTCAACAACTCTATCCAATCCAAAATAGCCAATAGCTATGGGTATAATGATAGCACTCCCGAGAACAACTTCAACAAATTCGTTCATCCAACCAGCCGACATGGAGTTGAGTACGATATCATCCTTTTTTTTTACATACGAAGCATAACATTGCACTGAGCCCTGCCCCAGTGAAAGAGTAAAAAATATCTGTCCTGCAGCGGCAAGCCATACTTTAGGATTAGCAAGTGTATCGTACTGTGGTGTCCATAAAAAATTAAGGCCTACAACACCATCGAACAAAGCTCCACTTTCGCCGGCTTTTAGGGTTATCCCCCTTATAGCAAGGAAAACACCAAACAATATTAATAATGGCATCATTATTTTTGCGGCTTTCTCCACTCCGCCACTCAAACCTTTGCTGAGTATCCATACATTTAATGCCAGGCACAACACATAAAAAACAACAGCCTCATAAGGAATTCCGGTAGTTGAGGTAGAGATGTCGAGGTAATTTGTAAAGAATTCCGAAACTCCATGCTGCGACAATCCATTAAAAGTACCCGCTGCGGAATGAATGGTATATGACAGCGTCCAGCTTTCGATGTAACAATAATAGGCTGCAATTGATAAGTTTGAAAAAATCCCGAAAACACCAATGTACTTCCATAGCCACCGGCTGTTCATTTTATGGAAAGCAAACGGAGTTGTATGATGTCCGAATTGCCCGCCAAACCTGCCTGTTGTCCACTCAACAAATAAAAGCGGAATTCCCATTAACAGGAAACACACCAGGTAAGGAATAATAAATGCTCCTCCGCCATTTTGAATTGCCTGCATAGGGAAACGCAGAAAGTTTCCAAGTCCGACCGCATTACCGGCCATTGCCAGAATGAGTCCGACTCTGGATCCCCAGGCTTCGTTGTTCGCCATAGTATTTTAGTTTGAGAGTATTGATATTAAAAGAGTTTCTGGATTCAAGTTTCAGTTTACGGGGCACTGTACCGAAGTAATCGTTAATGTTCTCTGGCTTCCTTTCAATCCCATCAATCTCTTAAATCCCATCAATCTCTTCAATCTCATCAAACCTTTATCCTTTAAGCAATTCATTCCCAATTCTGCAACTCAAACACTTTTTCAAATCGCAATAATTTGTTTTAAGTTCGAGTAGCGACTGGGTAGCGGCAGCATTGGAAACATCAACGCCTAATTCAGCCCAGTTTCGTATAATTGAGTTATCCTCGCCCTTGATCTGCATAAGCATATCAATTGGCTTTTCGGTCATTCCGGTATCGTTTTTACGCCGACCGTAAGCAAGCAACAATGGAGCAACCAGGTTAATAATCAGCAAATCAACGGATGAAGCACCAAGAGTTTTTCGTCGTGGCGAGGAAACTTTATCGAATGTATAATGCGTATTCCAGTATTCCGATGCTTGAGCGCCAAAAAGTTTTCGATAGGGAGGAACATCATTAGTATTAAAAAGCTCACCGATAATATTTCCAGAATGGTGGATAATGGAGGCAAATTGTGCCAAACGCAGGGTTGGAAAATTCCCGGGATGAAGTCGCATAAACCGCCAGAGATGTGCTTCTATTGGTATTAAATCAAACTTCTTCTGCAGAAATTCGTATTCCTTCTTTAGTTTTTTGGGATAATCGTCGATGAAGGGTCCTGCCAGTAAACCTGCCTGACCAAAAACCATGGCTTCAATCTGTGAAAGATCATCAGCATGTTTGGCAAGGAAAGAATAGGGCAAGGAAAAAGCGAGCATTTCGAAAGCCTGGTTGTTCAGTTTGAAGCCCATATTCCGGGCAAGTAAACGGTAAAAAGTATGCGCCCAATCATTACTGTTAATTGATAATATATGCTCAACTTCCAAGGCTTTTCGCTCGAGGCGTTCAATCAGTACCCTATCGAGCCATGCATTCCGAATGAATGGATCAACTTTTGAAATCGCAGTATTACAAGGAATCCACTGCCTGGAATTCATAAACCCCAGGTAACTTTTCCAGGCATGTTCATTATATAATCCATCCAGTTCGAGCGTAGGAATAGCTGTTCCATCAGCGCGTAAAACTTCCGAATCATCACGCCACACAACATGAAGAATCACATTATCATAACTCATATCATGCTGATGTTTATGACGATTCCAATCCGACGAAAGAATATGAATCTCAATATTTCCAGCCCAGATGGTTTCTCCGATCCTGATCTTAGCATTAAAAAAATCAGGACCAGAATCGCTGTTATGAATTCCGGGGTGCAGCACCTCAGCCTTTTCGCCTGATTGCAGCACGAGATGAGGGCTATAAATTCGGTATTGCCAGATATAATGCAGGAATTCCTCTGTCATGACACAAATATAAGTGAAAAATAAAATGCAATGTCAATTTTATTTTCTTCATCCGAAGGAAAGATTGTACTATTATTGTTTCGAATATACACACATTATACTGAGCAGAATGCAATTCAAATTTTAATCAATTGAATATCAATGAAAAAACTACTCGAAGGTGCGGTTACATTCAGGCAAAATGATTTCGAAGCCCATGAAACTCTTTTTCAGAATCTTGGCAACGAACAGAAACCACATACCCTTTTTATCGGTTGTTCCGACTCGCGCCTGGTTCCGAATATGATTACTGCCACAATGCCCGGCGAACTTTTTATTATCCGCAACATAGCTAATATAGTACCAAATTATAAGTTTTCGGGCGAATACCTGGCAACTATTTCGGCTATTGAATTTGCTGTTCAGGCACTTGGAGTGGAAAATATTATTGTCTGCGGTCATTCGAATTGCGGCGGGTGTGCGGCTCTTTATAAACCTGATTCTTATTTTGAGAAATTACCTCATACCCGCAAATGGCTCGAATTATCCATGCCGGTTCGCGATAAAGTAAATTTACTTTTGCCCGAAGCAAATGCCGCTGCCCGCGAATGGCTTACCGAACAAATGAATGTAGTAGAACAATTAAAGCATCTGCTCACCTATCCTTATATTGCCGAGAAGCACAAAGCCGGCGAGCTGAATATCAGCGGCTGGCACTATATTATTGAAACAGGCGAAATATTCGCATATAATTCCGAAAAAGGGTTCTTCGAATTAATAAATTGATTTAAAATGACTTAAACTATTTTTACCAGAATAAATGTTATATTATTGTTAATATCTCTTTTAGTAGTTATCTTTGCACCTGTTACTTCAAGTGTCAAGTGCGATTAAATAAATGGAAGACTTAAGCAAGCTGGTTAAAGGACTGGATATCAAAAGCAGGCAACTAGTACTCAGGCACAAAACACTTAAAGATGAATTCATCAAACTGGAACAAAAATACCTTGAAACCGAAAATAGCTTACTTCAACAAAAAAAAATAATACTTGAACTAGAAAAACAAATACAAATACTAACAATAGCAAAATCAATCCCAACCGGCAAGGAATCATCCAAAGCCAAAAAGAAGATAAATGAACTACTGCGGGAACTTGATACATGCATTGATCTTTTAAACAATAAAACAATATAAAAGCCTATGGCCGACGAATTACCCATCACCATTAACATTGCAGGAAGACCTTATAAGCTTACTGTAAACCGTAATGAGGAAGAAACAATTCGTAAAGCCGCGAAACATATTGAAGGACAAATCAACCACTATGCAAAAAACTTTCGCTACAGCGACAAACAGGATTTACTGGCAATGGTAGTATTACATTTTGCTACTTTGGCTATTAATAATCATAACGAAGTAGAATTTGCTGCCAACAGTTTATCCCCGACACTAAGTGAGATTGACCGCATACTGACCGATGCTTTAAAAGACTGATGTTACACGTTCTTTGAAAATACAAGGATTAAAACCCGCATTAATTCAATCCGTTTGGAAACTCAACATATTTACAATCGGGCGAAGCTATTGAAATAACAGGACAGGCCTTACCGTATACTTTCGGGTATACGGATCCCTTCAGGGGGACATTGGAAGCCCGACGATTTCAGGCAGCCTAAACTTGTCGTTTTGGGGTTTCCCGAAATGCATGAATTAATCGCGGGTTTTTTCTTTTTTCTTCTTTCTGATCCATGCCCGGTTATATGTTTAACCACCATATACCAACATGAAATGAGCAATATTATAGTAGCTGTTATTACAGCTATTGTCGGGTTAGGTGCAGGGCTTGCCCTCGCGACCACCCTCCTGCGAAAGGCGATCGAGAAAAAGAGTATCCACCTGCTGCAGGACGCCGAAGAGAAAGCCGAAATGGTCAAAAAAGAAAAAATGCTTCAGGCCAAAGAGAAGTTTCTCCAGTTAAAAACGGATCACGAAAATATGATCCAGGAAAAAAACAACAATGTAGCAAAAAACGAAAACCGTCAGAAACAACGCGAACAACAACTTAACCAACGTCACGACGAAATTCAGAAAAAGAACGAAGAAGTTCAGAAACAATTCAAAGAACTTACAGAAACCAAAGTAACTCTCGACCAGCAAAAAGAAATAATTAGCCGGAAACAGCAGGAAATTGACAAAGCACATAAACAATATATCGATCAACTAGAAATTATTTCAGGTTTTACTGCTGAAGAAGCAAAGAATCAACTTGTCGAAAACCTGAAGGACGAAGCCCAGACCCAGGCCATGGCCCAGATCAACGAAATAGTTGAGGAAGCCAGACTGAAAGCCAACAACGAAGCCAAAAAGATTATTGTCGAAACCATTCAGCGTACTGCTGCCGAGCAAACTATTGAAAATACCGTTTCCGTTTTCAATATTGAAAGCGAAGAAATAAAAGGCCGAATTATTGGTCGCGAAGGACGTAACATCCGCGCCCTTGAAGCACTTACCGGCATTGAAATTATTATTGACGATTCGCCCGATGCCATTATTCTCTCCGGCTTCGATCCGGTGCGCCGCGAAATTGCACGACTGTCATTACACAAACTGGTAACTGATGGCCGTATTCACCCGGCCCGTATCGAAGAAGTTGTTGCCAAAACAAAAAAACAGGTTGAACAGGAAATGATTGAGGCTGGTAAACGAACTACCATCGACCTTGGTATTCACGGTCTCCATCCTGAACTCGTTCGGTTGATAGGTAAAATGAAATATCGTTCATCCTACGGGCAAAACCTTTTGCAACATTCGCGCGAAGTGGCTAATCTCTGCGCTACCATGGCTGCCGAACTGGGGCTGAATGTAAAAAAAGCCAAACGCGCCGGACTTCTCCATGATATTGGAAAAGTTGCCGAAAACGAAGCCGAATTGCCACACGCAATCCTCGGTATGAAGATTGCCAAGGAATTCAAAGAGCTACCGGATATATGCAATGCCATTGGTGCCCACCACGATGAAATAGAGATGGAGACACTAATTGCTCCGATCGTTCAGGTGTGTGATGCTATTTCGGGAGCCCGTCCGGGAGCCCGCCGCGAAGTGGTGGAAGCATATATTCAGCGTCTTAACAAACTCGAAGAGCTTGCCCTCTCCTACCCTGGTGTAGTTAAAACCTATGCTATTCAGGCAGGTCGCGAACTGCGCGTAATTGTCGGAGCTGATAAAGTTACCGATGAAGAATCGAACCAGATAGCTTTCGACCTCTCACGTAAGATACAGGAAGAAATGACCTATCCGGGTCAGATCAAGATTACAGTTATTCGTGAAACAAGGGCTATAAGTTTTGCCAAATAAATAAATTTATTTTCAGAAAAGGAGTTCTTCTCGGAAGGGCTCCTTTTTTGTTTAGTGAGGCTAGTGAAAAGAGAAATCCGATTTGTGATTCGGGGGTTGCAATTAGTGATTCAATAATTTTTTTTCTCCAAAATTTAACATCCGACATCATACATACGAAATTTAAAGATTATGGATACCAGCCAGCTAAACCTTTTCAAAAAGATACTGCCAGGATTACTGCCAATCTTTGTATTTATTCTTGTTGATTTTTTCTGGTCAACGGAGGCTGGGCTTGTAGTTGCTGTTATATTCGGAGTGGTTCAACTAATATATGTTTTTGTCCGCGAGCGTCGTCTTGACAGATTTGTGCTTTTTGACACTGCTTTGCTGGTTGCATTGGGAGGAATCTCACTTGCGCTGAAAGATGAGATATTCTTTAAGCTAAAGCCTGCACTAATCAACCTGCTATTATGCGGCATACTTGGTTATTCAGCTTTTAGCAGTAAAAACCTGATGATGATTTATACCCAACGCTATATGGGTGATATGAAGATGCCTGCCGGAGCAGAAAAAGCCATGCAGGAAACTATGCGCATTTTATTCTGGATGATGCTGGGTTATACTTTACTGATCATTTATTCGGCATATTTCATGAGCAAGGAAGCATGGGCATTTATCAGCGGCGGATTACTCTATATACTTTTCGGGCTGTATTTCGCATGGCAATACCTTACATCTAAACGAAAAGTAAAATCCACTGTACATCCTGCTGATGAATGGGTTCCCCTTGTGGATGAAGAAGGTAAAATAATCGGGAAAGCAACACGCAAGGAAGTCCACAGCGGACCAGGAAAACTTCATCCGGTTGTACACTTACAAATTTTCAACAGTAAAGGTGAAATTTACCTTCAGAAACGAGCATTGCACAAAGATGTTGAACCTGGGAAATGGGATTCAGCCGTTGGCGGACATGTCGATCTGGGAGAAACCATTGAACAGGCTCTGCTCCGTGAAACGGCTGAAGAACTGAATATAACAGGTATTCATCCTGTTCCATTGGCAAAATACAAATGGGAATCAGCAGTTGAATCGGAACTGGTTTTCAGCTTTATGGCATTGTATAACGCCACACCGGTTTTTAATAAAATGGAAATTGAAGACGGTCGTTTCTGGACGATTGGCGAAATCAGGGAAAATCTGGGGAAAGGAGTGTTTACCCCGAATTTTGAAAATGAGTTTCCGGTGATAGTGAGCAATTGGGCTGACAAACGATAGAATCTGAGTTGAAAGGCCATATTCCAACGGAGGTCAGGGATAAGATTTGCTTTTTCACTCTTTAATTTGCAATTGATGGGAATTGGTTGGTTTATGATTGTAATTCTAATAAGAGATTAATTACCTATATTTTTTTCTTGACTATGTTGCAATTTTACTAATATACACTATGTTTACATATCCTAAAATTTATAAAATTATGAAGCAACATATTATTATCATTACTCTGGTTATCTGCTCATTGCATTCAATCTGCCAGATTAATCACTCTGAAAGATTTTCAATTTCTGATTTTGTTATGTGTGATGCCTTATGTCCTGACAATCAGATATACACCTACTTCCCCGCATTGCCAGATGCGACGCTTTCTCAACCTGGGCAGCCTGCATTACCCATGGTTTCTGTTAAATTTCTCATACCAACTCAGAGTCGAATTGATAGTATTAAAATTATCGGCGGAGATACTACTATGGTTTTCTTAAGCCATAAGATATTCCCTGCACAGTCTCCTGTTCCAACTTGCATTAATTGCCTTGTACCAGGGTTTACGTCTATTGATTCGTCAGTTTAGTTAAACAATTCTTATTTCCCATCAGATGAGCCAATTTCTAATATTGGATATTGGTATTTGGCACAAATTGTTACAATTGATCTTACTCCATTCAAATATTATCCAAAGGAAAATAAACTTGTGTTTTGCACTTCCAAGAATATAATTGTTTATTATTCAGATAATAATGGAAATAACGGAACTCAAACCGTAAAGATGGTAAGATCTTTTTTTAACTATTATGTCAGTGAATTATCTGCTATAATTAAAAAACCCTGAAATGATAGATTCATTTATCAGCAATATTGAGGTAATCAAACAAAAAGACCAAAGCTCAACTACAGTGGCAAATATGGATTATGTTGTGGTTGTACCTGACAACTTTGTAAATTCTATACCATTGAACAAGTTTGTTGATTGGATCCTACAGGAGAGTACAAATTAGGTGCTTTAACTTCAGTTTTAAAAGCTTGCCATATGGGAACTAATCAAACACAAACCCGATATTGCACAGCAGACTGGGCTTGGTATGTAGGGAAAAGCCCTTATTATGATTATTATTATAATTATGAAACATATCTTACAAATAACTAATTTGGTGATCCCGAAATGATGTATTATACAAAAAAACCTGTAAGATTTATTGCGGAAGTAACGCCCAGACATATTGGATTGGATGAAGATAATTCAATAGTAGTGACAATTAAAAACTTAGCATACCTTCAAAAGGCTACTGTTTGTTTATACCAGACTTCTGCTAATGGAGGAGAATATCAGGTAATACAGGAAATTGATGGAGTGCAACATGGAGATGAAACTGCAACAATCAATATACCTGCTAACACGCTGAATACAGGTGTTTTTGCTTTGTATTGCGCAGCGGCCAAAGCTTTTTGCATAATTATCCTGAAATATTTTTCCAATTGTGGTGTTTCTTTGAGCAATTCATCATATGAAAGGGTATCAATCACTGCTATTTCAGACTTTTCAATAGCCTGGATGTAATAATAAGTAGGGATTTTATCCATAAAGCTAAAGTAGTCGGATAACCACTAGTTTTCAATCGCAAATTGCGTAATCTGTTCGGTTGATTTTTTATTTATAAAGAACATTCGTAAGCAGCCTTTTTCAACAAAATACATGGATCGACATACCTGGCCTTCTTTTAACAAGAACTCATTTTTAGTAAAGCTAACAGGGTTAACGTATTTTTCCAGAACAGGAATTTTGTTTCCGTCAAGTTCAACATACTTTCGTATATTTTGAATGAGATTGGTGTTATTCATGCTGTTAAAAATAAAGCTAAAACAATTATAGTACGATCACACCCTCAATGGCCGATGCTTTCTGGTATCGCTCAATAACTTCATCCGCACTGAGCATCATTTCTTTCACGGTAATGCTCACATATTTGCCGCCTGCCGAATGCCTGTTGGTGAAATCAGCCTGTTGCGGAAACAGGTCGTGCAACAAGGCAAAAATACGGTTATCAGCCGGTGCAATAAATTTAAACATATACACCGATGGCCAGATGAAATTTGTACTTAGTTGTTCGCGTAGCTTTTCAAAGTTTTGTGTATCCAAAGTATAAATTCTAAATATATGAATCCAGGAGTTGATGCGATTGTGTAATTTTGCAGTCGCTACCCCGCAACTTACACAAAGTTCTTTTCTTGTGGTAATTTAACATTTTATACACCATATATGTTTGAAATAATCAAAGAAGTCGCAGCTTTTCTACAAAGCAAAGGTATTACTTCTCCTGATACAGGAATCGTTTTAGGAACCGGCTTGGGGAGACTGGTTTCGGAAATTGATATTGAAGTTGCAATCGATTATGCCGATATACCTCATTTCCCGGTATCTACCGTTGAATCACATCGCGGAAGGTTAATCTATGGAAATCTGGAAGGACATAAAGTACTTGCCATGCAGGGTCGGTTTCATATTTACGAAGGGTATTCGCTTCAGCAGGTAACTTTGCCGATAAGGGTAATGAAACTATTGGGCGTTAAGTGGTTACTCCTTTCGAATGCTGCCGGAGCAATTAATAAAAGCTACGAAAAAGGCGATTTGATGTTGCTCGACGATCACATTAATCTGCTGCCTGAAAATCCGCTGACCGGCACAAATATTAACGAACTTGGACCGCGTTTCCCGGACATGAGTTGCCCATATTCAATTGTTATAAACAAAAAAATGGAATCAGCTGCAGCCAGGCTTAACATAACGCTGCACAAGGGAGTTTATGCCGTTGTTCCCGGTCCTAACCTCGAAACCCGTGCCGAATACCGCTACCTTGGCATGATTGGTTCTGATGTTGTAGGAATGTCGACAGTACCCGAAGTAATTGTTGCGAATCATATGGGCTTACCTTGCGCTGCAGTATCGGTAATTACTGATTTGTGCGACCCGGATAACCTGGTTCCGGCAAGGCTTGAGGATATACTCGAAACAGCCGGGAAAGCTGAAATCAAGCTTATCCGGCTTTTTAAGGAAGTGATCAGCAATCTTTAAAAGGCATTTTTCAGAAAGAGATAAATTGCTGATTTGAAATGTCAAGTCCCAAATTTCAAGACCCAAATTTCAAGACATCATTTCTTTTGATCTTCACATTATTATTTCCTTATCCTTCCCGGGACTTGAAATTTGGAATTTGAGACTTGGGTTTTAAAAATGCAGATTAATCCTGCTTTGAGTTTTGTTCCTTTATTTACGAACGTATGTTTCGTTTGTATTGGTAAAGAAATAGCTGTTCGACTTATTTTTGGCAATAAAATCATTTAACTCTTTTGATGTACTGAAGGTTTCCTTAATATAATCAGTGACTTCGGAAGTATTTATTTCAACAGCTTTTTCATCGAAGTTAAATTTATACAAATTATAAGTTGTACCACCATCTTCGATAGCGTTCATAAAGATATCACCATTTACATCTGAAAAAGTGAGGTGATAAATGGTTTCATTGTACGCACTATCGGATGATGAAAATTCCATTTTTTTTGCACTAGCGCGAAACTTATTTTCTTTAGAAATAATATAATAAGTTGGATTTTCTGATTCCAAATCCTGTGAACTCAACCATTGTCCCTCGAGAGCGGCTGCTATTTTAACCGTTCCTTCATCAATCGGAACGCTACTCGAGTAAGGACAACCTGTTAATAAAACAACAAATACAACGAGGCTGACTGAAGCTAATACTTTCTGAAAAAGACTAAATTTCATAATTTTTTTGTGTTAAGGTTAATAGTGTTATCTTGGGTGAACAAAAGTAATTGAAAATAGTTTAAATTTGCACAATAAAAGATTCATCCAACGTAATCTTTAAATAATTTCATCTCCACATAATTTCTTTTAAACATGAAAATTTTTACTGTTAATGTATTAATTGCATTTAGCGTAACATTATTCCTTTTAACCGGAATAAAATCATTTGCGCAGCCTGCTACCAAAGATAATAATATTCACCGCGACCCGATGGTAATGGTACCGGGATATAAAGCACCCGATGGCGATGCGTCACTGGCAACAGTGGTAACCATAGGTGATTATGATAATTTTAAGCTGGGTACAGATTTTGCTGAATGCAGCATAACCATTAATCCGCTTAACCCGACAGAAATGTACGCAGTATGGAATTCAACCGGAACTGCCGGAGGAAAGGGTTACCGCACCTCAAATGGCTTCGACTGGACGGCATCAAACCCTTCATGGACGGGCATGGCCGGTGATGTGGTTGTTACCAGCGATAGTACAGGAAGACTTATTTATGAAAACATGTATGGGAATATATCGGGCTGTAAAGTTGCCACTTCAACAAACTTTGGACAAACATGGGATCCGGTTGTGATTGCGATTGCTGGGGCAGATAAAAACTGGATTGCTGCCGATCAGACAGGGGGTGCTTATTCAAATTACATTTATACTGTTATGACTGCTAACAGCGGTGGAAATCATGCCCGCTCAATCAATAACGGGGCAAATTTTACCAATACCCAGAATATGAACACTCAATCGCTCCCTGGAATGATGGTTGCAGTAGGGCCCAAAGAATCGAATCAGGGTGGCGCAATTTATGTTGTAACCAATTCGGGAAGTTCATTTGCATCAACTTACACATTCTACGAATCGAATGATGGTGGTCAGTCATACACATTTAAATCATCACAGAATTTTTCCAATTATGTAGGAGTAAACTCGAACGGGCGGAATTCAGTTCAAAATATGAGAACACGTCCATATCCGTTTATTTCAGTTGATAACAGCTACGGACCTAATCGCGGAAGACTCTATTTAGTATATGCATCAAATTTCCCGTCCGGAAATGGCAATAAACCCGATATTTTCTGCCGCTATTCGGATAATGGCGGAACTACCTGGTCAGCATCAAAAACGGTTAATGACGATATTAATTCACAGAATAACAGCAATTGGTTTCCAGCAGTATGGCATGATTCAAAAACAAGCAGACTATACATTTCATGGATGGATACCCGCGATTGCCCGACAAGTGACAGTGCAATGATGTATGCAGCATACACTACAGATGGTATAAATTTTGAGCCTAATCAAAAGATTTCGAATAAAAAAATGAAGATTAATTGCACATCCTGCGGTGGCGGAGGCTCACCTGCCTATTACGGCGATTATAATGGTGTTGCTTCAAATGGAGTAACATCTATTTTGGCGTGGACTGATTTCCGCGATGGAAACTTTGGCAGCTATGTTGGATATTTCCCGGATTACGGACTCAGGGCGCAACCCGCAATAGACACAATTGCTCCTGTTGCAACTTTTTATGCCGTAATACCCAGTGTTAAACTATACACTGACACTGTTTTTGTGAGTGCAAGCGTAAATGCGGCGATTGGAATGTTCAACATTTCATACCCGGAAGGAAATAAACTATGGTCTTATCCGGGACAAATACCGATCCAGATCAGCAGCAATACCGCTCCGGTCGGAGATTACACAGTAACAATCACTACGACCGGAAGCAATGGCTCACCCATTCATAAACGCACTGTTACAGTAAGGGTTGTTGCTTCATTACCGCCTACAGCTAATTTTACATCAGGTAATACAAATCCATGCGAAGGACAGCCAACTAATTTCACTGATCTTTCTGCAGGCCCACCAAGTTCATGGGAATGGTCATTCCCCGGTGCAACCCCAGCCACTTCCACTGTTCAAAATCCAACCGGAATTGTGTATAGTACAGAAGGAAGTTACGATGTTACTTTAACTGTTACCAATCTAATGGGCTCGAACACAAGCGTAATGAGCAATTATATCACGGTAAAACCATCGCCTGAGCCTCCATTAGCCACAAGTGAGGCAATTTGTTTCGGCCAGCCGGTTCCTGAACTTACTGCCACCGGAACCGATCTGATATGGTATTCAGGCAATACTGCAGTTGGAACCGGACCTGCATTTAATACTGGCCAGGCTTCGACAGGAATTTACAATTATACGGTAACTCAAACAACAAACAGTTGTGAAAGTCAGCCTGCCACTGTTTCATTGACTATCAATGAATTACCAATGGTATATCTCAATCCGCTTGATACTGTTTGTGAATCAGCTGCTATATTCAATCTTTTCGGAGGTACTCCCACAGGAGGTTTCTATTCAGGAAATGGTGTGGCAAATGGGATTTCATTCAATCCGGCTGTTGCCGGAGCAGGAAATCATGATATAACCTATTACTATTCTGATGTAAATGGTTGTACAAATTCCTTTATCCAGGCAATAACAGTAAATGCCATACCCCTGGTTACTATAAATGCTGTTGCTGCTGTGTGTGTAAGTGCTTCACCTGTCAAGCTAACTGCTTCTCCCTCAGGAGGTGTTTTCTCTGGCAATGGCGTTTCAAGTGACACTCTATACCCAAATATTGCAGGCGTTGGTGATATTTCCATTAGCTACACGTATTCAGATCCTACAAACGGATGCCCGGGTACTGCCACTCAGGTAGTTAAAATTAATTCATTACCCGCTGTTGCTATCAACGATACATCTGTATGCGGAAATCAAACACTTACGTTTGATGTCGCCATAAGCAATCCACAGTCATATTTATGGACTCCGGGTGGTGCTACAACTTCTGAAATTCAGATTGACACTATTGGCAAAGGCCTGGGAACTCATTTATATTCAGTTACGGTGACGGATGCCAATGGATGTATTACCACAGGCAATGCCTCTGTATCCTTCTTCGACTGCACCGGAATTGAGGAATATGCCGATAGTAAGCTCATTGAATTGTATCCAAACCCAAACACAGGCCAGTTTGCAATCAGAAGCCAGGCCATACCAGCGGGTAAGTACGATCTGAATGTTTATGATTTGAATGGCAAACTTCTATATACTGAATCAGGATTGAATATTAGAAATGAATTTCTGCATTCCCTGAACCTTTCGCAACTTACCAATGGCATCTATATACTGAAACTCAAAAATAAACAGACTGGTTTCAGTAAGCGGTTTGTTATCAATAAATAACCAATAGTACTGCTTAGAAAAGGCTGCCATATTCTGGCGGCCTTTTTTATCGACAGGCATTTCATAAAGAAATTAGAGTCAGAAGCCGGGACTTATTGGCGTTTAATCATTGCAGCCAGTTCTTCATTATAGTCATGCTGAAGATCTTCATGCAGCACACTGATGGCCTGCCTGATTTTTCGCACCTGGTTTGCAAACAGATTGCTGAGTGAATTACTGGATTCGATGCGAATGCCTGATGCTTTTAGCCTGGTACAAAAATAGATAAGCAGCTCAACTTCGGTTTGCTTATGCCCCGAATACCGGATAAATTTGATAGTAGTTTTCAAAATTTTACGAACGCTCTTTTTTGCAAAATACAAGTGGCTAAGGTTTATTCCCCCGAACTGACTATCAATGTCTGCCTTCACATTCCGGATGTATTCAGGCTCATTATTGGAATCGAATAACAGGTAGCTGAGTAATTCCTTATTTTCCTTTTTATATTTTGCCAATCTCAGGCAAAGATCAACCACATCAGCGGTTGGCAAAATATTTAATTCCTTTTTTATAGTGCTGATTGTTGAGGCTTTCATCACAACTTTTGCATTTTTCTGATTGGATCGAGAAGGTCTTCGAGCCCGTTAAGTTTTATTTCATGAATAGTGCGGAGCAACATACCAAGTTTCCCATCTGGAAAACCTTTACGGTTAAACCACTCTAAATATGAAACAGGCAGGTTGCACAACAGAGTGCCTTTGTATTTTCCGAAAGGCATCTTCATTTCGACCAGCTGAAGAAGGAGTTGAGAATCGGGAAGCATTTTTTCAGGGATTGGGGGTTCGGTTTGAAGGGTTTGAAGGGTTTGGAGGGTTTAGAGGGTTTGGAGAGTTTGAAGGGTTTGAAGAGTTTGAAGGGTTTGGAGAGTTTGAAGGGTTTGGAGAGTATGGAGGGTTATAACGATTCAATGCACTGAGCGATGGTTGTTTTACGAAGTCGAAACAAGCCGAAGTGCAGAGTTTCAAAGTCTCAGGTTTCAGGTTTCAGGGATGATGAACAGAGTTCATTTTGAATTCTTATCCTTTTTATTTAAAAACTCATTTGTGCTCATAATTTTTGAATACGATTTAAGAGTTGCGAGAGTTGATGTATGAACATCTTTAGCTTTCACTGTTTTCCGGTTAAATGAAAGGCTTCTGGTCGCACAGGCATCGTGAATTACAGTGCATTCGAATCCGTAATCAGCTGCTGCCCGGGTGGCGGCTTCCACACACATGTGAGTCTGCATACCGCAGATTATGAGGTTCGTGATTTCATTTTTATTTAAATAGTCCAGCAAATCAGTTTTCAGAAAACTGTTCACTTCATTTTTAACGATTATTTTTTCGGCTGCCAGCGGAACAACATTTTCATGTATTTCTGACCTGGCACCTGAACCATGCTTTATGTGAACAATCAATTGCTCACTTTGCCGGAAACTAAAAAGCAGCTTCTGGGCATTGAGACTCGCAGGGATAGGATCAGTCAATTCCAAGACACCACCTGCAAAATAGAAATTCTGAATATCAATGATCAGCAATGCTGTTTTTTTTGAGTCGATTTGTGCTTGTGCTACTAGTGATATCATTATACTAAGTAATAAAATCAGTTTTTTCATATTGTAACGGCTGTTAATCATGAATTATAAAGGCAATTAAACAGGAACTCATGGTCAATTTTACTTTTACCAAAATTAGTACAAAAATCAAAGCATATCTTTTCCCGGCGAAACTATATCCTGACATGCTGGTCATATGCCTGGGTTCAGAAAATTGATTTTTTTTCAGATACAATTCATTGCTTTCAAGCAATTTACAGCATAAATTCATCATAATTTTAAGCGTATTCACCGGGAATTTTACCGCATTAACCGATTTAAACATTCATTAACCCTTTTAGCTGTAACATTTATTTGCCCACCACGTCATATGTTCAAATACAAAATAAAAAACCAAAAACCCAAATACCCGAAAGGGTTCAAAATCAAAAAGCCATGAAAACATCAATATTAGTTTCGAGCATTGCAGCTTTCTTCCTGATGATAACCTTTGGCGGAACCCCCAGCTACATGGATGCAGAACATTCCTACCAGGTTTCGACTTACGATTTCACCAATTATAAAACAAATATGCTTTCGCACACCACCGCACTGGCATCTGTAGCTTACAGAACAGAAGAAACACAACCCACTGCTCAGGCAATACCATCTGCTGATTTCAATTATCTGAAATTTAATGTAGCCGACTACCCCGAAACTGAAGAAGCTGCTAAAGCAGATCTGATTGCTTTGCCTGTTGAAGAATCTGATTTCAGTTACCTGAAATTCAATGTTGCTGGCTATTTGGAAGATGAATATGATTATTTGAAATTCGATGTTTCAGATTATACATCCGAAAACAGTCTCAGTTCAGATGACAATATTGAATTACCGGCTACTGACCTGGAATATCTTAAGTTCGATGCAGATAACTTTATGAACGACGCTGGTACAGTTGAAATTGACGAATTGCCGGAAAACGAATTTGATTCCCTGAAATTCGATGTAAAAAAGTTTTACGTAGAATATAAATCAACAGAAGAAATGAATATTGAACTGCCTCAAGCCGAATAAGGCCTCTGAGCCATTCCAGTAACTGCTATTTCGAAAAAGCTGTCAGTATTTGACGGCTTTTTTCATTCCTGGTCAGATGATAATTAAAATACTTATAACCAGTATTGAAAGGAATCAGCCCTTATGATTAATTCTAACTAGCATCCATTATTGCAAATTTCAGAAGATTATATTTTTGGCTGTAGTTTTATTCATTCACTCAAAAAAAAATGTTAATGAAATCTTAATTTTTGTTAAAATATTATTGTAGATTTGTAAAACAGAGAACTCCCGCGAACTTTATTCCGACTACAGCTTAAAAATGATTGTTAAATCTCTGGTTTTATGTATTTTAACTATCCTTGTATCATTTGAATCACAGGGAGGAAACTTCTTGTCTGTTTATTCAACACCAGGCATAGAAGCAGAATATTTTCCGGGTAAAATCAATTCTTCAGATTTTCCTTCCAAAACCAACCCCGAAAATATATATTATTCATATTTATTCTCCATATTAACAACCGCTTACGAGCAGGACTGCCAAAGCAGCAAACTACCACTGAGCGAGCAAAAAGGGAAGTCAGGATTTGGTATTGATCTTTATAAATTGGCAATGAATTTTCAGAATCAATTCATTCCCGCCAACCAAAGCACTGAATATCTGAACTCAAAATCTAAGGTTTCGGACAAAGAAATTTCAAGCCTGCCAGAAAATACTATTCCAATTCTCAAGGGAATACTTTCCGGTATACTAAGCGGATCGACAACAATCTGCAGCGGGCAAAACACAGATCTTCTTCTGGACGTTGAAGGTACAGGATTAATTTCCGGTGCACTGAGTGACGGAACCCTTTTTTCGGGTTACGCCCCAACAATAATAGTAACAGTAAGCCCTGATGCGACAACCGTTTATACTATTGCAAGTCTCAGCGATGACAGCGGGCCAGCGGACCCGGTTGACTTAACAGGATTGGCCCTGGTTGAAGTTGAGCCTGAACGCCTTGTAAGTATTTCAATTGAAGCACTTTCGAACCCGGTTTGCCCCGGATCACAAGTTATACTAATTGCTACTGCGGTAAACGAAGGAACTTATCCGTTTTACCAATGGAAAGTGAACGGGTTACCAGCCGGAGGAAATTTACCATCATATGCCTATATTCCAGCTGAAGGCGACAAGGTTTGCTGTGTGCTGACATCAAATAATGCCGTTTGCTCAATCGGAAGCCCGGCAATATCAAACACAGTTACAATTGGAGTAAATCCGCAACTTCAGGCTGGTGTGGCGATTGCATCCGATCAGAACAATGTTTGTAGTGGGGTTACAATTAATTTTACAGCTACGCCAGGTAACGGTGGCATTTCCCCTATAATCCAGTGGAGGGTAAATAATGTAAATACAGGTCTAAACTCTCCATATTTTTCTTATCAACCGGCTAATGGCGATGAGGTTACATGTTTACTTACATCAGATTTGGTTTGTGCCACAGGAAATCCTTCGGTTTCGAACCTACTGGTGATGAGTGTTAGCCCTATTCTGCCCGTAAGTGTCTCTATTTCGGCATCTCAAACCGCATCCTGCCATGGAACTATAGTTATTTTATCAGCAGCTACAGTTAATTGTGGAAGCTTCCCACAATACCAGTGGAAAGTTAACGGTTTGAATGCCGGTACAAATTCAGCAATCTTCTCATATATTCCACTTGATGGTGATTTAATTGTTTGCTGCATAACCTCAGATGCATTGTGCGTATCAGGTAGTCCCGCAGTTTCAAATTCAATTGCAATGACGGTTATACCCTGGCAAACGGTAAATGTCCTGATATCGGAAAACGATAATAATATCTGCCTGGGATCAATTGTTACTTTTAATAGTACGACAGTTAACGGAGGCACTTCACCCGTTTTTCAGTGGTCGGTGAACGATATAATTTCCGGTACAAATTCACCTACCTATACTTATGTACCGAATGAAGGAGATTTAGTAACATGTATGGTTACTTCTGATTATCAGTGTACACTTGGTAACCCCGCCATGTCGAATGTGGTTACCATGTCGGTGAACCCCATGCTGCCCGCAAGCATATCCGTTTCTGAAGACCAAAATGCAGCTTGTACCGGAACTATTGTAACTTACACAGCTTCAACAGTTCATGCCGGCATAACACCACACTTGCAATGGAGAGTTAACGGGGCTGATGTGGGTACTAACTCATCCACATATAGTTACATTCCTTTGGACGGAAATATTGTTAGCTGTGAGCTTACATCGGATCTTTTATGTTTAAGCAATAATCCCGCAATTTCAAATACGGTTTTAATGGATGTATTTCCAATATTACCGCTTGGTGTTCAGATTACTTCTGACCAAAATAATATTTGCGACGGCGTTGCGGTCAATTTCACAGCAATGCCCGAAAATGCCGGAAGTTCTTCTTCGTATCAATGGCAGGTTAATGGGTTATATGCAGGTACCAATGCTTCAATATTCACATATAACCCCAATGACGGTGATGTTGTAACATGCATTCTTACTTCTTCAGAATCTTGTATTCAAGGTAATCCGGCTACGTCCAATTCCCTGATAATGAGTGTAAGTTTATCCTTCGCTGCCGCAATTACAATTAATGCCAGTGCTGAAACTGTTTGCCAGGGATCAGTTGTGAATTTTACTGCATTTCCATTAAACGGGGGGTCATATCCTGTTTATCAGTGGCAGGTAAACGGATGCAATCATGGTACGGATCAAAATACTTTTAGTTATACTCCTGCAAACGGAGATATCGTAAGTTGTATTTTGTATTCAAGTATATCATGTGCAACTGGCAACCCTTTAAATTCGAACCAGCTTAGTATAGCCGTATTGCCTTACGACGTGCCTTCGGTTTCAATTATAGCCAGTGCCAATCCTGTGTGTGCAGGCATGTCAGTATTATATACGGCATCAACTACCAACGGTGGAACAAACCCTGCTTTTCAATGGAAAAGGAATGGAATACATGTAGGAACTAATTCATCAACATATACCTGTGTTCCTGTGAATGGCGAAAGTATTACCTGTTCATTGAAATCAGATGCGCCTTGTTTACTTTACGATACAGTTTTATCGAATAACATGAAAATGATCGTGATAACTCTTGTGCCGGTGAGCATTTCTATTTCTGCGGATCAGAATGATATGTGCCAGGGAACAACCGTAAACTTTTTTGCTACACCAGTAAATGGCGGAGTATTACCATCCTTTCAGTGGAAAGTAAACGGAATTGATGTAGGAACCAATAGTTTTTTATTTTCTTATATTCCGCTCAATGGTGATTTGATTTCATGCGTTCTAACTTCAGGTATAACATGTGTTACGGATAATCCTGCTGTTTCGAATGTTATTTCAATGGCAATTTTCAATTCGATGCCAGTGAGTGTTACGATTGTTGAAAGTTCAAATAACAGCTGCCAGGGAAATATAGTGAACTTTAGCTCAACTGTTGTAAATGGAGGAACGGCACCGGAATTTCAATGGATTGTGAATGGACTGAACTCTGGCTCAAATTCACCTGATTTTAATTACGTACCGGCTTATGGAGATATAGTTGAATGCCGGGTCACTTCGAACCTTTCGTGCGCGAATGGAGTACAGGCAACTTCGAACCAGGTATTTATGGTTGTAAATGACTTTATGCCTGTAAGTATTTCGGTTTCGGCTGATCAAAATACGCTCTGCGATGGAGATACAGTTCATTTTGTTGCCTCGTCTCTCAACGAAGGAACAGACCCTGCCTATCAATGGATTGTGAATGGAGCAAATGCAGGTACGGATTCTCCTTTCTTTAGCTATACTCCTTCTAACTCCGATATTGTCTATTGTATGCTAACATCAAGCATTCTATGTGCCACTAATAATCCTGCCAGTTCTAACCTTATAAATTTAACAGTAAATCCTTCGTTTGCTGTTTCGGTAAGCATTTCAGCAAGCCAGGTTAATGTTTGCCAGGGAACTACCGTTACATACTCTGCTACAACAGTTAATGGAGGTATCTTTCCAATATATCAGTGGAGAGTGAACGGGGCGAATACAGGAACAAATGCTGCAACTTTTTCATACATACCGCTGAACGGGGATATTATTACCTGTGAATTTACATCTGATCTGACCTGCACCAAATTTAATCCTGCAATTTCGAACATTATTTCAATGTCGGTAAGCAATGTGCTGCCCGTTTCGGTTACTATTACTCAAAACCCGGCAACTGCATGTTCAGGCGTGCCGGTTTCATATACAGCAGCACCTGTTAATGGAGGAAGTAGCCCTGTTTATCAATGGTTCGTGAATGGATCAGGAACTGTATCCAATTCGTCAAATTACTTATATATACCTGTTATTGGTGACCAGGTAAGCTGCGTACTTACATCAGGTGCTCTATGTGCAACAGGCAACCCGGCAACTTCCAATACATTGAATGTAAATGTTAATTCGTTTTCACCTGTAAGTATTACTATTACAGCTAATCACAACAATATTTGCGGCGGAACGACAGTATCTTATAATGCACTTACGGTAAATTGTGGATCAGCACCTTTTTATCAATGGAAAGTAAACGGTACAAATGCAGGCTCTAACTTAGCCACATACTCCTATATGCCGGTAAATGGAGATAAAATATCATGTATTTTAACATCAAGTATTGCTTGTCCGATCAGCAACCCTGCTACTTCGAATGAAATAACGATGACGGTAAACACACAACTTGCTGCCAGTATTATAATTTCAGCCGATCAGAATAATATTTGTACCGGGACTACAGTGAATTACACTCTTACGGCAGTTAATGGAGGGGACAACCCAATTTACAAATGGAAAGTGAACGGAGTAAACAACGGAATAAATTCAACCACTTTTACACACATCCCGAGTCATGGCGATATTGTAAGTTGTGAAATGGTTTCGGATGCTTTATGTGTTTCGGGAAGTCCTGCTACTTCCAATACAATTTTAATGCTTGTAAGTGCAAACCTGCCCGCAGGAGTTTCTATTTCCCCTGATAATTCAGAAATTTGCCAGAGCAGTTCCGTAACATTTACTGCAAGCCCTATAAACTGTGGTTCGACACCTGTTTATCAATGGCAGGTAAACGGGAGCACAACCGGTGTAAATTCAGCATCATATTGTTATGTGCCGGCTAATGGTGACGTAGTAAGCTGTAGTATGGTATCAGGATTATCCTGTTCGACCGGCAATCCGGCAATTTCAAACCTGGTTACTATTACGGTAAATCCTGTGCTCGCGGCAGGTATAGCCATTACCTCTGATCTGAATAATATATGCCCCGGAATAGCAGTAGCTTACACTGCAACAGCCACTAATGGCGGAACCACTCCGATTTACCAGTGGAAGCGCAACGGGATTAATGCAGGCTCAAACTCTCCTTTTTTCACTTGTATTCCGGCTAACAACGACATTATTACCTGTAAAATGGTTTCAAATGCACTGTGTGTAACCGGAAATCCCTCACTTTCGAACCCGTTGACTATGGCGGTCATAACTCCTCTTCCTGTAAGTGTTTCAATAAATACAAGTCAGCATACAATCTGCTCAGGAAACACAGCATCATATACATCGGCTGCAGTTAATGGCGGGTCGGCCCCGATATACCAATGGAGTATAAACGGGCTTGATTCAGGAACGAATTCAGATGTGTTTACATATATTCCTTCAAATGGGGATGTGGTAAACTGTATGCTAATTTCGGATATAACCTGCACGATTGGTAACCCTGCGACTTCAAATAGCATAGGAATGACAGTAAACCCAATTTTACCCGTTAGCGTTTCCATTACTGAAAGCAACAACAGTGTTTGCCAGGGCACTTTTGTAGATTTCACTGCTACACCTGTAAATGGCGGATCAATACCAGTGTTATCGTGGTTCGTAAACGGTACGAATACCGGAACTACCTCAGCAACATACTCCTATGAACCGGATAATAATGACAATGTCAGCTGTATACTGACATCAAATCTGGCATGTGTTTCTGCTAATCAGGCTACATCAAATACCTTAATGATGTCAGTATTACCAATATCGCCTGTTAGCATTGCGATATCTGCTGACCAGAATCCTGTTTGCAACGGAACTATCGTAAATTATTCATCTGCGGCAACAAATGGAGGTACGGCTGCAGTGTACCAGTGGAAAATAAATGGAGTCAATTCAGGAATTAGCCTTCCGGTTTTTTCATTTGCCCCAAGCAATAACGACCTTGTTACCTGCACATTGACTTCATCTGAATTATGTACCATAAATAACCCTGCCAATTCGAATGATTTACTAATGTATGTGAATCAATTATTACCGGTGAGTATTAGTATTGTAGCCGACAGGAACAATTTCTGCCAGGGAACAGATGCAAATTTCACGGCTTTTCCGGTTAACGGAGGAATTAATCCAATATTCCAATGGAAAGTAAATGGCATTAATGCAGGTACCAACCAGAATACATTTAATTATACCCCGGCCAATAACGATATTATTACATGTTCATTGATCACTGACGAATATTGCACAACAGGAAATCTGGTAACTTCAAATTCAATAATAATGAAGGTTATTGGTTCACATCCGGTAAGCATTTCCATTTCTGCTGATCAAATTACTATTTGCGAAGGAATATCAGTTAATTTCTCAGCAATTGCTGCAAATGCCGGAACATCACCGGTTTACCAATGGAGTGTAAATGGTATTCAATCAGGAACAAATTCGCCTATATTTTCCTATATCCCGGCTAACACGGACGTAGTAACATGTATGGTAACTGCTAATAACGCATTATGTACAACCGGAAGTCCGGCTACTTCCAATACAATTGTTCTTTCTGTTATTGCGGTTTTGCCTGTCGGAATTTCGATTAATGAAGACAGTAATAATTTGTGCCAGGGAGCAACCGTGTCCTTTACCGCGGTTACATCCAATTGCGGAAACTCACCAATATATCAATGGAAAGTCAACGGAATAGGTACAGGACAAAATACTGATTACTTTTCTTTTATCCCCAATAACAATGATGTTATCAGTTGCATTTTAACCTCAAACGCATCGTGCATTTCGGGAAATCCGGCTCTTTCAGATTCAATAACAATGGCAGTAAACCCCATACTGCCTGTGAGCATTATAATTAGTGCCGATCAGAATACTGTTTGCGAGGGTGAAATGGTTAATTTCACAACTACAACACTAAATGAAGGAAATACTCCGGCTTACCAATGGATTTTAAATGGGACTAATGTTGGTAACAATACACCTGTGTACTCATTTATTCCAAATAATGGCGATCAGGTGAGATGCAGTTTGGTTTCGGATGCATTATGTGCAGTTTCAAATCCGGCAACGTCCAATCTTATTACAATCACAACTAATCCCTTGTTGCCGGTTGGAATATTGATTGCTGAAAACCAGAATACAATCTGCCAGGGAAATTCTGCAACATTTACAGCAATATCAAATAATAGCGGCACATCTCCTGAATATCAATGGTTTGTAAATGGAAGCAATGCAGGCAGTAATTCCTCAACTTTTTCTTATATCCCTTCCGATTCTGATATAATAAGCTGCAACTTAATCAGCAATGCACTTTGCCCTTCAATAAATCCAGCCATATCCAATTCGATCCAGCTGACAGTATATCCATTGTTGCCGGTTGGAATTACAATTATTGAAGATGAGAACAATGTTTGCGAAGGCACAACGGTGACGCTGTCATCGTTTATTGTAAACGGAGGGATTTCGCCTGGATATGAATGGAAAGTAAATGGCGTTAGTACCGGAGCGAATGCAGGTACTTTTTCATTTATTCCCGTTAATGATGATGTTGTTACCTGCAATCTCAGTTCCGATGCAGGTTGTGCAACCGGAAATCCGGCTACTTCAAACAGTATAAGTTTTAATATAAAACAGCCAATACCGGTTAGTATCAGTATTTCATCAATCCACGATACTATCTGTGAAGGTACCGTAGTGACATTTGCAGCTAACATAATAAACGGAGGTACTACTCCTGTTTTTGACTGGCTTGTAAATGGAATACTGGTAAACAACTATCTGCAATACTTTACATATACACCGCAGAATGGCGACCAGGTATCGTGCCATGTGATATCCGGGCTTCAATGTGTAAGCGGAAATCCTGCCATCTCGAATACTATTATAATGATTGTTCACCCGGAACTGCCTGTAAGTATATTGATAGCAGAAGATAAAAATTATGTTTGCAAGGGCACAAACGTCACATTTACTTCAATAATTGCCAATGGAGGGAATTCACCGGTTTATGAATGGCGGGTGAATAACCAAACACTGAATTACAATCAGCCTGTTTTTTCGTATATTCCATTAAATGGAGATATTGTTTCCTGCGTATTAACATCGAATGCAATATGCCCTTCTTCAAATACGGTAGCTTCCAATGAAATTGTAATGTTTTCAGATACCCTTATAATTTATAATACACAATCAAACTCAAACGGATGTTTCTGCGAAGAGGATTCCGGAATTGCAATACTTTTGGATGGATCACAACTGGGTTTTAATTATATTTTATTCCGGAACGGGATGAATACTGGTATATCTCTTTCAGGAACCGGCGAATCACTTGATTTCGGTTTGTATAACGTACCCGGGCAATATTCAATTCAGGGTCAAAATCCCATTGGCAACTGCCTTGCCATGATGCGCGACACCATTAATGTGGTGATGAATCCCACGCCGGTAACCGATTTCACCACCAATAATGCATGCGCCAGCGATACAACTTATTTTACGCTGAGCGGAAATTTCCTTCCACGCATCAGCACCTGGAACTGGACTTTTGGCGACGGAACTTTTGCCACCTACAATGCGCCGTTCAACCCAAGCCATGTATACACTACCTATGGCACGTATACGGTAACACTCAGCGTGGTGGATACTAACGGATGTCAGTATACGGTGACACACCCGGTGGTGATTTTGCCGCATCCGACAGCTTTTTTCAGTTTTAATACGCCTAATTGCCTGAATGATATCACCCTGTTTACCGATCTGAGCACCAATCCACAGGGCCAGGGTTACCTGCAGCAATGGATATGGACTTTTGGCGACGGAACACCTGCCGATGCCATCAATTTCCCGAACAGCCCGAATGTAACGCATCAGTACCCGGCACAGGGAAATTACAATGTAACCCTTACGGTGAACAACAGCCGGGGTTGCACGTCGGAATACCAGGCGGTGGTAACGGTTTTCAACCGTCCGCAGGCTAGTTTCACCCTCTGGAGCAGTTGCCAGGATCAGGCTGCTGTTTTCCTCGACAACTCCCTCGAGAACCTCGGTGGTCAAATCTCCTCCTGGCTCTGGAATTTTGGCGAACCTACTTCCGGGTCGCTGAATACCAGCTTTTTGCAAAATCCTACCCATACTTATTCAACTGCCGGCAATTTCAACGTAACCCTAATTGTTACCAATCAGAACGGTTGCAGCGACACGCTTCAAAAGACCATAACCGTAAAAGCAGCACCGCTTGCCAACTTTTTCAATACGCCGGGCTGCCTGAACAGCGCTACCCTTTTCCTGGCCGACAGTACGCTGATCAATATCAATGCCACGGCAACTTATGCCTGGGATTTTGGCGACGGAGCCACTGCATTTACCCGCAATACAACGCATAATTACCTGGCACCCGGCACTTTCACCGTAACGCTAACCATTACCGATACGGCTGGTTGCGAAGGATTCATTTCGCTTCCGGTAACCGTGAACCCGCCGCCGGTGGCCCATTTTACCGCCAATACCGATAACTGCCAGGGGCAAGCTGTTGCTTTTGCAAATCAGAGTACTTCAGGCACAGGGTTTATCAATAAATGGGAATGGAATTTTGGCGATGGAAACACGCAGACCATCCTTTTCCCTTCAAATCCAAATGTTAGCCATACGTATATAGGAGCAGGAACCTTCAGCGTTTCCCTTACGGTAACCAACAACGAAGGCTGTACCCATTCCGAAAGCAGGCTGGTAAATATGCTGGGAGTGCCGACCTCCGATTTTATGATGAACGGGCAGTGCGTCGGAACATCAGTCCAGTTTACAGATCTGACCACGGTCAGCGGCACACAAGTCCTCAGCAACTGGAACTGGAATTTTGGTGATCCGACTTCCGGAACCAGCAATACCAGCACCCTTAAAAACCCGACCCATGATTTTGCAACTGCCGGGACCTATGTTGTGAAACTGATCACCTTTACAGGTAACGGCTGTTCGGATACCATCACCCGGAACATTACCATAAAATCCAAACCGGTTGTGGATTTCAATACCCAAAGTGCCTGCGCCAACAACCTGGCCTCGTTTACGCCAACAGGTATGACGGTCGGAGCAATCGCCAGCTGGAGCTGGACATTTGGCGACGGAGGAAGTTCCAACTTACAGGCTCCCACACACACCTACACTTCGCCGGGAACCTATTCCGTAACCCTTACGGTGACTGATACCGCAGGCTGTAGCAACACCCGTACAAAACCGATTATCATTTCGCCTGTTCCGGATGCCAATTTCGGCTATAGCACACCGACCTGCCAGGGTAATATAGTGCTTTACACAGATATGAGCAGCACAACATCCGGGTTTATTGCCCGTTACCACTGGGATTTCGGCGATGGAAACACGCAAAACATCAATTTCCCCGCCAGCCCCGATGTAACCCACCAATACGCCAACGCAGGCACATTTAACGTTGTATTGACGGTGAAAACCAACGACAGTTGCACCAACCAGCTTACCCGGGTAGTGACTATACTGTCCAAACCTTCCGCAGCTTTTGCTCATGGAGCCGCCTGCCAGGGAAATGCCGTGATGTTTAACGATCAGAGTATCAGCAATACAACGGGTACCATCAGCGGCTGGAACTGGAATTTTGGCGACCCGGCTTCCGGAACGGCCAACAACTCCGGTTTGCAAAATCCGAACCATAGCTACAACCTGGCAGGAAACTACACGGTTGCCTTAATTGTTTCTATACCAGGTGGTTGCAGCGATACCATCAC
>JBBQUX010000002.1:0-67272 GCA_038212135.1 Bacteroidales bacterium | reverse complement strand
CGGGCTGTAAGGTGCGTTATAGGTGGCAAAGGTGCCGTCGCCAAAAGTCCAGTGCCATTCGCTGGTGCGTGGCAGGAAATTACCGGTCAGGGTGAAATTGGTGGTATCGCCGGCACAGGCATTGTTGGTTGTAAAATCGGTAACCGGTGTGGGGTTCATTACCACGTTGATGGTATCGCGCATCATGGCGATGCAGTTGGCAACCGGGTTAACTCCCTGCACAGAATATTGCCCGGGTGTGGTAAACAATCCGAAGACAAGTGCCGAGCCCGTTCCAGGCAAGGTAATACCTGACGAAAGTCCATTACGTAGAAGGGTGTAATCCATTCCGACCTGAGAATTGTTTAAGCCAATTGTTACTCCGGTATCCCCTTCGCAGTAATAACCCTGGTTAGAGCCTGTCACCAGGAATAAATCAGGCAGGGGATACACCGAAATAGCTGCCAGCCCGTGAATGGAGTCAGGAGGAACATTGCAGAAGGCATCGTTGGCTGACGTCACCGTCCAGGTGGTGGATATGGCCGGACTTACCGAAAAAGTATAGGGAGAAGTATTGATATTATTCACCGTAACAGGCGTTATTCCGTCCGAATAGGCTACACTCCATGGCGGTGTGCCGGTAAATGCAATGCTTATGGGAGTGGTGGTGCCTTCGCACATATTGGTGGTTCCGCTCATGGTGGCGGTGGGGTCGGGATGAACAGTGAGCCACATAAAATCGCCGTTGGTAAGGCTTTGACAGCCGGATAGACCAAGGGTAAGCACTACAGTGGTTCCCACATCAGCCGGACCAGGTGTGTAGGTCGGAGCTAAGATATTGGGATTGCTGAACGTTCCGGTGCCTGATGTAAGCCAGGTCATCGTATTCTGAAACTGGGCTGTTGGGTTAAGCTGATAGGGACGTTGACCACAGATTTGATCGTCAGGGCCGGCATTGCTTATAGGTGTCGGGTCAATTTTAAGGATGATCTGATCATTTACAAATACACCGCTGCAATTGCCGATTCCCTGCAGCGTCAATGTAAAAGTGATGTTGCGATCCGGAGTGCTCAGGTCGATGGGGCCTGCGAAATACACCGGGTTTAAAATATTGGGATTGCTTAACGATCCGTCGCCTCCCGAAACAATCCATTGGATATTACCCAGGTTGTAATTGTTGCCTGTTCCTGCCAAGGTATACTGTGTGACATTGCTACAGATATAGTCATCAGGACCGGCATTTACCAGCGGATACGGCGAAACGCTGAAAACCCGGCTGTCGTTCACAAACTGGGTTACACAGGTAAGTCTTCCCTGCACAGTAAGCGTGAGTGTAACGCTGCCGGCATTGAAATCAACATTACCAGGCATATACGTGGGTGCCATCAGGGTATTGTTATTAAAGCTGCCGTCACCACCTGTCCATTGCACCCCTGTAGAATTAGTTGCCGAAGCTCCTGTAACATTAATGGGGTTCAGCACACAGAATGCATCATCCATTCCTGCATTGGCGGTAGGCATGGGATCGATAAAAAGAGTCATCTGGTCTGCATCCGTAAGTCCCAGGCAGGCTCCGGTTCCCTGGCCGGTAAGAGTAAGTACAACGCTGCCGGATGCTTTATCGGCAACTCCAGGGGTATAAACCGGATTTAACAGGTTGGGGTTGCTGAATGTTCCGTCGCCTGATGTGGTCCAGAGCCATGGAAGGCAGTTCTGCTGCGTTCCGGCAAGGGTATAAGTGTTTGCGGCACAAATGGTTGCATCGGCGCCGGCATTTACATCAGGTAAGGGGTTAACCGTTAATGTGCGGGTGGAAGTGGCTGTTTCGTTTATACAGGTATTTGCTCCCTGGGCAGTAAGGGTAAGGGTAACCGTTCCGGTTTCGCCGGGCAGAGGGACATAAGTTGGCGTGAGTGTGCCGGCATTCACCAGAGAGCCGGGGCCGTTTTCTGTCCAGGTTACCAAACTGTTATTTGTTGCTATTGCTCCCGAAACTGTATAGTTAATCCCCTGGCAGGTGGCTCCATTGGACCCGGCATTGGCGGTGGGAAGGGGATGGATGGTGAGTGTCATTACATCCGAAATATTTCCGCAAGGGGGATTCCCGATTGCAGTAATAGTTAGTATTACGCTTCCAACTGAAATATCTGCGGCACTTGGGGTATAAGTTGGATGCAATGCTCCCCCGGCACTAAATGTTCCGGTTCCTGATGTTGCCCAAGAAAGAGTTGAATAATCCGAAGCTGTTGAACCTGCAATTGTATAAGTGCCTGATTCACATATAGCATTATCAATTCCGGCACTTGCCAGTGGAGGTGCTGTAACAGGTACTGCTATTGTTGTGTTATTTGTACATAACGAATCGGAGGTAACTGTCAGCTGCACATTATAAGGACCTCCGGTGGCGTATAAGTGTGTCGGATTTTGATTTGTTGATACTGGAGTCGCATCCCCAAAATTCCAGTTCCAACCAGTATTTGAACCCGATGTAATAGTCGAAATATCTGTAAATTGAACAGGCTGACCTGCGCAGTTATTTACATAGTTGAAGTTTACAGATGGTAAAGGATTAACTGTAACAGGATAATTGGTATTCCTTGTTCCACAATTAAACGAGGTTGTTTGCATCTGCACAATTTGATTTCCCGCCGAATTCCAGTGCACTGTAATGGCATTGGTGCCTGCTCCGGAAGTAACTGTGCCGCTGGATGAAGGCAACACTTGCCAAACATATGAAGAAAGGCCTGTAGTGCCTGTATATGAAAAGGTTGTAGCGTTACACACCGCCTGATCGCCAGAAACAATAGGTAAAGGATCAGGATTTACAACGATATTGAGTGCGGGAGAGTTTAACCCGGCACCACAACTTGTATTTACTCCGTGAACAAACAGGTTCCCTCCTGAAGTAAGTGTTGGGAAACTCAACATAATAGAATTAGTGAGTGTTGTGATAGTGTCTCCGTTTGGCAAAGTCCAGAGATAACTTTCTGTATTTGATGTTGCCGGGATCGTATATTGAATGTTAGTTTGGCCGACACAAACAGGAGTGGGCCCTGATGGAGATATAGCAGGAGTTTCCGGTACTCGTTTAATTGTCAAATTTAAGTTAATCGTATTTTGTGTTAGATAATACCACCACGAATTAATTATATCCAAATCTCCATGAAAACTAAAATTAGTCTTTTTGGGCCAATCATGACATCCGGAGATGGGGTCATATAAAGGCGGATTTACTGACGTGCCTGGGTATTCACAACCAGCTAATTCCTGGAGTTTTACGCCTGCAACATTTGTTGTTAAATCTGAATCATCCCAATAAATTTTTAGATGAGAATTCCCGGTAGTGGGAGCAGGTCTGATAATATCAACCATAATTCCATCATCATTAGTTTCAATATCATAGATAGGGAGATTGGTAAGCCCGTTTAAATAATCAATGTTCATATTAATTGATGCTCCGTTCTGCACAGGAAGCCCGAATCCACTATTCCCATTCCAGGGAACTGTATCCCAGGTGGAACAGCCAGAAGAACCTATCACATCACCTGTGAGCAATACATCTTCTCCATTATTGATACCTTGCGGATCAATATCTATATTGAGTGATAATGATCCAGGTTTATTCACGTGTACCAAAATATCTACAGTCCCATCACAATTTGAGTTACTGGTTACATCACAAATCTGTCCAAAAGTTCCGGTTGGAAAAACAATGTTATCAGGGTCATTCAGAAAGACTTTATACTGAGGGAAGTCACCGGGCCATTGACCTTGGTTCTGAGCTGTTCTCGATTTGCGATCATTCAACCAATCGCCGGTACTTACTGCTCCCCACTGATTACAGTAAAACATAAAATGGCCGCCACCCCAATTGTTAATATTAAGTTTGGAAACAATTGCATCATCTGACAAAATATAGAAATCTGTCGGAGGTGCATTATTTCCGACTATCTGGTTTGAAAACTGCCAGGCTTTGCTCCAGACTCTGCCTGGTTTTTCAGTATTTCCATTATAAACACTCACATCAAAAAACTCAAGGATAGTCCCGTTCATACCAACAGTTGAACCTGCAGCAGTTCTTGCAAATTCAATATAATAGTTACCAACTTTGGTGGGATTAATTGATAATGGTAAATACCCGGTAGGATTCATGGTGCCAAACTTGGGTCCTGCAGCAGCTTCATTCCAGTCAGCAATATATCCATTATTGCCAGCAGTTGGCTGAGTTGTCAATGCAAAACCAGGAACAACCGTACCATCTGGATCACGGAACTGAAAATATAACGGGTCAATACCATCCTGTTTGAATCCAAAATATATGATCTCAGTGTTTGGATCCGAAATGTAAACATGAAGCCTGTATTTCTCCAGGCAACCTGTAGTAGCAAATGGTATCCGTTGTCCATTTATTGTCCATCCTCCTTCATATAATGCCAATCCTAAAGATCCATTTGCTATACTTGGCGTGTTCGGCTCTAATTGTTTTGTCCCTTCAGCATAACTTGATGAAATTACCAACAAACTTACCGCCAAAGCTGCCAGGCACGAACGCAACCATCCTAATTTGCCTGAAGTATACAAGTAACATGCTGAAAATGAGTAGATTTGTGTTTGCATAGCGTGGTTTTTAAAACAACTGTTAATCAAGGACTTTTCACGTCCTAATCAACCTATAAAATTAATAACATTTCTGTAATAATGTAACTTAATTTTAAGCTTAAAAAGTGGCTTGTCACTAATATGAAAAGTATTCTGATTCTGAGCTTTCCGTCATTTTTGTGGTGAAGAATTTAAGCATCTGATTTCCCATAAACAGGAATATCAATATTGTTATGCAGGCTTGCCCGGCTACTATGGGTTTTTTAGTAATTTTGGCAGCCTGTTTCACCCGTATAATTCTTTCACAGCGATTTCGCTAAGTATATTCCTAAAAACAACTTTATGTGCGGCATAGCCGGATTTTTTAACTCCAGACTGACCAAAACCAATGCGTTGGAAGGTATTGAACAGATGCTTCAATCCATCGCTCACCGCGGGCCCGATGCGCGTGGAACATGGTGGCACGAAGGATTGATGCTTGGCCACAACCGATTGAGTATTATCGACCTGAGCCACGAAGCCGATCAGCCGATGCATTACCAGGGCAATGTAATGGTTTTTAACGGTGAGGTGTACAATTATCTCGAAATCCGTAATGAACTTCTTAAAAAGGGATATCGTTTTACCACTCAGTCGGACACCGAAGTCGTTATGGCATCGTACCTCGAATGGGGCATTGATTGCGTGAACCATTTCGTTGGGATGTGGGCATTTGCTTTGTACGATTCACTAAACAATATTTTATTCGCTTCCCGCGACAGGTTTGGCATAAAGCCATTTTACTATATCAGCAAAGACAACTGTTTCTATTTTGCCTCGGAACTAAAGGGGCTCAAACCCACACCCGTTTTCAGCAATGAACTGAATCTGAACCAGGTGAGCCGAGGAATGCAGATGGGGTGGCTTTGTTATCATGATGAGACCTATTTCGATGTAATTTCAGCTCTCCCGGCTGCGCATAACCTGCTTATCCGTTTCGATAACAATGAGATGCAAGATGTTGAAATAACCCGCTATTGGGATGTTTATACAGGAGAATATTCTGATGCCACGTTTGCCGGAAAAACTGATCAGTTCCGGGAGCTGTTTGCCGAAAGTATTGCCTTGCACATGCGAAGCGATGTACCGGTGGCTACCTGCCTGAGTGGCGGGCTCGACAGCAGCGCCATTGTTTCGGAAGTGCAGAACCAGCAACCGGGGACTTCTTATAAATCGTTCAGCATCTATTACGATGGAGATGGAGAAGTGGACGAACGGCCGTTTATCCATAAGGTGATTGAGAAATATCCTGCTATTGATCCTTTTTATAAAAAACCTTCGGATGAGGAAGTTAAGACCGAATTTCACAGGGCACTGTATCATGCTGATGTACCTGCCACAGGTTCGTCGTTTGTTTCACAGTATTTCCTGATGAAGCTGATTTCAGAAAACGGCATAAAAGTAGTGCTCGACGGACAGGGAAGTGACGAATATTTAGGCGGTTATATGCATTCGTACTATCGCCTGATAGCAGATATGATCCGCGGCGGAAAGTTAGGGAATGCTTTTTCAACCACCGGTTCAGTAGCTGAAAATCTTCAGCTTACTGGAACGAAAAAAATTACCCACTTCGCAAAATCTTTGCTCAGCTCAATAAACTCCGAACAGAAGTTATATGCGATGGAATATAAGCGGTATTACCCGTTTTTGTTAAATGAAAAACCTGCTCAAACGCCTTTTTACCTGGCAGATCCGCCGGGTACTAAACTCGACGGATTCCTTTATAACCTGATGTTTAGTTCCAGTCTTCCTTCATTGCTACAATACGAGGATCGGAACAGCATGGCGTTTTCCATCGAATCGCGGGTTCCTTTTCTTGATCATCGCCTGGTGGAATTTGCATTTTCATTGCGAAATGACGATAAAATCAAAGGCATTGAGACCAAGCGTATACTGAGGCAATCGCTGAAAGATGTTTTGCCCGAAGCCATTGTAAACCGCAAGGATAAAAAGGGATTTGTTACTCCCGGCGAAACCAAATGGCTCCGCGGTCCGCTGAATCATCTGATGGATATCAATTATGCAAATCTCCTTTTCCTGCGAAAGGATCTTGTTAAAAACATAATGGAAAAGCATGCTAAAGGCGACAACTCAAAATCCGTCCTTGTCTGGCGCATTGCTACTCTGAATTACTGGATTCAAAATTTCGTATAAAGTACATCTACCAATGGGCAACCCGCAATCCGCAATCCGCAATCCCCAATCCGCAATCCGCAATCCGCAATCCGCAACCCGCAATCCGCAATCCCCAACCCCCAACCCCCAACCCCCAAACCCTAATCCCAAAACAATTCTTCTTACCTTTGCCGCTTTTCTGATAAAAAATGTTAGCTGATTTCCGAAAACTCTTCCGCCAGTCGGCCATATATGGACTGGGTACATTGTCGACCAAACTGGCTGGCTTTGTGCTTATTCCGCTGTACACCAAGAGTTTTTCGTTAGCACAATTCGGAATACTCGGCTTGCTCGAAGTAAGTGCCGCTGTAGTTATTGCATTTTTCGGATTTTCACTGTATTCAGGATTTTTCCGTTGGTACTGGGATAAAAGCTCCGAAGGAAAGAAAGAATCCTTGTTTTTTACAGTTACCGTATTTCAGATAGGTGTTGCTATTCTAACGTATTTTGTCGCACTTCCATTTTTAAAAGGCCTTTCCAACTTAATACTTGACTCTCCCGATTATAGTTACCTCCTGCGGCTAATGCTGTTATCATCGCTGATTCAGCTTGTGCTTATAATGCCGAATACACTGCTGCGATTGCAGGAGAAACCCTGGCTTTTTACTCTTGCCAACATCCTGCAGCTTATTTTCAGCCTGATTGTTACAGTATATTTTATTGCTTACAGGCATGCCGGAATCGAAGGCATTTATTATGGACAAATAACAGGAAGCATCGCTTTTGCTTCGGTGCTGATCCGCTATTCGGTTAAAAACATGAAATTCAGGTTCGAAGCTCAGCTTCTCCGCGAAATAATTGTGTATTGCATTCCTTTATTTATGTCAGGTGTTGCCCTTGTAATGTTAAATGTAACCGACCGTTATTCAATTAATGCTTTGGGAAATAAAGCCGATGTTGGATTGTATTCATACGGTTTCAAGCTGGCTAACACGCTGAATGTGTTTTTGATAACATCGGTTAACTTTGCTATTCAACCCATGATATACCGAATGATGAACGCACCTGATAATAAGCGGTTCTATGCTAAACTACTGACTTATTACACTTTCGGTACAATGATTTTTGGTCTGGGGATGATGGTATTCGGGATGGAAATAACAAAACTTTTTGCCAAACGGGTCGAGTACTTCGATGCCTGGTATATTTTCCCGTTCATCATTTATTCCATCGTTTTCGGAATGATGAAAGATGTGGCTACCACCGGTTTGAGTATCTCAAAGAAAACAAAGGTTATTGCGTTTACAGTAATCGTTACAGCTACACTTAATCTGATATTGAATAACATCTTAATTCGTTTAATGGGCAACCAGGGAGCAGCACTTTCCAAAATGTTGTCGATGCTGGTATTTTTTGCTCTTACACATTACTATGCGCAGAAAGTGTACCCGATTCCATACGAAATGAAACGGATCATAATCATGTTATTGGTTGCGGCCGGATTATACGCTCTATCAATAATTTTCAATTCGTGGTCCATTGTTCCCAGGCTCGCATTAAAATCAATAATAATCCTTTCATACCCTTTTGTTTTGTACCTGTTCAGTTTTTATGACCCTGTTGAACTTGACAGGATTAAAGGTGGATGGGATAAATGGAGTAACCCGGGTGAATTTCGCGAAAATATACAACGACTCATTAAAAAGTAACATTTGGTTATGAGAAACATGAAAAATATTGTCTTTCTGGGTGCAGGCTCCATTGGTACTGCGTTGGGAAATTCTCTCGCTGTCAGGCAGGATTTGAATGTCAGCCTTTTATCCGTTGAACCTGATGTTGTTGAAACGATAAACAATTCACATATCAACCAGAAGTATTTTCCGAATATCAGGCTCTCGCAGGCTTTGCAAGCTACCACCGATAACAATATTCTGAAAGACGCCGGGGTAGTTTTTATTGCTATTCCATCGGTGGCAGTAGTTGATTACATGCAGTTGATACGAATGCTTCTTCACGAAGATGCTATCCTTGTTAACCTTGCCAAAGGATTTGGGTGTCATCAGCAGATTATTTCCCAATGCCTTGCCGAGCATTTGCCAAACCCGGTTTGTGCACTTAAAGGACCTTCGTTTGCACGCGAAATCATCAATAATAGCCCCACTGCTTTTACCCTGGCAGCCAACGACATAGGACTTTGCAACCAGTTGGAGCCCATTTTCGACGAAACCAATTTGTTCGTTGATATTTCGACCGACCTGCCTGGCGTTGAAATGAGCAGCATTTTGAAAAATATTTACGCTATATTAATTGGGATTGTGGATGCACATTTTAATTCGCCAAACCTGAGGTTTATGATGTTTACCCGCGCTTTTAACGAAATGCGGAATATCCTCATTTATTTTGGCGGGCACGAGGAAACGATGTTTAAATATTGTGGAATTGGCGATTTTGGATTAACGGCCCTGAACGACCTGAGTCGCAACCGAACCCTGGGGTTGCTTATTGGTAAAGGTTTTTTTAACGAAGGAATTCCCAATAAAGTGGTGCTTGAAGGCCGAATTGCTATGAGCATTATATTGGAAAAACTGGCCGAAAGCAATATGCCCGAAACGGGCTATCATATGATGCGGCAACTCGATAAGGTATTTGCCGGTAATACGGATATTGCTGATTTTGTGAATAAAATGATTAATGAGCGGTATTGAGGGTGAAAGGAGATGGGAGAGAGGAGAAAGGTGAGGGGAGAATCTGCATTCACTTTATGTCTGAGATGTTTGAAGAGTTTGAGATTTTTGAAGTGTTTACTCTGAGGTTCTCCACTTTTTTCAAGGGAGATGTCCGCCTCAGGCGGACAGAGGGGTACTAAACCATAAAAACTGTAAACAAATTTCAGGACGGGTAAAAGTTAAATTGATGCCAGGGCGGGAAAAAGGATTTGTGAACTGAGAGCGGTTACATCCCATCCAGAATTTTCGCTATTTCGGCGGTTAAAACTTTGCGTGAATATTTCAGCAGATTCTCCATATTGCTTTCAAGTCGCTGTTCGCTGAATTTGATATAGTAATCATTAATTATCCGGACCATGGCATCTTCATTATCATAATCAGCTGTTTGTCCGGCTTCAGAATCTTTAAGTATAATTGCTGCATCACCGTCTTCAGGTCCGATGCTGAGTATTGGTCTTCCGGAACCCAGGTATTCAAAAATTTTACCAGTCAGAATTCCTTTCGCGTTGGGAGTATTGTTGATTAACAGTAAAAGCACCTGCGATTTCTGAATTTCATGCATCACATCCCGGTGAGGCATATATTCAATACGCTCAAGATATTGGGTCAGGCCATTATCTTCAATATTTTTCAGAACACCGATATCCACTTTCCCAACAAGTTTAACCCGTAAAGCTCTGGCAAACAAAGGTTTTTCCTTTACCATTTGGGAAAGTACTTTCCAGAGTTTTTCGGGGTTGCGGGTCAGGTTTAAGCTTCCGATATGTGAAACCGTAAAGTTTGTATCCAGCTGGTTCTGTGGTAACGGGCTTATATCTTCCTCATCGAAACCATTCGTTACAAGTTTGTAATCGCGTTCAACAATACGATTAAATTTTTTTGCCATGTCCTGGCTGATCACAGTAACTGTAGTGGCTTCCGAAAGTACTTTTTTCTCTAATCTGTGATGCAGCCTGTCAGCTAAAGAAGTAAGTTTGAGCTGGTGATAGAAATCAATTCCTGTCCAGGGATCGCGGAAATCTGCCAGCCAGGGAATATGAAGTTTTTTCTGCAACTGCAATGCAATCATGTGCATCGAATGAGGCGGGCCGGTCGAAACAACAGCATCAACCGGATTCTCATTCAGATATTTTTTCAGAAACTTCACCGAAGGATTGATCCAGAACCGGCGTGCATCAGGAATAAAAAAGTTGCCCCGGAGCCATACGGCAATTCCTTCGGATAGTCCTGGTTTTTCTTTTTCCTGGAGGAATCCGGCATTTACTTTTTCGTTGGGTTTCATACCCACAAACCGCTTATAAGCCGAATAAGGCTCAAAAATCGGCATCTTGATTACTGTAATTCCATCAGGAATATCACTTTCCAGTGAATTGTCAATGGCAGGTGCCTCAGGGTTTTGAGGAGTGTAAATTACCGGTTCCCATCCATATGCGCGCAGGTATTTACTGAATTTGAGCCAACGCTGCACACCCGCGCCACCACTTGGAGGCCAGTAATACGTGATAATTAATACTTTGCGGATTGCATATGTTTTGCCCATAATTAAGCCTTTACGCTTTGGCAGCACTTTCGCTTTTCTGACGTGCCATAAATCCAAATGCACCCAGTGCAAGCAATACCAGAAGTATGGATGATGCATAGGCTATTTTCTCTCCGGTGGCATATACTTTTGGCTCGAATTTGAATTCGATGGTATGAATGCCGACTGGTACTATCATGGCACGCAATACATAATTTGCCCTGAAATAGGGTGCTGGTTTCCCGTCAACATAGGCATTCCATCCTTTGTCGTAGTATATTTCCGAGAAAACAGCCAACTGTTCACTCCCGGTTTGCGTTTTATAAATCAGGTGATTAGGCTTGTAATCTGTGAGTACAATTGTTGCCAAAGTATCTTTACTGATGATATGTCCTTTAACTTGTTCTTCGAAACGTTTGTCGTAGATTGCTGTTTCGGCGGGCACAAAGTCAGTGAGGGCATTAATTTCTTCATCGGCATTGTTTACCATACGGGCATCATTTACAAACCATGCATTACCCATTGCCTCCATATTGATCTGCATCTGCGGCGGTCCCCCTTTCTGGTCAGAAACAATAAAGTATTTGGTATTGAGCATATTGAATACATTCATATTGCCCTTCGAAAGATGATGATCAATCAGTTCCTGGTAGCGGCGTAATTTAGCACCATGATATCCACCGAGTGATTTATGGAAATAGGATGTACTCGCATCAGCATAGGGATTGCCGACCGTTTGGTTAAATACCCTGAAGTTCGGGTCTTTGTCTTTCATAATTAGCTGGTCAGTAGCCGAAGGTTGAAACGGGACTGCATCCACACTCTTGCGGACAAAGCTTTCGCTGTTAAGGTAGCGTCGGTTCACTGTCCACATATCAAAAAGGATAAGCAGAATCAAAGCAGTATAGATATATACGGGTTTTTTAATTACATTGTTGATCATTGCCATTATAGCTCCTCCGGCCAACAGAATGAATACCAGTGACCTGAACGCGTCAGCACTCAGCAGTGAGGCACGGTCCTGGCGAAGAGCTGCTATGAGCCAGTCAGGGAAATACGATTTATATTGTTCGTCGGAAGGAGAAATAAAATCGAAAATACTGTTACCTGCAACGGCAAAAAACAAACTTATACCGCCGGTAATTCCTAAAGAGTAGTATAGGTATTTTGTCAATTTTTTCTTGTCCATTCCGCCCGAAAAAGCTTTCTGCAATCCGAGAATGGCAAGCAACGGGATACATAATTCTGCAATAACCAGCGTCATCGAAACGGCCCTGAATTTATTATATCCCGGCACATAATGCAGGAAGAAATCAGTGAAAGGCATAAAGTTTTTGCCCCAGGCAAGTAAAATGGAAAGAATAGTTGCTGCTAAAAGCCACCATTTGAATTTATTATCAACAATAAATAAAGCAAAAACAAACAGGAACATAATAATAGAACCAATATAAACCGGACCGGCTACCCCTGGTTGAGTTCCCCAGTAAAGTGGCATGGCTTTGATTACGTTTTTAGCCTGGGTATTGTCTATATTGTTCTCTTGCAGGGCTTTATAAACATTCGATGATTCAGTAAGAGCACCTTGCGACGATCCTCCATTAAAATTCGGGATCAGCATGGTAAATGTTTCCAGTTTACCATAGCTCCAGCCTGTGGCATAATCTTTATCCAGGCCGCTTGTCCGGTTCGATTTTTCAGTAGTCAGCTCTGTTTTTCCTCGTATGGTATCCTTTCCATATTCGTAAGTTGCCCAAATACTGGTAATGTTTGTTGCCAATGCAAGACCTGAAGCAATGATTAAGACTCCTGATGCTTTAGCAAATACCTGAAATTGTTTTTCTTTGATGCTGCTTACCAATTCTGCAATTACATAAATACCGGCAATCATCATCAGGTAATAGGTGATTTGTAAATGGTTGGTAAGTAATTCAAGCGAAAGAAAGATTGCAGCCATTATTCCTCCTGCCAGATAACGACCGCGATATGTCAGGATGATTCCGGCCAGAACAGGTGCCATATATCCGATAGCATGGGCTTTGCTGTTGTGCCCGGCTTCGAAGATTATAAACAGATATGACGAGAATGCGAAAGCAACGGCTCCTGCTATAGCAAGCCATGGATCAACTTTTAACACTAATAGTAAAATAAAAAAACCAATCATATAAAGAAATACCATTCCAGCAGGCTGGGGCAGATACAACTGCATCAACTGATCAAGATACCTCAAAACATTTCCTTTGTATTGAACCGAAATCTGGTAGGCGGGCATTCCCCCGAACATGCTGTTGGTCCATAAGGCTTCCTCGCCCGTACTTTCGCGGAAATCCGAAATTTCTTTCGACATGCCTTTCCACTGGGTAATATCCGATTGCCTGAGCTTTTTTCCTTCGAGCAGCGGACTGAAATATGCCAGCGTGATTATCACAAATATGGCAATAGCCGAAAAATAGGGGAGAAGCTGTTTGAAACTGATGTTCTTCATTTAGTAAGGCTTTTATTTTGGTTAAAATGTATAAAATCGGGAATCCATTATTTTATTTCTTCGTAATCTACATATTCTGCATCATCGGGATTACGCGTCGGGTTTTTATCTTTATCAACATAAGTAATGGAAATATCACCTTCTTTTTTCAGAGGCTGACTTTCTCTGGTACGCTGATTTTGCTCTGTAAAGCGCTGTTGGAAATCTTTTAAATATTTACGCATTACAGCAGGGATTATGAATCGTATAAATATGGTGTAAACAGCATAAACCGTTAAAACAATCAGTATTAGCCGGAAAAGACCTGTAATGGAAGCTTCGTAAATGATAGTCTGCATCGTTTATTAAAAAGAAGGGCTAAATTACTATAATTTCCGAAATTGGAAGCAGGCAGAAATGAGTTAATCCTAATAATTGGAGCCATAAAAAAAATAAAATTTCTTAAAAAGGAAAAATTGCTTGTTTTAAAAGGAAAAAATGCCTATTTTTGTTTCGGTTAAAATAGGTTTACCATGAAGACAAAAGAAACAAATTTGGAAGATCCGGCAGTTTTATACGGTGTTCCCGGGCAAATTACTGACAGTGAAGTTCTTACTTATCTTCAAACCAAAGATATAAACTGGAAGTACGTTAACGCGATTAAATCTCTGACTAATTTCAACGATGAGGTTATTTCTGATTGGCTAAATATCAGTGTTCGCACATTCAGGTCATATCGGCAGCCAGAAAACAAATTTAAAGAAAATACCAAAGAGCAGATAATTCTGCTGTTATCAGTTATCAGGCATGGGATTCAGGTGTTTGGCTCAGCTCAGGAATTCGATAAATGGCTTCAGGGTGAAAATTTTTACTTTGATGGTAAAACTCCCAATGCGTTTTTAAATACAGTGACAGGAATCAGGTTTGTAGATGATAATCTAACTGCAATGGAATATGGTGATAATGCATAAGATAGAATATGGAAGTATTTAAAATCTGCAGGGAAGAGTACTCCAAAAGCCTTAAAGCATCTGGTGCTGCCAACAGATGGAATGTGCGAGGGCAGTATGTTATTTACACTGGTTTTCATAGGTCGTTGTCAACTCTTGAAATGGTGGTTCACCGGGGTACAATAATACCTTCCGAAAAATATAAGGTCATGGTAATCTCATTAGCTGATGATGATACTATTTTAAGCCGGGTTCATCCAAATCACTTACCTGAAAACTGGAGAACATTAGCTGCTTATTCTGTTCTTCAGGAAATTGGCTCAAAATGGTACAGTTCGCAGAATAGCCTTGTTTTGAAGGTTCCTTCTGCTGTTATTCCTTATGAAAATAATTACATTTTAAATACAGAACACCCCGATTTCAGTAAATGTGTTCAACTCGTTCGTACAGAGGATTACTTCTGGGACACGAGGTTGTTTTAACAATCATTGTTTGTTCAATAGGTTGTTGTTTTTTTTGTCTTACGCAAAGACGCATTGATGCAAAGAACTGATTTATAATTATTTGTATATAAATAAACTGTTTTCATAACTATATAATTTTCAATCTAATGCAAAGGTTTAACGAAGTATTGCTGCTATAAAAGGATGAGTTTTCTTATTGACACTAAATATTATATTTCCCTTTTCAAAAGGAACTTATACCAAAAAGAAAGGAGGCAGGCTTGCAGGCCTCCTCCGGTATATATTAAGCTATAAAATGCTGCTTTCGAAATCAGTAGCAGTAAGTGAAATAAATTATTTCCCTTCGTCGGAAACTGTCAGTTTTTTCCTTCCGCGTGACCTGCGTGCTGCAAGTACTCTGCGTCCGTTAACAGTCGACATTCTAAGTCTGAATCCGTGTTTGTTTTTTCTTTTCCTTACTGATGGTTGGAAAGTCCTCTTCATGATTGGTCGTTTTTAGGGGTGCAAAGGTATGAAATGTATCGGATTTACCAAATGGTTTGTAAAAAAAATCCTTACCTCCTGAATTTTGTGCGGGAAGTAAGGATTTTAATTTTTGATTATGCGGTAGCACCTGCTTTTAAAGGCGCATCTTTCAGCGTGTTAACCAGGTAATTCCAGAATTTTTCGACCGAAGCAATATGCACTTTTTCGTCCGGTGAATGCGGGTAACGGATGGTCGGGCCAACCGAAATCATATCCCAGTTCGGGTAAACTCCGCCAAGCAAACCGCATTCGAGGCCGGCATGAATCGCTTTTATTTCGGGAATACGTCCGTACAATTTCTTGTAAACATCCTGCATCGTAATCAGGATTGCGGAATTCATATTTGGTTTCCATCCCGGATACGTGCCATCAAGAACTACATCAGCTCCGGCAAGTTCGAAAACATCTTTTATCATTCCGCCAAGATCGTGCTGAGCCGAATCAACTGAGCTGCGCAACAGACACTGAACATAAAGTTTGCCGTTATCTGATTTTACGCTGGCAAGGTTGGTTGATGTTTCAACAAGTCCTTTCATATCATCGCTCATGCGCATTACTCCGTTGGGGCAGGCGTTTATGGCTTTCATTACTTTATCCAGCGAAGCGGCGTCAACAACTGTAGCCGGGGTTGCTGTTGCTGTAATTGCGAACTTCATATCGGGTTCAACTGCCGAAAACTCGCTGCGATAGAGTTTTTCAAAATCACCGACGCATTTAATGAGATCATCCGCTTTTGAAGGTGGAACGGTAACTACTGCAAACGATTCCCGGGGGATTGCATTGCGCAGACTGCCTCCTTCTATTGAAGCTAATCGCAGATCGTGTTTAACAACAGCGTGTTGCAGGAAGCGATTCATCAGTTTGTTGCTGTTGCCACGCTGCAAAATAATTTCAAGTCCGGAGTGTCCGCCTTTCAGACCGGTGATTGCAAGTTTAAAGGACGCAACACCTGGTTTTACCGGTTCTTCCTTATAATCAAAAGTTACATTTGCGTTGGTGCCACCAGCGCAACCTACATATAACTCTCCTTCGTCTTCCGAATCGAGGTTCAGCAATATGTCACCTTTCAGAAGGCCGGGTTTGAGGCCGAAAGCCCCGGTCATTCCGGTTTCTTCGTCGCAGGTAAAAAGTGCTTCAACCGGTCCGTGAACCAGGTTAGTTGCTTCCAGTACTGCCATGGTTGCGGCAACTCCCATTCCATTGTCAGCACCAAGGGTTGTGCCGTTTGCTGTAACCCAGTCGCCATCCACATAGGCTTCGATAGGATCGGCGGCAAAATCGTGCGCTTTATCACTGTTTTTTTGCGGAACCATATCAAGATGGGTTTGCAAAACGATTCCTTTTCGGTTTTCCATTCCCGGGGTAGCAGGCTTACGGATAATAATGTTGCCAACTTCATCTTTGATGGTTTCAAGTCCGATATTTTTGCCGAAATCAAACATAAATTTCTGAATGCGATCTTCGTGGTGCGAAGGGCGCGGAATTTGCGTAAGGCTGTAAAAGTTTTTCCAAACAGCGGTTGGTTCCAGTTTAAAGATTTCTTTGTTCATAGGATATTTAGATTATAGTTTTAAGTTATGCAGATGTATTTTGTTTCAAGGGTTCAATGGCTCAAGGGGTCAAAAGTTCAAAAGTTCAAAAGTTCAATGGTTCCCAAAGTTTATTATTCGAGTCTTTTATACTATTTTATTTATGTTTTTGAACTTTTCCCTTTGTCCTTTTCCCTTTGCCTTTTGACTTTACATAGCTTTATTGTGCCAAAAGTAGTAAAAAAGCATATCGGGAAATTATATATCAGGCGATTTGCGATGTTTATTATGAGAGTTTAACATTTACCCGATATGCACTACTTTTTTGGTTTCAAAAAATGCTTCCTCAAAATATTCACTCAGATCGTAAACTTTAAATTTCCTTTTTAAAGGACTAAGTTCAGCCTCCAGTCCGCCACCTTTTAAATAAAGAATTCCGTTTGCTAATGTGTGCCTATTGTCTTTAAGGATACTTCCGGCTACCCATTTCAAAAATTCCGGCAAAGTAGTAACGGCGCGGCTTACCACGAAATCGAATTTCTGTTTCATATCCTCAGCCCGGCATTGGACAGCCTTAACATTCAGGATTCCGGCGGCCTGCGATACTTCGTTTACAACCTTTATTTTTTTACCGATAGAATCAACTAATAAGAATTCAGTTTCAGGAAACATGATTGCCAGCGGAATGCCCGGAAACCCTCCACCCGTTCCAACATCCATCACTTTTGCCCCGGGCTGGAACTGTATCACTTTTGCTATTCCAAGTGAATGTAAAACATGATGCTCGTAAAAGTGTTCCATGTCTTTGCGGGAAATCACATTGATCCGGCTGTTCCAATCCAGGTAAAGTTCCTCTAATTGAGTGAATTTTTCAATTTGATCTGGATTAAGGTCAGGAAAATATTTACGAATAGAATTCATTGAGGTAGAAATATTCTGCAAAAATAAGGTTCCTGGGTTAAATAAAGAAGGGTTTGAAAAGTTTCGGGTTTAAAGGGTTTTGGGTTTGAAGGGTTTCGGGTTTGAAGGGTTTCGGGTTTGAAGGGTTTCGGGTTTGAAGGGTTTCGGGTTTGAAGGGTTTCGGGTTTTGAAGGGTTTCGGGTTTGAAGGGTTTCGGGTTTGAAAGGTTTCGGGTTTGAAAGGTTTCGGGTTTGAAGGGTTTCGGGTTTGAAAGGTTTCGGGTTTTGAAGGGTTTCGGGTTTTGAAGGGTTTCGGGTTTAAAGGGTTTTGGGTTTGAAGGGTTTCGGGTTTAAAGGGTTTCGGGTTTGAAGGTTTCGGGTTTGAAGAGTTTCGGGTTTGAAGGGTTTCGGGTTTGAAGAGTTTCGGGTTTAAAGGGTTTCGGGTTTTGAAGGGTTTCGGGTTTTGAAGGGTTTCGGGTTTGAAGGGTTTCGGGTTTGAAGAGTTTCGGGTTTGAAAGGTTTCGGGTTAGCCGGGCATTGAGCCGAAGTGCGTTTTTGAAGATTTTCATAAGCCAAAGTTTCACATCATCCCATGTCCGCATTATTTCCTAATTTCCTAATTTCCGGATTATCACATTACCGAATTACCGAATTGCCGAATTATCGAATTACCGAATTGCCGAATTGCCGAATTATCACATTATCGCATTATCACATTATCACATTATTGAATTACCGAATTGCCGAATTATCGAATTGCCGAATTGCCGAATTATCACATTATCACATTATCACATTATTGAATTGCCGAATTACCGAATTGCCGAATTGCCGAATTATCGAATTGCCGAATTATCACATTATCACATTATCACATTACCGAATTGCCGAATTATCGAATTGCCGAATTGTCGAATTATCACATTCCCCGATTTTTGCTCAAAAAATAATAATACCTCGATTTTTCCGATCTTTGCCCTATGAGTACAAAATTTCAACTGGTTACCGTTCTGGGCCCTACTGCTGTTGGGAAAACTATATTTGCAGCTAATCTTGCTTTATCGCTTGATGCCGAAATTATCAGTGCTGATTCGCGGCAGGTATATCGTGGCATGGACATAGGAACAGGAAAAGATATAGCAGATTATACAGTTGGCGGGCAGCTAATCCCTTCGCATTTAATTGATATTGCCGAACCAGGTTCAGAATATAATGTGTTTCAGTTTCAGCGTGATTTTCAATCCGTATGGAATTCAATTTTGTCAGGGGATAAAACTCCTCTGATGTGCGGCGGTACCGGAATGTATCTCGAAGCAATATTGCAGGGGTATGATTTTATAGAAGCTCCGGTTAACCTAATGCTCAGGCACGAACTTTCGGAATATTCGGATATCGAACTTGTTGCCATGTTGAAGAAATTTCGAAAGCTTCACAATACCACTGACATCCTTGACCGCGAAAGAATGGTAAGAGCCATAGAAATTGAAAAATACAAATTAGATAAAAGAAATCATCCACAGGCAAATGTATTCCTCAACACACCTGTAATCGGTATTCGATTCGATCGCAAAACGATACGACATCGCATCACAACCCGTTTGGTTCAGCGATTGGAGGAAGGGATGGTTGAAGAAGTTAGGCGTTTGCTTGCGAATGGAATTGACGAGAACCGGCTTAAAATGTATGGTCTTGAATATAAGTATATTACAATGTTTCTGGTTGGTGAACTCAATTATAACGAGATGTTTACTTTGCTGAATACGGCGATTCACCAGTTTGCGAAACGCCAGATGACATGGTTCAGGCGAATGGAAAACAATGGAATTAAAATCTTCTGGCTCGAAGGTGAAGACGGACTAAAGATAAACCTTGATAAAGCCAGTAAATACCTGAGTTTGCATTATTATAAAAAAAATGGCTAAAAATCAGTACTTTCGTATATACAAAGCTGAAATTTCTTTAATTTGCACCCAATCTTTCTCAATAATCCAGTCATGAAATCACTTAACTCAAAAACTACACTGCTGCTTTTGGCAGTTACTTTATCAGTTTTACTGTTTGCAGGTTGTAACGACAAAATAACCTATGTTCCTGTTATCAAGTCGATTGATGTCGATCCTGACACGGTTGCAGTTGGTGGTACAGCTATGATTCAGTTGGTAGTCACCGATGGAGATGACGAAAATCTTGTATATTATTATACTACAAATGGTGGTTCCATTGCTGGAGTCGGTGATACTGTTACCTGGGATGCACCCGATCAGCCAGGTATTTACGTTGCCCAGGTATTGGTTGCCGATAAAGATGGCAACCAGGCGAACGACAGCATCAGGCTTGTGGTTGTCAAAAATGATACTACTGCGCAAATAACAGGAGTTGCCGCTTTGCCTTCAGGAATTGACTTTAACCTGGCCGGTTCTAAAGTGAGACTTTTTACCAGTAAGGAAAACTGGATTAACCATATCGTTTATACAGCGGTTAATACCGAAGGATTTGGGCCGATTGTGAGTTTCCGGTTCGATAATGTTCCCGTGGGTACTTATTATCTTGATATATGGAAAGATACTGACTTTGGCAATACAATTAACACCGGCGATTTCTTCGGTTGGTACGGCAAAGGCACCATTCTAAATCCATTTCCGGAACCTTTTATTCTCGTAGCGGGAACTACAAAAGCAATGCAGATTCAGATGTGGGTCATGCCCCAGTAGATATTATTCTAACTTTCTGGAATTTATTTTAATACCGGCTAAACAATTTTTTAATTCCGATGTTTAGGTATTGTCTAACTTTTTATTAGTTTGATTAAACAATGCTAAATATGAACATCAAATCATTTCTTTTTCTTTTTTTAGTCTTTTTATCTATTGGCGCAACAGCTCAAACCGGTTCCATTAAAGGCAGGGTTTATAATGTTAAAAATAACGACCCTTTACCTTTTACCAATATAATAATCAGTGGCACAACAATTGGCTCAGTGAGCGACTTCGATGGTAATTTCCTGTTTACGGGACTGAAACCGGGGTATGTTAAACTTGAGGCTACTTCGGTAGGCTTTGACAGGGTAATGACCGAAGAAATTCTGATAACAAATGCCAAAATTGCCTCGCTCGATATCGCTATGACTGAGGTTGCGGTGCAGATCAGCGGCGTTGAAGTTACGGCTTCAGTTTTCAAACGCGTTGAGGAAAGTCCTGTGTCTCTGAAATCGTTAGGCATTTCACAAATTGAGAAAAGCCCCGGATCGAACCGCGATGTTTCAAAGGTAATACAGTCTCTGCCTGGTGTAGCTTCATCAGTTTCGTTTCGAAACGATATTATTGTAAGAGGTGGCGGTCCCTCGGAAAACAGATTTTTACTTGATGGCATCGAAATTCCGAACCTTAATCACTTTGCAACCCAAGGTGCTTCGGGTGGTCCGGTTGGTATAATAAACACTGATTTTCTGCGCGAAGTTGATTTCTACTCGGGTGCATTTCCGGCCAGCCGGGGAAATACATTAAGTTCGGTTATTGATATGAAACTTATTGATGGAAATCCCGACCGTATGGTTTACAGAGCTACACTTGGAGCCAGCGAAACCGCATTCAGTATAAATGGCCCTGTGAGCGATAAAACAAACGTTCTCTTTTCGGTCCGAAGGTCTTATTTGCAGTTTCTTTTTAGTGCAATAGGGTTGCCTTTCCTGCCAACCTTTACCGATTATACACTTAAAGTGAAAACAAAATTCGATGTTCACAACGAACTTACAATAATCAGTATTGGAGCTCTCGATAAATTTACGCTGAACACCGGCCTTAAAAATCCTACTGAAGAACAACAATATATACTCGATTACCTGCCTGTAAACAACCAGTGGAATTATGCAATAGGCGCCAACTACCGCCACTACCGCGAAAACTCATACAGTACCCTTATCATCAGCCGCAATATGCTGTATAATGAAGCATCAAAGTATCTTAATAATGATGATAGCGATCCGGCTAATAAAACCATTGATTATTCATCTTATGAAATTGAAAATAAATTACGCTACGAAGAAGTTACCCGTAAAAACGGATATAAAATAACTTATGGTGCCGGCACGGAATATGCTAAATATATCAATAATACATTTCAAAGGGTTTTTATTCCGGCAGGAGAAGATACAGTTACAGAAATAAATTATTCGTCGGATCTGAATTTTTTCAAATTGAATCTTTTTGGCCAGGTCAGCAAAGGATATATAAATGACCGTCTTCTGCTTTCGCTCGGAATACGTTCGGATGCTAATAACTACTCTTCGGATATGTCGAATCTATTGAAGCAGGTTTCGCCCAGGGTTTCAGCATCATGGTCACTTACTCCGAAACTTATGCTTAATTTTAATATAGGAAGGTATTACCAGCTTCCGGCATATACTACACTGGGTTATAGACTGCCTGATGGTGAGTTATTAAATAGGTCAAATGGATTAAGATACATACAGGCCGATCATTTTGTTGCAGGAATTGATTTCAGGCGAAATGACAAATCAAAAATTACTGTCGAAGGATTCTACAAAATCTATGATTATTATCCTTTTTCGCTACGCGACTCTGTTTCGCTGGCCAGCAAAGGTGCCGATTTTGGTGTTGCAGGCGATGAAGGAGTTATACCAACTTCGAAAGGAAAAGCCTGGGGTGCCGAAATATTCTATCGCGAAAAGCTCAGCAGTATATTTGATGTAACGGTTTCATACACCTGGGTGCGTTCTTCTTTCGAAGATAAAAAGGGAGTTTTAATTCCTTCGGCCTGGGATAACAGGAGTATTCTGAATGCTACTGCTCTTGCCTCACTGAAAAGAAACTGGGATATAGGGATTAAATGGCGCTTTGTAGGAGGTGCGCCTTACACACCTTATGATGTTGATCGCTCTTCGCTTATCGAAGCCTGGGATGCAAAGGGGCAGGGATATCTCGATTACAATATGTATAATACAAACAGGCTCAATAATTTCCAACAACTTGACTTAAGGGTGGATAAAGAGTATTTTTTCAAAAAATGGACACTCAATGTGTACCTCGATATTCAGAACCTCTACAACTTTAAGGCAAAGCAACCCGATATATTGTTACAGGACACTGATGCCAGTGGTCAGCCAATAATTAATGCAGACGATCCAACGCGTTATGTGCTTAAATACCTGCCAAGTGAATCAGGAACTGTGCTGCCAACCATTGGAATAATTGTTGAACTTTAATACCGAAGAGCTATGAAAAAATACTCACCTATATTGCTGTCGATACTGCTACCTGGTCTTATAACCATTTTCAGCATGTATTCCTGTAAACCGGGAAGTGAAGGGAAAAGTTCAAAAGGGCGTAAGGCCGATTCAATAATCCTTGTAACAAGCAATCAGGGAGGAACCGGCAGGTTACTTGAAATCGAAATGAGGAAAGGCAAAGCCCACAATCATCCTACCTTTGCCATTTGGATTGAAGATACCAACGGTATTTATATTCAAACACTATTCGTAACACAGTCTTTTGGACAGGGAATCTATAAACACGGCGATAAATCTGACGGCACCTGGAAACCCGGTGAAGTGATGAGGCCTGCAGCCTTGCCATATTGGGCACATAAAAGAGGAATCGAAACAGATGGAATTCTGGTGCCAACCCCAACGAATAAAGTACCTGATGCATATTCGGGAGCAACACCGACAGGAAGTTTCAGGCTTGCTTCCAAAACAGACAATCCTTTAAAAAATAAGGTGAAAATCATGTTTGAAATTAACCAGCCCTGGGATTGGAACGAGTACTGGACAAATACTCTTTATCCCGATGATATGGAATATAAAAGTTCCTGCCAGCCTGCCGTAGTTTATTCAGCAATTATTGATCTGGAAAATACCGCTGAAAAAGTTGAAATGAAACCTGTTGGCCATAGTCACTATGCAGGGAAAACAGGAGATTTATATACTGATCTTACCACCATAACCACTGCTCTGCATATTGCTGAGAAGGTAACTGTAACTATCAGGTAGGTTTTTGATTTTTGTTCGTCTTCACGGGATTCGGAACCCAGGACTCAAATTCCAAGATCCAAATTCCAAATTCAAAGTCCCAGATTCCAGATTCCAGATTCCAGATTCAAACTACAAACCCTGATTAAACATCCTGTGCCTTATCAGTAAGCATAGGAACAAATCGGAAACTCCCATGAGTTTCAGATGTTACTTCGGTATCAGAAATTTTTGTAATGCGGGTCATTATCTGAACATCGTTTTTGCCAACAGGAGCAACTAAAATACCGCCGGTTTTCAGTTGGTTCACAAGTGCTTCGGGGATAAAAGGAGCTGCTGCTGTAATAAGTATCCTGTCGAAAGGAGCATGTGCGGGCAACCCGGCATACCCGTCACCGTAAAATAATCTGATGCGGTAGTTGAGCGGGGGATAAAGTGATTTTAATGTTTCGAACAGAAGTTTTTGACGCTCGATAGTAAGTACTCTTGCTCCCATTTCGGCCAGCACACTTGCCTGATATCCCGATCCTGTTCCCACTTCCAGAATACGCATTCCTTTTTCAACCTTTAAAAGTTCAGTTTGAAAAGCAACGGTATAGGGTTGTGATATGGTTTGTCCCGATCCAATAGGGAACGCTTTATCCTCGTAGGCAAACTCCAGAAACGAAGAATCGAAAAAAAAGTGACGGGGAATTATATTCATTGCATTCAACACATTATCGTCCGTAATGCCTTTGGTACGAAGCAAATCGATGAGTTTTTTACGTAATCCTTTGTGCCTGAATGTGTCAGTAAACTGGGTTGAAGCCATAACCGGGAGAGTGAAATATTACAGTCTGCGAATTTATACAACTCCAGGTCTTTATTAACGATCAAAGAAAAAACTTTTTTTTGTTTCAAAAGAAATTTTAAACAAATGATTCAAATCCAAAAAACATTCATATATTTGCACAGTTTTAATACAATCCACTCTGAATTTTCCTGAATCTTCGCGGTAATTATTCAACATCCCTTTTTCAGGTTTTCACATGAAAGTATAATGTATAATTAATACGATTTAAACTCCCATTTATTCGTCCAATCAACCCAATTCGCATGTACGATAAAAGCGAACTCGAAGGTAAGCTGCTCAATGAATTACGTGAAATTGCCAAGCAGTTTAACATCCGCAAAAGCGAAACTTTGAAAAAACAAGACCTGGTTTATATGATACTCGACCACCAGGCAGCAAATCCCACTCCCGACATTCTGGAGGCAGAAAAGAAATCACGGGTTTTCCCTCAGAAAGGTCCCCGTCAGCGTATCCCGATCGAAAAAATAAAAGATATCCAAAAAGTGGATGTCAAGCCCAAGCCTGCAATCCCACCTGATATGGTGAAGGTCGAAAAACCAGAACTTCCCTTGGAAAAAGCAGTAGAAACTCCGGTTGAAATCCCTGAAGTAAAAGAGGTAATCAAACCAGTTGAACCTAAAGCTACAGTAATTCCTGCCAGGCGTCCATATGAATCAAACCGTCCTTATAACAGGGATGCCAATAATAATGACGATGATACACCTTCCGTAAAATCGTTTGAGCGTCCGGCTTCATCAAATGTTCCTGCTTGGGAAATGCAGGAATTTCATGAGCGTCGCCGCCGTGGCCGCCGTCCACAGGACAGGGACGAAGTTAAGACAACCCCTGCAGCTGAAGGAGAAGAACCAATTGTTCCTCCGGTTCGTTTGGAGCGCCCTGTAAGAGGCAATGGCTGGAAACCTACACCACGTGCTGCTGTTCAGGAAGACGATGCCGCCATTATGGAGGAAAAGGTTGTTATTCCCGATGAGTTTATCCCTGCGTTTGATTTTAAAGAACCTGATGCAGAAATTCTGAGTACCCACGAAATGGTTTCGGAAGAGGATACAGAGGAACTTCCTGATCCCAATGGAAATGTAAGAATGGATCAGCAGAGGCCCAACGATATCAGTCGCGACATGCGTTATAATCGCAACGATCGTAACGACCGGAATACTGATCGCAATGGCGATCGCAGGCCACAGCAACAACCAGTACGTGAAGATTTTTCGTGGGAATTTGAAGGAATTGTCTCCTGCGAAGGAGTTCTCGAAATGATGCCCGATGGATATGGATTCCTTCGTTCATCCGATTACAATTACCTGAGTTCGCCTGATGATGTTTATGTTTCGCAATCGCAGATAAAATTATTCGGACTTAAAACCGGCGATACCGTTAAAGGTACTATCAGACCCCCAAAAGAGGGTGAAAAATATTTCCCGCTGGTAAAAGTGGAAACTATCAATGGTAAACTTCCCGAGGAAATCCGCGACCGTATTCCCTTCGATTACCTTACCCCTTTGTTTCCTGAAAAGAAATTCAAACTAACCGGCCATCCCGGCTCAAGCCTGAGTACCCGAATAATAGATCTTTTCAGCCCGATTGGTAAAGGTCAGCGCGGACTTATTGTAGCTCAGCCAAAAACAGGTAAAACAGTATTACTTAAAGAAATTGCCAACGCAATCGCATATAATCACCCCGAGGCATACCTTATTGTATTGCTGATAGACGAACGTCCTGAGGAAGTTACCGATATGGCCCGAAATGTAAAGGCTGAGGTAATTTCATCCACTTTCGACGAACCGGCCGATCGGCATGTGCGGATTGCAAACCTGGTTCTCGAAAAAGCAAAACGCCTTACAGAATGCGGTCATGATGTTGTAATCCTGCTCGACTCAATTACACGTTTGGCAAGAGCTTATAATACTGTAGCACCTGCTTCCGGAAAAGTACTCTCGGGCGGTGTTGAAGCCAATGCGCTTCAAAAACCTAAACGATTCTTTGGTGCTGCACGGCAGATTGAAAACGGCGGATCGCTCACAATCATAGCCACGGCACTTACCGAAACCGGTTCGCGTATGGACGAAGTAATTTTTGAAGAATTCAAGGGAACCGGTAATATGGAACTTCAGCTCGACCGCAAGCTTTCGAATAAACGTATTTTCCCGGCTGTGGACATTGTTGCTTCGAGCACCCGCCGCGATGATCTGCTTCTCGAAAAGGATGTGTTACAACGCCTTTGGGTACTTCGTAACCACCTGGCCGATATGAATCCTATTGAAGCCATGGATTTCCTGAAAGATAAGATGAAATTTACACAAACCAATGAGGAATTCCTGGTATCGATGAATAGCTAAAATAAAATTGAAACCTACGGCTATAAAGTTCCACACAAAAAAAAGGTTGACTGTTTCGGTCAACCTTTTTTTTTTGATTTGTTCAACCATCCACTATTTTTTTGGCTGTGGTGGCGGGTTGTGCTGACGCAGCCTGTCGATAAGCATTTTCTGAAATTCACGCTCGGCATCGTACAATTGCAATACTTTAACAGCCGGGAGTACTGATTTGAACCTGATATGGTATTCTTTACGTAAATCCAGGAGTTTCTGTGCTTCGATAATCTGGTTATCAAGAATTTGCACCGCTTCTTTTTCAGTTAGTTTTTCGATCTCAGGTTTATGAAAGTTACCAGCATTTTTGAATGCTTTTTTCAATTCATGGCGCTTCTTATCGTATTCATTATATACAGGCCAGAATACTTTAGCCTCGTCAGGTGTGAGATCAAGTTCCTGTGTGATAAAGGCAACGCGTTGAGCTTCAACTTTTTCGCGATTTGGTTTCTGGCGGTTTCCTTTCTGCCTGTCTGGGTACTTTTCCTGTTGCGCATAAACAAAACTGGTTTGTGCTAATAACACCATTATAATGAGCAGGCTTAAGGTTGTGATTTTCGAAATATACGTTTTCATGATCTTCAGGTTATTTATAGGTTATCATATCAAGATCTAATTCCTGATCTTTGAGGTAATCAGTGATTTCATCATCAGTAATTTCATTTATTCCTTTTGATGTGTTTGATTCGCTGAGGCTTATTACGGCATTTTCCAATTCAAAGTCCATGCTGTTGCTTTCGGTAAAAAGTACCTCTTGAGCATACGAGGCATCGTAAGCCATGTTAATTTCATTCCATTCGTCGGTTGCCGGTATTGTCGCTGTCTTTTTTGCAGGAATAACAAACACCAGTAATACTGCCACAATTGATGTGGCCAGCAAAGGTGCCCACAAGGCAGGTTTCCTGAATACCGGTATCTGCGATTTTTTAAAAGCTTTGTTTTCTTCCAGTATTATTCTGTCAGTTATCCTGGAACCTAATGAGTCAAAATATCCATCAGGCACTTTATATCCATTCGCTTCCGTTTTTGCTGATTCGGGCAATGGCGAAAGGAAGTCGTTTTCACTTGTTTGTTCTGATATGTTATTTTTCGGTTTCATGATGAGTATATGACTTGCTCAAAGCGTTAAAGTTTAAATTCCTGTTACAGATTGTTCAATTTTTTTCACTGCAAAGTGATACGATGCTTTCAAAGCACCAACCGAAGTGCCAAGTATTTCCGACATCCGGTCGTAGCTCAGTTCATCATAATACCTCATATTGAAAACAGCCTTCTGCTTCCTTGGTAACCTGATGATAGCTTCACGAAGGCGTTTCTGTATTTCCGTACCATCAAAATAATTATCATCCTGCATGGCTCTTACCATAGATGCTTCGGGCGACGATAAAGATAACCAGGATCGGAGCTGTCTGTTTTTAAGAAAACTCAGCGATTCATTAACCGCAATACGATACAGCCAGGTGAAGAATCTGGAATCCTCACGGAAGGAATCGAGGTTATTCCAAACCTTGATAAATATATTCTGAACTACATCATCCGCATCATCGTGGCTAACCACCATGCGTCGGACAAAATAATAGATTTTCTCGCGGTATTTTCGCACCAACAGGTTAAACGCGTAATGCTTATTCTCAGCAGTACGGAATAATTCAAGCAATTCACTGTCAGTATAATCGGGCATAGATAGTCCACAAAGCTGTTAATGCATCTGATTGTTTGCAGGTTAAAAAAAATCCAGGTGATGCGGCTTTGCAAAGTGCTTTATAACAGATTGGCTGACGGATACAATCCAAACGTCATTTCAATTATTTTCAGCTTTTCCGTTCAATAACTTTTCGAACAGCTTTGATAATATGGGGAACATCGAGCCCGTATTTTACCATAAGTTCCTCAGGAGTAGCACTTTCGCCAAATTTATCATCCACAGCAACCATTTCCATTGGTGTTGGCAGGTTAAGTGCCAGTAATTGTGCAATGCTGTCACCAAGGCCTCCATTCATCAGGTGTTCCTCCGCCGTTACTATGCAACCGGTTTTTTTAACTGATTGTAAGACGGCAACTGTATCCAAAGGTTTAATAGTGTGTATATTTATTATTTCGGCTTCAATACCTTTTTCTTTAAGTGCAATGCCTGCCTGCAACGCATGCCATACCATATGTCCGGTTGCGATGATAGTTACATCTTTGCCGGTAGTAAGCAGAATTGCTTTCCCGATTTCGAACGGCAGGTCCGCAGGCATGAAATTCGCTACTTTAGGTCTGCCGAAACGAAGGTAAACCGGCCCTTTAAAATCAGCTATGGCAAGTGTTGCTGCATAGGTCTGGTTATAGTCACAAGGATTTATCACGGTAAGGTTTGGCAACATTTTCATCAGCCCGAGGTCTTCCATGGATTGGTGTGTGGCACCATCCTCACCAAGAGTAATACCGGCATGTGAAGCACAGATTTTTACATTGGTATTCGAATACGCAACGGATTGCCTTATCTGATCATAAACCCTGGCGGTGCTGAAGTTGGCAAATGTTCCGGTAAAAGGAATTTTTCCACTAATGGCCAAACCAGCAGCAACACCAATCATATTTGCTTCGGCAATGCCTGCCTGGAAGAACCGCTCCGGGAACTCTTTGGCGAAAGCATCCATTTTTAATGAACCGGTAAGGTCAGCACAAAGTGCAACTACATCAGGATTATTACGTCCCAGTTGAAGTAAGGCTGCTCCGAATCCTGAGCGGGTATCTTTTTGTTCGGTGGAGGTATAAAGGGTCATACAGCGTGTTTTTGCAATTTGTTATTATGTACTTGTAGAGGAAATTATGGTTTATATAATTGAATATCAGTAGTTTTGCCTGATTCGATCAGGAAGCTTTGTTCAACCGAATATAAAGTAGAACGTGAATTCTTTGGACGGAACAAGATGCGGTAGCTACCTGGTTGCAGGTAAAGGGTTTCAAGAGTGAGGTTGTCGTTGAGTTCATAAATACGGGTCAGCTTGTTTTTGTCGCTGAGCAGCAAAGTGCCGTACCCGTTAAAAGTTTTCCTGATTACCGCGATACCGGGTTCAGGAATTTCGATAGTAGTTGTATGGCTTTGACTTATATCAATATCAGTCAGTGTGATGCGTGGCAACGAAAGTATTTCGAGGTCATACTTACCGGTAAGGTATTTATCCGTTTCACCAAAGTTCTGAACATTAAGTGTTTGAATAGTGCTACCCTTCCTTACTAAACATTGCAGTCCTTTCGAAGCATTACTGCTCCCGGCCATTTTTAGCTGCAGGTATCCCTGGGGAGCATTGGCGGCAACCACGGTATGCTTGCCCGGAACAATGCGCAAAGTATCGATGGCAACCGGTGGAAGAGTATGTATGTCAACACGATAGGTGATTAGCGGATCGACAACCAACGTATCAGGAACACCACGGTTATTCATGGTGTGGATGTAGTTATACATTACTTTGCCCGAATAAACATCAGTAAATGTCATTCCGGCATCGGTTTCGGTAGGTCTGCCGGCTTCATCAAGCAGGTTCACCTGCATAGTGGTCGAATTCAGCGCCTGCGAGATCACAATATTCAGTGCTTTTCGGAAATCTTTTTCGTTGGTGGCATCAAAATAAGTACCTACGCAATTGAATGCCAGGTTAAAATCCTGCCCGATTCCAATAATAAATGGTTTGAGAATGATACCGTTTTTCTGAAGCATTTTTGAAACGGCACAGGGATCGCCGCTACATTCTTCCATGCCATCAGTAATAAGTACAATGATATTGCGGCAGTTGGCACAGGGTGGAAAATCTTTCGCCGCTTGCTCAAGCGAAAAAGCCAGTGGGGTTGTACCCTTTGGATTTATTGACCTTAGCCGTGTCTTGATTTTATATGCATTTCCCGGTGCAAACGGAACCTCCAGTTTGGTGTCGCTGCAAACCTGGGGAGGGTACTGGTACTGGTGGCCGTAAACACGAAGCGCAAATTCAGTGTTTTTCAGGTTGGCAATGCTATCCAGCATTTCGGACATTATCCGTTTGGCAATATTGAATTTTGTATCGCTCTGCCAGCGGCCAAGCATACTTTGGGATGCATCGAAGATAAATAGGATACGGGTTGTCGGAACTGGCTTATTAACAGCAGGTGGCTGATTTTGTGCAGCAAGGCCGGTTAGCATGAAAAGCATGATAACTGTGATTATGATCTTGGTTCCGATGCCTGTGGTTTTCAATGGGATTGATTTTTATGACAAGAGAAGTTTCGAAGGGAGAGAGGCGAGGGGGCGAATTACGTAAGGCGAAAAGTGAAAAAGGGCTGACCGAAGAATAAATTAGTTGCAATTGAGAACTGAATTAAGAATTTGAGTTCTGATTCCGGCTTCTGCATCACTTTCTTGATTCCCTAAAACCTAACCCCAAAAACCTAACCCCTGTTTTATAACGCATATTTTCCCCATTTACGATAATCCTTTCAATAATCGCCTAATGTTTCTTCCAATTGGGTCAAAGCCGATTCAAGGTCTTTATCACTTGGAGGGGAGCCATGCCACTGGTGTTTATCCAACATAAAATCAACACCTTGCCCCATGTGGGAATGCATTAGTATAACAATAGGTTTTCCCTTTCCGGTAAGACCTTTTGCTTTAGCCATCGTGGCAAGTATTTCGTCAAAATTATGTCCGTCCATTTCTAAAACAATCCAGCCGAACGCTTCCCATTTGGCCCTTAGGTTACCCAGCGGCATTACCACATCAACCGGACCATCAATCTGCTTGCCGTTATAGTCAATGGTTGCAATGATATTATCAACCTTCCTGCCTGCTGCAAACATGGCTGCTTCCCATATCTGGCCTTCCTGTAGTTCGCCATCGCCATGCAGGGAATAAACAAGGTTTGGGTCATTATTTAATCTTTTGGCAAGAGCTGCTCCAATAGCTACCGAAAGTCCTTGCCCCAGAGAACCAGATGCAACGCGAACGCCAGGCAGATGTTCAGCAGGAGTCGGATGACCCTGCAGGCGGCTATTAAGTTTCCTGAAAGTAGCCAGCTCGCTTACCGGGAAATAACCCGTCCGCGCCAGCAGGCTATACCACACTGCTGACAGGTGTCCGTTCGACAGGAAAAACATATCCTGCCCTTTTCCATCCATGGTAAAATTACTGGGATCGTGTTTTAACACCGTGGTATATAATGCTGTAAAAAAATCAGCACATCCGAGTGAGCCACCCGGATGACCCGACTGCACGGCATGAACCATTCTTACTATATCTCTACGAACCTGGGTGGCTAATTCCTGCATCTGAACTGTTGTTGTCATGTGCTGTTTATAAATAATTAGCTAAATTATACCATTGCCGTGTCAATAGTCGGGATTGTTAATAATTTTGGAAAACATTTTACTCTTCCAAAGGAAATTGCCAAATGTACTAAAGCCGATGCCGTTATCGTTATTTCCTATAATCCCCTAAGTTTTTAGGTTAAATAACTAAACTGTTATGGTAACAGCCGGATTTTTCATGATTAAATTAAATGCTGATAAATGACTTTTATAAAAATACTACCGTTACATCTGAAGTTTGCTTTGGTTGCTTGCATCATGCTTGCATATATTCCGGTACAGGCACAATTTTTTACCACATCGAATCTTGTTGAAAAACAATGGGTTGATTCAGTATATAATGCGCTTACACCTCAGCAACGGATCGGGCAGTTGTTTATGCTTAGGGCTAATTCAGATGTTGACTCAGTCGAAATCCGGGAACTTTCGCGCCTGATAAGGGAATATAACATCGGTGGATTATGTTTTTTTAAAGGAGGGCCGTACAGGCAGGCTATACTTACTAATTATTACCAGCGACTGGCATTTACACCAATTCTCATTGCCATGGATGCTGAATGGGGATTGGGAATGCGGCTCGACAGCACTATTTCATTCCCCCGGCAAATGACAATTGGTGCTATTCGCAACGAGCAACTGATAACTGAATACGGGTTTACTATTGCATCGCAGTTGAGAAGAATGGGTGTGAATGTAAGTTTTTCGCCTGTTGCGGATATTAACAGCAATCCCGCCAATCCGGTAATAAATATCCGCTCTTTTGGCGAACATAAGGACGATGTAGCCCGAAAAGCCATTCTGTACATGAAAGCGTTGCAGAAAGGCGGAATGATTACGGTTGCAAAGCATTTTCCCGGGCACGGGGACACCGATACCGATTCGCACCACTCATTACCTTTTATTGGTCATTCTGCGGCTACCATCGATTCTCTCGATCTTTATCCTTTCAGGGAACTTATTAAAGCCGGACTCGACGGAATGATGCTGGCTCATTTGAATATTCCTGCTCTCGATGCCACAAAAGATTTGCCTTCGAGTCTTTCACCCGTTGTTATTGATTCGTTGTTGCGAAAAAAAATGAATTTTAATGGTCTGGTTTTTACCGATGCACTCGATATGAAAGGTGTTTCAGGATATGATGCCCCGGGTTTTGTCGAGTTAAGGGCTTTGAAGGCAGGTGCCGACGTACTGCTCCTTTCAGTTTCGGTTGATAAAGCAGTGGTAGCCATTCAACAGGCAATTGACAGCGGATGGTATTCGCAGGAAGATCTGGCTGTTCATTGTAAAAAAGTACTTGCTAATAAATTCCGTGCAGGGCTGAATAATTTACGGCCGATAACTTTGAAAAATCTCTACGCCGATCTTCATACCGGGTATGATGAAAATCTTAACGTAGAATTATACGGAAATGCGGTAACCTTGCTCAAAAACGAAAACAACGTCATTCCTCTCGTCCTTCAGGATTCCACACGTATCGCTACGCTTATGATCGGGTACGACGACATAAGGGCGTTTCAGCAGCGGATTAACGATTATGCTTCGGCTGATCATTTCACTTTACCGCGAAATACTGATAAGAAATCAATTGACAGGATTTACAAATCGCTCGAAGCATACAACCTTATTATTATAGGTATCAACAACACCATACCGGCACCGGCGCGCAATTTTGCAATTTCGGATGTTACAATTAAACTGGTTGATTCGTTGCTGGTTTCAAAAAACTGCATTCTGAATCTGTTTACGCTTCCATATAGTATAAGTCTGTTCAGGAATATTTCCTCCGCAAAAGCATTTACGGTCGCTTACCAGGATAATGCCGATGCGTATGATGCTGTTGTTCAGGTTTTGTTTGGTGCCATGGGTGCAAATGGTCAATTACCGGTTGGAGCCAATAAAATTTTCCCGGCTCATTCGGGACTCACAACAACTGCTATCGGCCGACTACGTTACAATCCGTATGAAAAAACGGGAATTGCTGAAACTGATCTCGCCGTTGTTGACTCAATTGTAAAAATTGGTTTAGTTAAAAAAGCATATCCGGGTTGCCAGGTTTTGATCGCCAAAAACGGGAATGTAATTTACAGGAAAGCCTTTGGCAACAGTGATTATTTAAAAAAGCAAACTGTCGGGAATGACGATATTTATGACCTGGCAAGCATAACAAAGGTGGCCGCAACAACGCTTGCCGTAATGGAACTTTACGACCGTGGAGTTGTGAATCTTGATGAACCTTTGTCGCACACGCTGAAATACCTGACGAATACAAATAAGAATAAAATGACAATCCGTGAAATTATGACTCACCAGGCGGGCCTGGTAGCATGGATTCCTTTTTATGCTAAAACATTAAAAAACGGGCAGCCTGACAGTAATTTATACGCCAAAAAATATTCGGCTGAATTTCCTTTTCGTGTGGCTGAAGGTATGTACCTGAAAAAAGACTACAAGCAGGTAATTCTGGATTCGATAATAAAATCGCCCGTTTCGGAAAAGAAAGAATACCGTTACAGTGACTTAGGCTTTATCCTTATGCAGCAATTTGTTGAACAGGTGACTGGCCAAAGCCTGGATGCTTTTATGGAGTCACAGTTTTACAAACCTCTTGGACTGCATACGCTTACGTACCATCCTCGCGATCGTTTTCCGCTTTCGGGGATAATGCCAACCGAAAATGATACAACTTTCAGGCATCAGCTTGTTCAGGGTGATGTGCACGACCAGGCAGCAGCATTGTTTGGCGGTGTTGCCGGTCATGCCGGATTGTTCGGTACTTCGAACGATATGGCGGTATTGCTCCAGATGCTCATCCAGGATGGTTCCTATGGCGGCAGGCAATTTATTAAATCCGAAACGGTTGCTTTATTTACAAAAAGGCAATTTAAAGGAAACCGTCGCGGACTGGGTTTCGACAAACCACAACTTATACCATCCGAACCCGGCCCGGCGTGCAATGAAGCTTCATCATACAGTTTCGGGCATACTGGTTTTACAGGAACATATATTTGGGCTGATCCGGATAATGATCTGATAATCGTTTTCCTTTCCAATCGTGTAAATCCGGATGCCGAGCCCAATAAGTTGGTTCAGTTGGGGATACGCACTCAAATACAGGAAACCCTCTACCATGCGTTGAATAAAAAACAGAAACCAGGACAACTATTGCAAAGAAAGCCGGTTAATAGTACAACGGAATGAGGGGGGGATTTGATAATTCGATAATTCGGCAATTCGGCAATTCGACAATTCAATAATGCGATAATGCGATAATGTGATAATTTGATAATGTGATGATGTGATAATGCGATAATGTGATAATATGATAATGTGATAATTCGGCAATTCGACAATTCGGCAATTCAATAATGTGATAATGTGATAATGCGATAATGTGATAATTCGATAATTCGGCAATTCGGCAATTCGGCAATGCGATGATGTGATAATGTGATAATTCGGCAATTCAATAATTCGGCAATTCGACAATGCGATGATGTGATAATGTGATAATGTGATAATTCGGCAATTCGATAATTCGATAATTCGGCAATTCGACAATTCAATAATGCGATAATGTGATAATGTGATAATTCGGCAATGTGATAATTGAGCGTATGAGGATTCGATTATGTGATAATTAAATGAGATTAATCGCAAGCATGTTAGTTATAAAAATGTAATTTTACGTTTGAATTTCTGAAAAGAACCCTGGAATTCCTGAGAAATATGTAACAAATATCAACAATTTAGAATTTTTCATTAAACAATTCAATAAACAAAAATTAAATCATGTCAAAAGTAACTTTAAAAGGAAGCCCGGTAAATACAATCGGGGAATTGCCTGCAGTAGGATCAAAAGCACCTGAATTTTCGCTGGTCGGAAGTAATTTAGCGGATGTTAAAAACACCGATTTTGCCGGTAAGCGGGTAGTTTTAAACATTTTTCCAAGCCTCGATACTGCAACCTGTGCAGCTTCGGTCAGGCGTTTTAATGTGGAAGCAGCTAAGTTGAAAGATGCTGCCGTAGTTTGTGTTTCGAAAGATCTTCCCTTTGCACACGGCCGATTCTGTGTTGCCGAAGGCATCGAAAATGTTGTATCTGCTTCTGAATTCCGCAGCAATGCGTTTGGGAAGAACTATGGCGTAATGATTACCGACAGTCCCTTGCAGGGATTAATGGCCCGCGCGGTTGTGGTTCTGGATAAGGATGGAACCGTTTTGCATTCGCAACTGGTACCTGAAATCACCGAAGAGCCTGATTACCTGTCAGCACTGGATTCACTCAAATAATCCGGGGCGATATTTTGCAGACCCGAAAATAAGTGTACCTTTGCGCCACATTACGAAACTGCGGATGTGGCGTAATTGGTAGCCGCGCCAGACTTAGGATCTGGTGTCGTGAGACGTGGGGGTTCGAGTCCCTTCATCCGCACAATTTTGTTTAAAGCTGCTTTTTAGCAGCTTTTTGCATTTTATAATGGATGATAGGGGCGGGAAGTTACTTCATCCGCACAGGATTGACTAAAGGTATTGAAAAGCGGCCTTTTTATTATACTCTGTTTCTTATTTGCAATTTCACCGGATCAGATATTATTAACGAAATTTATTGGTAGAGAACCAGGAAGTAGCTTTAAATTTGCTAATAGTAAACTAATAAAGGTCTATTGGAAATGGCTTCCCGAAACCACGAAAACACCCTCTTTGAACGCGTCGATTATTCAGGCAAAAAAATGCCGCATAAAGAAATCGAGAATTCAACCTTTGAGAATTGCAATTTCTCCGATTCCGATATTTCCAATATCTCGTTTACTGATTGCGAATTCAATAATTGTAATTTCAGCAATTCGAAAATCAGAAATACCTCTTTCAAAGATGTAAAATTCAGGAAATGTAAGTTGCTTGGATTGAATTTCTCCGAGTGTAATAGTTTCCTTCTGTTACTCGATTTCGAAGAATGCTATATTAGCCTGTCGTCTTTTTACAAAATGAAATTGAAAAATATCCGGTTTCATAACTGCATTCTGAAGGAGATTGATTTCACTGAAACAGATCTTACAGGTGCAAAATTTGAAAACTGTGACCTTCATCGTTCAATTTTTGCAAATTCAATACTCGAAAAAGCTGATTTCCGAACTGCCTTCAATTATACCATTGATCCGGAACTGAATAGGATTAAGAAGGCTAAATTTTCGTTACCTGGAGTACTGGGTTTGCTTGCCAGGTATAACATCGAAATAGAATAGCCTGTAAAAAAGTAAAACAAATTGTAACGAAAATGCGCCTTCTTATCAGTATCTGGATATTCTATGGCGGCGAAAAAATAATTCCATGTTTTATTCTTTTGGGTAAATAACGTCTTTGAAAGCGAAAAAAAATTAGTTTTACACTCTGAGTCAGCTGGCTCAGGTTTTTTTTTGCCCAATACTATGACATTATGAGTAAAAGTCGGTTTGTGCAGAGTTGAATCAAATTAAAATTCAATACCAGGATGTCAGATTTTTGAATTGGCCTGCAAACGAGTTCACTGAAATAAAACCACTAAACTATTCCATATATCAACTATTCAACCCCGAACTTAACAATATGAAACAAGCTAAACTTATCTTTGTAATTCTTGTATTTGCCCTTGCCGTTAGCGCTCAGAAGACTTCTGTTAAACAAAAGCCGATGGTGAATGAGTATTCCATAACTGACAAAAAAGCTCTTCTTATTCCCGATTCGTTAACCAATACTATCGTCGGAATTGCTGTTTATGTCAATGCAAATTTCAGCACTGGCTCGAATTGAAAAATGAACCCAGATGTTACTAAGTGAAAAAAAACGTGATATATTAATACCATGGGTCTGACTCCAAGCACCTGTATTTATGCCGGATCTCTCAAAGATAATTTCTACAGTTTCTTAGTTTAGATCATTAAAAATTATACCTTTGCAAACTTATTTGTTATACATTCAGATTGACAATAAGTATCAGAAAATCAATAAAATACAGATTATCAAACTCATCTTTTATTAATACCATGGAAATTACCAGGGAAAATACCGGCGAATTGACCGCAACTGTAAAAATGGTGATCAGCCCGGCTGACCACCAAGAAAATGTTACCAAAATTTTAAAAGACTACCAGCGCAAGGCTAATGTTCCGGGATTTCGCCCGGGTCACGTACCTTTCGGTATGATTAAAAAACTATACGGGAGCAATGTTTTTGCTGACGAAGTGAATAAACTGGTTTCGGATAAACTGAACACATATATCGTTGACGAAAAACTCGAAATACTTGGACAGCCATTGCCCAATATGGATCTTACCAAACAGTTCAGTTTCGCAGATGAACAGGATATCGAATTTTTCTTCGATCTCGGACTGGCTCCTTCCTTCGAAGTAGGTCTTGACCAAACACTTGCCATTGATTATCATGTAATTAAAGTTGACGATTCCATGATCGACAAATACGTTGACGATATGCGTCAGCGATTTGGCAATACTACCAATCCTGAAGAAGCCGGAGCAAATGATGTGCTTTTTGGGGATTTTAAACAGTTGGATACAGAGGGTAACATACTCGAAAACGGCATATCGCATAGTTCAAGGCTTTCAATTGACAGCATTGCCGCTGAAGATTTAAAAGCAAAATTTATTGGTTCAATGGCAGGTGATACTATAGTTTTCAATCCTGCAAAAGCTACGCGTACCTCTGTTGAAGTAGCAGCCATGCTTGGAATTGATAAATCAGAAGCCGAAGGACTTGATTCCGATTTTAGTTTCGCAATTACCGAGATCACAACCATAAGCCCTGCCGAAATGAATGAGGAATTCTTCGAAAAAGTTTTCCCTGAGTCGGGCATCACTACCGAAAAGGATTTTCGCAACAAAATACAGGATGAATCAGAAAGGGCTTTTGTAGCTGACAGCGAGCATCTTTTCGCACACCATTCGCAGGAAAAACTGGTCGAAACCGTAAACATTCCGCTTCCGGATGCGTTTATGAAACGTTGGCTGGTCGAAAGTAACGAAGGGAAATTATCAGAAGAGGAAATTGACCGCGATTACCACAAATATGCCGAAGGAATGAAGTGGCAGCTGATCGAGAACAAAATCATAAAGGAAGCCGGAATTGAAATAGCTGACCAGGAAATCAAAGATTACGTAAAGGATTATTATCTCCAGGGCTGGCGTACCATGCAACTTACCGAAGACCTTATGGAAAGGCTCGAAACCATTGCTGATTCATTCCTGAAAGACAAGCCAAGCGAAACACGCCGTATTGTTGATTCACTATACGGACAAAGAGTGAATGCTTACATCAAGTCGAAAGTTAAACTGGTTGAAAAAGAAATCAGTTATGACGAATTTGTTAAATTAGACGCTGAAAAACACTAAAATATGAACATGCACAACGAATTTCGCAAATATGCCGTTCAACACCGCGGTATCAGCAGTACTTCGCTGAACAGGTACGCATCTGTTTCGCAGGGATATATCTCGCCAACCATTATCGAAGAGCGCCAGCTGAACATTGCCACTATGGATGTTTTCTCGCGTTTAATGATGGACCGAATCATTTTCCTTGGCGTTCCTATTGATGATTATGTTGCCAATATTATCCAGGCTCAGCTGCTTTTCCTCGAATCGGTTGATTCGAAACGCGATATACAGATTTACCTGAATACACCCGGAGGTTCGGTATATGCCGGCCTGGGGATTTATGATACGATGCAGTATATAGCTCCTGATGTAGCCACGATCTGTACCGGTATGGCTGCTTCGATGGGAGCTGTTTTACTTTGCGCAGGCCAGAAAGGCAAACGTACCGCTTTGAAACATTCACGTATTCTCATCCACCAGCCGATGGGCGGAGCCGAAGGACAAGCTTCGGATATCGAGATTACCACACGCGAAATCCTGAAACTGAAAAAGGAATTGTATGAGATAATTGCTTCGCATAGCGGGCAGACTTTCAGGAAAATTGAAAAAGATTCGGACCGCGATTACTGGATGACTGCCGAAGAGGCCAAAGCATACGGAATGATTGACGAACTTCTGTTCAGGGAGACTAAATAGACACCGATTAAAAATTAGCTTCCGGCAAGAGTAAATCAAACTTTCACTTTTGCCGGATTTTTTTATAACTTTACACTTTGTAGGCTATTAATTATCAAATAGTCTTGATTTGCCTTCCCGGCTTTTGTTTTTGAAACAAGTTGCCGGACATTTTTAATACCTTGATTATGACAAAGAAAGAAGAACGCTGCTCCTTTTGTGGACGCCCAAAGCGCGAAACCAACATACTGATTGCCGGCCTCGAAGCACATATCTGTGATTATTGCATTGACCAGGCCAGGGAAATTATGCGAGAAGAAATCAAGCATACCAAGCAAACGGACAATAAACCGCTCGATACACCCAAGCCACAGGAGATCAAGACTTACCTTGATAAATTTGTTATTGGTCAGGATGATTCGAAACGTGTACTTGCTGTAGCAGTTTACAATCATTATAAACGTATCAACCAGGCGCCATCGAAATCAAAAGATGAGGTTGAGATTGATAAATCAAACATTATCCTTGTTGGTGAAACAGGTACAGGGAAAACCTTACTGGCACGTACCATTGCAAAACTCCTGCAGGTTCCTTTCTGTATTGCCGATGCAACCGTACTCACCGAAGCCGGTTATGTTGGCGAAGATGTTGAAAGCATTTTAAGCCGCCTGCTTCAGGCTGCCGACTACAACGTGGCAGCCGCTGAAAAAGGCATTGTATTTATTGATGAAATTGATAAAATCGCACGCAAAAGTGATAACCCTTCAATAACCCGTGATGTTTCGGGCGAAGGCGTGCAGCAAGCCTTGCTCAAATTGCTCGAAGGTGCCGAAGTAAATGTTCCTCCCCAGGGCGGACGTAAGCATCCCGAACAAAAAATGATACTTGTAAATACCCGTAATATTCTTTTTGTATCAGGCGGTGCTTTCGACGGTATTGATAAAAAAATAGCTGCACGTATGCAGACTAATGTTATAGGGTATTCCACTGATCGTGAAAAAGATGCCATTGATCATCATAACCTGCTGCAGTATGTTGCTCCCCAGGATTTAAAGAGCTTTGGCCTTATACCCGAACTGGTGGGCCGTTTTCCGGTGGTAACCTACCTGAATCCGCTTAGCCGCGAAGTGCTGATCCGCATCCTTACCGAACCGCAGAACGCACTGATAAAACAGTTCGTCCGCCTGTTCGAAATGGATAATGTGAAACTCAGTTTTACAGATGATGTACTCGAGTTTATTGTAGATAAAGCACTCGAGTTTCGTACCGGAGCCCGTGGCTTGCGCTCAATACTCGAAGCCATTCTTACCGATGCTATGTTCGAAATTCCTTCGCAGGGAAAACATTCGGAGTTGCTGATTAACAGGGAATACGCCTCAGATAAACTTGGTAAAACCAATATTGCAAGGCTTAAAGTAGCTTGATAAAGATTTCGGAATTCGGATTCTGGATTTCGGATTTCGCTCAACTTCAGGTTGTATTATTAGTTAGTGTCACTTGGGAAAACCCATCATTTTACGTAAAAATGCTCATTTTCTTTAACTTTATGTTTGGCAGGCAAAACTCAATGCTCTGTGCGCGAGGACTCTCCCTTTCCGGCTGCCTGAGCTGAGCCGAAGCAAAGGGGTGAGCGTGGGCAAAACTCATTTCAGACTTGTTTCCTTATACGCACCAGTTACATTAAAATGTGGCTAAACTCAGGCAGCAAATACGTTTGCGGGAAATTTTCAGGTTCATCCAATAAAAATGTCTTTATCATTGTTATTACTATGGCATAATTATTGAATCACTTCAATTAAAAACTGTACCATGAAGTTTATATTGGTTGGTTTACTTGCTTTAGTACCCTTCCTCATTTCAGCACAGGGAATACTAAATCCGCACGATGCCGAAGGTTATCACTGTTCGGCTATTGTTGTGGATGGTGATACTATTCCCATTATTTACTACGACGAAATCTACATTTGGGGAAATAAATCTTTTCGTAACTCAGCCGAATCGAAGCAATGGGAGCGGTTAGTGAGGAACGTTAAAAAGACATATCCGTATGCCAAACTGGCTGGCATTAAGTTTAATGAGTATAACCAGAAAATGGCCGGTGTGAAGAGCGAGAAAGTGAAAAAAGATATGATGAAACAAGCTGAGGACGAACTTGAGGCTCAGTTTGGCAATGAGTTGAAAGACCTTACCAATACACAGGGCAAAATACTTTTAAAACTGATTGACAGGCAAACGAGTAACTGTTCCTATGATATCGTGAAGGAATTTCGTGGACGTTTCAGGGCATTCTTCTATCAGTCATTTGCGCGAATATTCGGTTATAACCTTAAAGTGAAATACGATCCTCTGGGGGCTGATGCCGACATTGAGCGTATTGTGCTGATGATCGAGAATGGAGTGATATAATAATTTAGTCAGGTTGTATAATTGCCCTCAGCTTCAATAATAAAATTCACTTTCTAACGGTATACTTATTTTCCTGATGTGTCTCAATAATTTGATTGTTATATTTCAGCGTATCAATAGTATATCCTGTCCAGCACTCAGTTTCAAATTTCCTGACAAAAATATGTAAGGTGTCAGACTCATTTTTATTTAGCCTTAATATGTAATCTGAATTATTGATAGACTCCAGTCCTGCAAAGTTGAACATGATTACTCCGTTGATGAAGTATATCGGAATAAATGCTTTATTCACTGTAAGCGATATCGAATCCTGGAAATAGCTTGTTCCGATCAATAAATTCCCATTCATATCCGTAAGTTTCAGATCACAACTGAAGGAGCCAGGGTCGCCGCAATCAGCCGACTGTTGATTACACGAAATCAGTGCAATCGCTAAAACTAAAAATTGAATCAGTATTTTCATTGGAATAGGATTTTATATTCGTACGGAAAAGTAATGGTCTGGTTATCAATTTTTCCTCGAAGGAGAAGGATGTTTGGATATGGAGATAAACTGAAAGCCATCTCTGCAAATCCAATTCCAGGTGCAAGCCAGATACTATATGCTGCATCCCACTGACATTGGTATATCGAAACAGAATCGATAGCAATTCGGAATTTTCGTGTTGTTAATTGTTATTGTATCCGTTTTACTACACATTCCAACTATCCATGTAGTTCCACCATCCTGAAATTCCCAGAAATCACCAATCTGTGCATTGAGATTGAATTTTACAGATTCACTTCCTGAGGTGTGCCTCAAATAAATCTTATCAGAGGAATTTCTGTAATAACTTGTATTGGTTCCTTCAATAAGTATAGTATAACCTGTTGTTAAAATATCTGATTCCAACTAAGGAGAACTTTACCTGATGTTCCATTTCCCAATAATTCCCTACCTGTAACGGCAGATAATCCCCGGTAATGGGAATAGGGTCTTCTTTTCCTGCATGAAAAAAGCAAGCAATAATGTATCCGATAGAAGGATAATAGCGAAGGATCGTTTCAAAGTCTGTTTCGTCAAATACAGCATAATGATCTGATTAATAATGGAATACTTATTTCTTTCTGATTTTTGATATTTTAATCCAATTAAAATCCTTGCAAACATCAGTTTTAGCATCCCAGTTTAATTCAACCGCCAAAGGCAACAGATTATCTTCGAACGAAAAGCCGGAGGGGAGATCAGATTTTTCAAAGCGGTATTGAGTGCCGCTTATATCAATAAAATAACCTCCGCAACATGCGCACAAAGTCATATCCGCGCCTGTAATAGTTCCGTTGCTTTCGTATTTCTCTTTTTCACAACTTAAAATCAGCAGTGACGAAATTAGTATAATAAAATTTTTTGCTTTCATACTACACTAAGATCTTTAGGTTAATTTTTATCTCCCGGCAACATCCCTTCACCCCAACCCCTAACCCCCAACCCCTCATTCCTACTGTCCGCTTCCCCTCATAACTGTAAGCAGCGTATAGGCCATAATTTTAATATCCATGGCCAGCGACATATTCTCAAGATAAAGAATATCATATTTAAGGCGTTCGATCATCTGATCCACATTTTCGGCGTAGCCATATTTTACCTGACCCCATGAAGTGATGCCTGGCTTTACCTTTAATAAAAGCCTGTAGTGCGGTGCTCTTTGTGTGATCTGATCAATAAAATATTGTCTTTCGGGTCTTGGACCAACCAATGACATATCGCCTTTGAGTACTGAAAAGAACTGGGGAATTTCATCGAGGCGGGTTTTACGCATAAATCTGCCGAAAGAGGTTACCCTGTTATCATTTTTTGATGAAAGCATCGGTGTGCCGTTTTCTGCTCCTATCACCATTGATCTGAATTTCGGGATCATAAATATTTTACCGCTTATACCAATGCGTTCCTGAAAGTAAAAAGCCGGGCCTTTAGAGGTTAGTTTTACGCCAAAGATGCAAAAAAGGTAAACCGGTGATAAAATAATAATTGCCAGAGCTGAAAGTACAATATCCATAAAACGTTTCATGTTTAATTGCCACTGAGGCATAAAATCGAACGAAACCTGTATAAGGGGCGTCTGATAAATGGAGGTGGTCCTTACGGTACCCAACAGGAAATCTTGCATATCCGGAATTACTTTAATTAGTACATCAGTATCTTCTATTTCTGAGATGATCAGTTCGATGGTTTTATGCTCGGACCGCTCTGTGGCAATGATCACTTCTTCAATGCTCATTTCGGTTATAAGGTGGCGGAGGTTGGAGAAATGTCCAAGATTAGGTATATGCTTTTCGAGCTTATAACTCGGATACTCAACCGCGTGCACGAAGCCGACAAACTTGTTAAAAGCACTTTTAGGCTGGCTTTCAATTTCATTATATATTGAAATAGCATTCCCATTGCTGCCCACAATTATGGTGTTGAATCCAATATCGCGGCGTTTCAGTTTATATAGGTTGCGCGAAGTAAGTATTAGTCTGAATGTTACTGTAATCAGGAAATGCAGAAGAAACAGGTTTAGAAAAAGGTGATAATAGTTTTTGTATGTTTGGATCACATCGTCGAGAATAAGAGCAAAAAAGATGACTACGACCCCAATTACTGTAATTAACAGTGTTTGACCAAGTTCACTCATACGGGCTTTACGGTAAACATTGTGATATGCCCCTGTAATAGCATAGAGGGAAAGCCAGAATGTGGGAATTGCAACAATACCGATATAAAATTTAGAGTCGTTCAGTACAATCTGCATTGTATCGTGCATAGCCTGTGTTTCAGCTGATTTGCGCATGAAGAAAAATACACTCCATGCGATGGCAGCCGAAAGCAGGTCAGCGATTACAAATTTAGTGGTTTGTACTTTTTTGTTCATTATCAGTCAGTTAATTGTCAGAAATGCAGAAGTTTGATGTTATCGAAAAGAATTTCTGCAGTTTCATCTTTTGTACTTTTCATTGCTGTGAAAAACACACTGAAACTGTTTGCGTCAGGATAATTGGTTACTGTTGGTGTAAAGTTGATATAGATTTTATTCCACGTGCTGCTCGGGTTAACTACTAAAACTGATCTTTGGCTTGTAACAGTGCTGTTCACAAAAAGGCCGACAGTAAAGGGATTATTCGATTTATAATTCAGTTCGAGAAATACTGAAGTGCCGCTGGTAGGAAGTTCAAAGGAATCATGGCTTACGCATTCAAAAACCAATGTGTCGGCGGCAATCACTACTTTGGCTGCATACTCGTTTGTTTCGTAAGGAAATGCAGTTGCAAGTTCAGGTAAAGCCGTACGCACAAAGTTAACCTCGCTGCGTGCTGTTGGGTCGAGAGATAAATTGCCCTGCTCGAAATTCTCCTTCCATGCAAACTTTGTACCTTCCACATAAGCGAATTTCATATGTCCTAGTTCAGTTATGGTTTCGCGTTCAAACGTTACTGTTTTTCGAATTTGCTCATAAAAAGGGTATTGAACCCGTGTTTCGTTAATGCCATTCAACTTTATGCCTGCAAAAACGGATAAAACTGACGAACCGCTCCTCAGCACAGGGACTTTTGCCGGCAATTCAAAAGCTCCTATAAGTTCATTATCGGCATAAACCCATGCATCGGATACGTTTTGTGATGCAGTTCCCTGCGATGAAGTCGTGCTTATGCTAATGGTGTCGATTTTGAGATAGGACGGGATTTCCTCCAGTGAAGTTTTTCCGCAGCCCGCAACCAGGAGGAGGAAAGAGAGTGAAAGAATGAGTGTACTATGCAGAGTATTGAATTTCATTGATCAGGCAGGCTATTGATGTGAATAAAATCGGGTTAATCAATTTGTTGATTGTAAATCTGATGCGTTGGTACCTTTTACGGTATCCTCAAGTTTTTCGAGAATCTGGTAGGCAACTTTGAGTGCCAGGTATCCATCATTAATAGTCACATCAGGAGTGGTATTCTCCAGAATGGAACGGGCAAAACTTTGCAACTCCGTCTGAATGGCGTTGGTTGGCTTGATATCAGGTTTTTCGAAATGAACTTGTTTAGCTCCCTTGCCGTTGCCCGGTTGCAGAACGGGTAATAAAGGGTTTATATTGCCCTCGCTTATATTCCGGATACGCACAACTTCTGTTTTCTTGTTCAGAAAATCAACGGCGATATATGCATCGCGCTGAAAAAACCTTGCTTTACGCATGGGACTCAGCGAAATGCGGCTTGCCGTCAGGTTTGCCACACAGCCGTTATCAAATTCGAGCCGGGCATTTACAATATCGGCCGTATTGGTAACAACAGCTACGCCACTGGCACTTATTTTCCTGAGGTTGGCATTCACTGTGTGCAGTACGATGTCAATATCATGAATCATCAGATCCAGTATCACCGGAACATCACTACCACGCGGGTTAAAAGTGGCAAGCCTGTGCACTTCGATAAACATAGGATTGTCAATGAACGGTAGTGCTGCCACCATGGCCGGGTTAAAGCGTTCAACATGGCCAACCTGAACTTTTACATTCGCTTCGTGGGCAATATCAATCAGTTTTAAAGCTTCTTCGGGTGTGGTAACAACGGGTTTTTCAATAAAAACATGTCTGAATTGCTTGAGTGCGCGGGCCGCCGGTTCAAAATGTGCAATAGTCGGAGTAACAATGTCAACAACATCAACTTCGTTTATCAACTCATCAATCGAATGGAAGTTCCTGATTCCGAATTCTTTGGATACCAATCTTGCATTTGCTTCATCGTTATCGTAAAAACCGATCAGCGTAAACTCAGGGATTTCGTTGATGCATTTAATATGTATTTTTCCAAGGTGACCGGCTCCAATAATCCCTACCTTAATCATATGTTATTTTTTGTGCAAAAGTAGAAAAAAGCCATCCGCATTCCCGATAACTTCTCAACAGTTTATTAAGATATGTTAAAGGGTTGGGGTTTAGTGAAATGGTTGTATCGATTATATAAAAAAAAATAAGGTTTTTCAATATTTTGTTTCAGGATTTCAAATTACTGTCCGAGGCAACAGATTTTATTAAACTTAATCAGTTTTAATTGTTCAACATATTTCTAATTTCTTACTTTTGCCGCATAGTATACGTTTTCCGGTAGATTTTCCGGATTTCGAAAAAGTAAATGCAATTGCCCGATTATTACCATTAAAATGCAATTTAATAAACTACCCAAAGATGAAAAATACTGCTTTTACTAACTTTCATGAAGCACTTGGCGCAAAAATGGCGGAATTTGCCGGGTACAATATGCCGATACAGTTCAGCGGAATAAATGATGAACATGAAACTGTACGTACGAAACTTGGCGTATTTGATGTTTCGCACATGGGCGAAATATGGGTGAAAGGCCCTAAAGCACTCGATTTTATTCAGTACGTTACCACAAATGACGCTTCGGTACTTTATAACGGTAAAGTACAGTATTCCTGTTTCCCTAATGGTAAAGGTGGTATTGTTGACGACCTGCTGGTTTATAAAGTGGATGATCTCACCTATTTGCTGGTTGTTAATGCTTCGAATATTGACAAGGACTGGAATTGGCTTTTGAGCCAGAATAAAATGGGTGCCGATTTGTACAATGCCTCTGATGAAATTGCTCAACTTGCCGTACAGGGACCTCTGGCATTAAAAGCAATGCAGAAACTTACGGCAACCACCGTTACCGATATGGAGTATTACACCTTCAAAAAGCTGGAATTTGCTGGCATTAAAGATGTAATTTTTGCAACTACAGGTTACACAGGTTCAGGTGGTTGCGAAATATATATGGCCAACACAGATGCGGTTAAGATTTATGAGGCCGTGATGGAAGCGGGTGCCGGGTACGGTATCAAATCCATAGGCCTTGCCGCCCGCGATACCCTGCGTCTCGAAATGGGTTTCTGTCTTTACGGAAACGATATTGACGATACTACATCGCCAATAGAAGCCGGCCTGGGCTGGATAACCAAATTTACCGATGCTAAAGATTTTATTAACAAAGATATTTTCCTGAAACATAAAACCGAAGGTACTACCCGCCGTCTTGTAGGTTTCGAACTAATTGATAAAGGCGTTCCCCGACATGGTTATGATGTTGTGGATGCAGCAGGAAACAAAATCGGTATTGTTACAAGCGGAACCATGGGTCCTTCTGTAAAAAAAGGAATCGGAATGGCTTATGTGTCAACAGCATATATGAAAGCCGGTAGTGAGATTTTTATCAGCATCCGCGATAAGGCACTTAAAGCGGTGGTAGTAAAAATGCCTTTTTACAAAGGTTAGTTAAAGTAAAAAGTTAATAGGTAATAGTGCGCAGCTAGTGTTAATTTGTGCTGCGCACTATTATTTTAGCATCTGTTTCATGAATAGTATTGAAGTTTGTTTGTCGCCGGCATTATTCGAATACCGTAAGACTTTTGACAATTGTATTGTAGTGATTGTTGATGTTCTGCGGGCAACAACCGCTTTTTGCGCTGCTTTCGACAGTGGCGTAAAATCGGTAATCCCGGTTTTGAGCCTTGATGAGTTGCTTGAATATAAAAACAAAGGATTCCTCACTGCAGCAGAGCGCGATGGCAGGAAAGTTGATTTTGCTGATTTCGGGAACTCTCCTGTTATGTTTCTGAAAAGTGAGATCAAGGGGAAAGAACTTGCATATTCTACCACCAACGGAACCCAGGCTATTGAGATGGCAAAAATTTCGGGAAACATTGCCGCTGCTTCCTTTGCAAATCTGCATGTGATTTGTGAATGGCTGATCAGCCGGCACATGAATGTTGTAATCCTTTGCTCAGGCTGGAAAAAATCATTCAGTCTCGAAGATACGCTTTGTGCCGGAGCTATCGCCGATGCACTTGAATTGTCAGGAAGATTCGAATCCATTTGCGATGCAACCGTTGCTTCACAAAAACTTTGGCAAATCTCAAAAGATGACCTGGTACAGGTGGTGCATGAGGCAAACCATTACAAACGGTTATCCGGCATAGGTCTGTACGATGATCTGAGGCATTGCTTTATACTGAACACTTCCTCAGCCATACCTGTTTGGGATGGACTGGCTTTCAGGGATTTGGCGGCAAAATAATGTTTCTTTTCTTAGTGCTTCTCAGTGTCCTTAGTGCCTCAATGGTTTATGCTTTTATTTCATGGATCGGCCTTGTCGCTTTATTTAATATTTCATAATCCACACATTCTTAATAGTTTAAACTGATACCTGGCCATTTAGGTTATATTTCTCTCAACTTACTTAGTGTCAATAAGAAAACTCATCATTTTACATAAAAATGCTCATTTTCTTTAATTTTAGGTTTGGTATGCAAAACTCAATCTTCTGTGTGCGAGGACTCTCCCTTTCCGGCTGCTGAGCGAAGGTTGGTGAGCGAAGCCGAACCAAGCCGAAGCAAAGGGGTGCGCGAGAGCAAAACTCATTTTAAACTCGTTTTCTTATAAACACTACCTACGTTTTCTCAACTTATTTACCTTTGTCATGTTTAACTCTTCTAAAAAAATCACCCCATGAAATCACTATCAATCCTAAGTATTCTGATCATGACCCTTTCAATGTTTTCCTGTAATTCCAAAAACAAAAAGTCCAATGCAGAAGGAACCGATGAATTTAAATACCTGGTTGAGCAATTTGCCGACCTTAAAATAATGCGTTATCAGGTTCCCGGTTTCGACAGTCTAAGTCTGCAGCAGAAGGAGCTGGTTTATTATTTGAGCAAGGCTGCAGTTTGCGGTCGCGATATCATTTTCAACCAGAACGGGAAATACAACCTTGCTATCCGTCGTACACTGGAGAATATATACCTTACTTATAACGGTAAAAAAGAAGGTGCTGATTGGGCTGCTTTTGAAGTTTACCTTAAACGGGTATGGTTTTCGAATGGTATATACCATCATTATGCTTCTGAGAAGTTTTTGCCTGGAATAAGTCAAAACTATTTCAATGAATTAATTAAAAACAGCGATCAGTTAAAATTTCCTGTCAGGGAAGGTCAAAATGTTGATCAACTGATACTTGAACTTACACCTGTAATGTTCGACCCGGAAATATTACCTAAAAAGGTGAATCTTGACGATGGTGCCGACCTGGTGCTGACTTCGGCTGTTAACTTTTACACAGGAGTAACCGAAGCGGAAGTAGAAGCCTATTATAAAGGACTGAAACAAGAAGATACATTGCACCCTTTGTCGTTCGGGTTAAATTCGGACCTGGTAAAGGAAAATGGAAAAATGGTTGAAAAAACCTGGAAATTAGGTGGTGGATATTCTGCTGCCATTGAAAAAATTATCTTCTGGCTCGAAAAAGCCACCAATGTGGCCGAATCTCCCGAGCAGAAAGCTGCAATTCTTAAGCTGATTGAATACTATCAAACCGGTGATCTTAAAACCTGGGACGAATACAATGTTCTATGGGTAGCCGACCTTAACAGTGAAATAGATGTTGTAAACGGATTCATCGAAACATATGAAGATCCGCTTGGTCGAAAGGGAACATGGGAAGCGATGGTGAATTTTAAGGATAAGGAGGCAACCAAACGTGCCGAAGCCATTAGTGCAAACGCGCAATGGTTCGAGGATAATTCTCCGGTCGAAAGCCGCTTTAAAAAAGCTACGGTTAAAGGCGTTACTGCAAAAGTGATCACTGCTGCCCAACTTGGTGGCGATTGTTATCCTTCGACCCCGATAGGAATTAATCTCCCGAATGCGGATTGGATCAGGAAAGATCACGGTTCCAAGTCGGTAACAATCGAAAATATTACCTGTGCATACGACCAGGCTGCGCTTGGTAATGGCATGTTAGAAGAATTTGTGCTTACGGAAGAAGAACGAGAGCTTTCGAAAAAATACGGTTCACTGGCAAGCAACGTGCATACCGATCTGCACGAATGTCTCGGTCATGGCTCCGGACAGCTTTTGCCCGGCACCAGCAGCGAAGCTCTTCGAAACTACCAGAGCACGCTCGAGGAAGCCCGTGCTGATCTTTTTGCACTATACTATATTTCGGATCCGAAACTGCTTGAACTTAAAGTTCTTCCATCAGCCGATGCAGCGAAAGCCGAGTACAATTCGTATATCCGCAATGGCCTGCTTACGCAACTGACCCGTATTACGCCCGGAAAAAATATCGAGGAATCACATATGCGCAACAGGCAGCTCATTGCAAGGTGGTGTTTCGAAAAAGGTACCGCTGAAAATGTTATTGAATTTGTAAAAGAGGATGGTAAAACCTATGTAAAAGTGAACGATTACGAAAAACTACGTACTCTATTTGGTAATTTACTTGCTGAAATTCAGCGTATTAAATCGGAAGGCGACTTCGAAGCAGGTAAAACTCTTGTTGAAACGTACGGAGTTAAAGTGGATAAAACTTTGCACGAAGAGATCCTGGCCCGTTTCAAAAAACTGAATGTTGCGCCTTACGGTGGTTTTATAAATCCGGTTTTCACTTTGGTTGAAGAAAATGGATCAATAACCAATGTAAAAGTTGAATATCCTGATGATTTTACGAAGCAGATGCTCGATTATTCAGCAAATTACTCTTTCCTGCCGACATGGTAGAATCTGCAATTTTTTTGAATCTGTTTTTACAATTCGGTAAAGATTTCAGAATAATTTAGCCAAAATTCCAACAGAGTTTTGAGGAAGTTATTTTGAATGTTTCCCTTATTCATCCGGAAATGGGTAGTGAGAATTGGAAAGTGGCAGGTGAGAATACATAATTCCTATTTCTCACTTCTCAGTTTTTATTTTTTATTTGAACAATTACCCTTAACCTGACAATACAATAATTCCGGACAAATTATAAAGAAATATATGCCGATACGATTTGGATTTGAGAAAATGGTTTCCCTACATTTGCGCAACGTATTAATTCACATTCAAATAATTTAAATTCAACTGATTTTTATGAAAAAACTTATCCTTGGAACAATGCTGGCCGCATCGCTGGTATTCTCGTTCAGCTGCAAAAAAGATGAAACTGAAACTACTGCCGCAGGTTTTTCTGCAAAGGTGGAAGGCACGGTATGGGCTGCCAAAAATATGCTGGCTGGTCATGAATCATTAAGCAACCTCACTCAAATCAGCGGGATAGGTGCAACTGTGGCCGAGCAAATCGTATTGGTTTTTAAAGGCAGCGGTACAGGAACTTACAAGATAAATGATGATAATACAGGTTTTGTAGCATTAAACAATTATGATTTTACATCATTCTTAAGCGAAAACCCTGTTGGTGAAATAGTTATTACAAAGTACGATGTTACGAACCAGAAAATTTCCGGTACTTTTAAGTTCGAAGGCGAGGATATAGATGGAACTGTTTATAACGTTACTGAAGGAAAATTTGACAATGTTCAGTTGGTAATTCAATAATCAGGATATAGTCTTGAGCCTTTATTCAGCTCAAAATAAATGTTTTTTGCTTTCAATTTTTCATGTCCAATTAGAAACTCTTTGACCGCTACTCCGGAGATCAAAAATAACGCATACGCCGTTTGGCACCTCAAGGACTTCCGTACATTCATATCCGGGCGTTTTTTCCTCACTTTCGCCATTCAGATGCAGAGTGTAATCGTTGGCTGGCAGGTATACGATCTCACGCACGATCCGTTTTCACTCGGACTTATTGGCTTATCCGAAGCCATTCCATTTCTTGCTGTTGCGCTTTTTGCCGGTCATATTGCCGATCTGTTCAACAGGAAATCCATTATTATCATCACAGCATCCGTTTATGTGGCTTGCGCCATGGTATTGCTGTATATGAGTTATATAATGCCGGAATTATATAAAACGGCAGGAGTATTGCCTTTATACCTTGTTATAGCATTAACGGGACTCGCCCGGGCTTTCTTTTATCCTGCACAGTCAGCCTATATGGCGCAGATTGTACCACGGAATCTTTACGCAAATTCATCGACCTGGAACAGCACGATCTGGCATATAGCAGCAGTATCGGGACCGGCTGCCGGAGGCTTGATTTATGGTTTTGCCGGCATACATGCCGCATTTATCTGCGTTGCGGCGATATCTGCTTTCAGCCTGGTATTCTTCTTCTTATCCCGATCCGTTCCTTTGCCTGCCAGAAATGAAAAAGAAGGAATATTTACCAGTCTGGCAACCGGTATAAAATTCGTTTTCAACAACCAGGTTTTGCTTGGAGCGCTGGCACTCGATATGTTCGGCGTTTTGTTCGGGGGCGCGGTTGCCTTGCTGCCGGTTTTTGCATCCGAAATATTACATACCGGTCCGCAGGGATTGGGTTTCCTGCGCGCTGCCCCGGCACTGGGAGCGGTTTTAATGGCTTTGATATTGGCTTATCATCCTCCGATTTACCGTTCAGGGATTAAACTTCTGTGGGCTGTCGGAGGATTTGGTGCATGTATAGTGTTTTTTGCCATTTCCGAAAATTTCTGGCTTTCACTGGGGATACTGGCACTCAGCGGTATGTTCGATAATGTAAGCGTGATCATCCGCGGAACCATTCTGCAAATGTATACTCCCGACGAAATGCGTGGCCGGGTTGCCTCGGTGAACAGCCTTTTTATCGGTTCGTCCAACGAATTAGGCTCTTTCGAATCAGGATTGGCCGCAAGGATAATGGGTCTGGTTCCTTCTGTAATTTTCGGGGGAGCAATGACGGTTTCTATTGTGCTGGCAACAGCTGGTTTTGCTCCTAAGTTGAGGAAGATGGAGATAAGTGGGTTGGAGTAGGGGTAATGTGATAATGTGAGAATGTGAAAATGTGAAAATGTGAAAATGTGGTAATGTGACAATAAGAAAGCTTGAAACTCATTCATTAAATATGATTATTATTATTGACCATTTGCTTGGAGTAAAAAATTTATCTTAATAAATCACAAACCACTCGAAACTTTTAGCTTACCATTCTGTACTTTTTGTTATGTGGGTTTTATGGTAATAGAATATTACAAAGCAAGTTCCTTCTTTTTTACATTAATTTAATCAGTATATTCTGAACATATGATCTTTAAAATTTTGCATTGAAAATATATATATATTTGGCTTATTAAGATATTATAAGTAAGTTTGTTAATTCGTTTAAAATATCATCAACCTTAAATCTTTTATTGTTATGAAGGCTAAAGCATACATTCCAATCTTAATTCTAATTTTTTTTTCACTTAATTTGGTTTCTCAAAACTGGTACAGAGTAAAGAAATTTGAGGATCCTACTGGTAATACATTTTCTGGATTAGGAGATGCTGTATGCCTTTCTGGCCAGTTTGCTGTTGCCGGAGATGCAACTTCAGATAGAATATATGTTTTCAAATTAGACCAAGGTGAGTGGGTTCAGACAGATATGATTCAATCTGAACTTAATACAGATTTTGGAACATCTGTTTGCATAAATAATAATCAAGTTTTTGTTGGAGCAAGGATCAAGGATGATTTACTGAGTCCAGATTGCGGAGCAGTGTATATATATGATTTAGACATTTTAACAGGGAAAGTCACTTATAACTCTATTCTTTGGGCAACCGATCGAGATGGAATAGATAATTTTGGTTGTTCAATTTCTGTAAGAAACAATTTGGCAATTGTGGGTGCATTCAATAAAGAAAATATGGTTGGAGTTTATACTGGTGCAGCCTATATTTTCGAAAAAATTGGAGGTACATGGATAGAAAAACAAAAAATTACATCATCGAATGGTTTGTTAGGTGATAGATTCGGAAGTGAAGTAAGTACAGATGGTAATTTAATAGCAGTATCAGCTTTAGGTTCTGATAATAATTCCTATACTGACGCGGGATCTGTTTACATTTATTCATATAGTTTTCTTACAAATTCAGCCTCTCAACAACAGATAATCAACTCTCCAGACCCTAAAAAATCTGGAAATATGGGAAGATCATTAATGCTTTTTAATAATAACCTGTTGGTTGGTGCAACTTGTGTAACCGGTTATCGACCTAGTACCGGAAAAGTATTTTGTTATAATCTGAATACATATAATTCTTTTGATCTCTATAATACGCTTATGGGAGATAACCCTGGAATTTACGGGGATGAATTTGGATGGTCATTATGCTTTGATAATGAATCACTTGTTATTGGAGCACCAAATGAAAAAAATGGTAATAGTAAAGGATCTGTTTATTATTACTATTACTATAATTCAGATTGGGAGTTCTTTCAAAAAGAAAAATATTCTTGCTATAATGAATATTCAGCTAATTTTGGTAGGGATGTGGCAGTTAATGGTTTATCCAGTATTGTTGGAGACCCTCATACTTTCTATTCCCCTTTAAAAAACGAAATTACAAATAATGCAGCAATTTGTTTTCATAAAAGAGGTACTTCATTAATAATAAATGCAGGTGATAATCGAACTATTTGTCCAGGGGATGCAGTGACAATTGGTGGTTATCCTACAGCAATTGGTGGTGTTCCTCCTTATAATTATAAATGGACTACAAATATTGGCCAGGTCAGTACTTTAAGCAACTTTAGCGTAACACCTACTGCAACAACTACTTACTATCTTGAGGTTAAGGATCAAATTTCCGGGTGTTCATCATTAAATGACCAGGTTACTATTACTATTTTGCCTACATGCCCATGTCAATATCCGGTTTATATTGATGGTATAGAAAATCCAACTTCTATTCCTTTAAAAAATTCTGCAATGCGTAGTATTGCAATTGCAAATAAACCATCTTCAACCGGAGCAATTGCTTTAACTGGTTTTATTGAAACAAATGTTCTTACAATATCGAATGGATATTCGAGAACTCATCCGCAATCAGGATTTAAGCAATTTATTTGTAAATTAAATAATAAAGGATATACTCAATGGTCGCATTTGATGGATTGTGGGTCAAATTCAAATAGTACTATTAATCCAGTTTCGTGTCATGTTTTATTTACAGATAATCAAGACAATACATACTTAGCACAAAATTTTAAAAATAAAGTTATATTCGAAGACTATACCGAAATAAGGGGAATTACAAATACTTCGTATTGGAATCAGTCAATTTATGTTGTAAAGTTTGATCCATCTGGAAGTATAAAGTGGAATACTGTAATTTTAGATGGTAATGGCCTTCAAGCTAGTTTTTTTGATATGAGTTTATCAGATAATGCAGTATATATAATGGGAGCAACAATGAGTGGATTTTCGTTATCAGGGCATACTTACTTACCTGGAAATTTTCTTCTAAAAATAGATAAAGTGACAGGAGCATTGCTATGGTGTCAACAGGATTATCAGGGAGCAATTTGCTATATTACAATTGATGAGAATAATAGAATATTTATTCAAACATCTACATATCCTGGTAAAGTTTATGAAATTAACCCGGCAACTGGAGCATTAATTAATAATTATGATAAATCACTATATCTAAGCACTTCTTTGATTTCATTTAATAGTGGAGGTTCTAGTATGTTTTACGAAATAATAGGTGATCCTACATTTCTTACTAGTATGGCTATCAGAGGATATAAGTTTGAGAATGCTGGTGGCATTATGAAATTTAATTACAAAAAAAGCATAGAAGCACCACATAAAGATATTCAGGGCATGAGTGCTGTTGATAATATGGTTTATTTCAGAAAAGTTACAATTGATGATTTTCCAGATAAATTCCGAAAAGTAGATATGCTAATTTCACCTCCTAATGATATTAAATGGACTCAAAATACCCCATATTTAAGTTGTATTCGCCCATCAACAAGAAGTAATCCTTCTTATGGGTACTTCGTAGCAGCTGATTTCACTCATAATAATGATTTTATTATTAATAGTTTTAATACAGCTAATGGTGCATTTGGTGTTTGTCCAGTTAGTAAAAGTTTTAATATAGATTATAGCAGTTTGAATTTGCCTAATGAGATAAATAAGGCGTTTGAAGTTTTCCCAAATCCTGCGAAAGATATACTCTATGTAAGCACAATGAGCAAGGATAATTTTAAGAGTATTAAAATTGAAGGGTTTAACAGCTTCGGGCAAAAAGTCTTGGAAAAACTGGCCAAGATTCAAAATGATAGCAATATAGAAATTGACATTTCAAAACTTCCAATAGGTGTCTATTTTTTTAGATTTACAGACTGTGTCTCTGATTCAGAAACATTTAAGGTGATAAAGAAATAATTAATTTTTTTAATCTGTTAAATATCAACTTAAATAATAGTTTGTTATACTTTACACTAATTAATAGGATAAAATCCCTGATGGTTTATTCCATCGGGGATTTTTATTTTAAAATTAGTTATGTTTTTATCTATCTAACAATTAAATACTAATTTTACGAACGTTTTTGATGTTGTTTCTTCAAGTCTTTTAATCAATAAAATGAGAATAAGTCTTCTTGCGTTAATATTTGTTTACTTTTTTTCACTTGATGTTAAAAGTCAAAGTAGCCAATTATTTTTACCCAAATTATCATTCTTAGGGCAAAATAATTCAATATCTAATATCTCAAAATCCTCAAATGGTTTCATTTCTTATTCGCATTCATTGCCTAAGTACGACTATTTTTGGGTCAGACTCTCAATGTTAGAAACTGAATTTCAGAAATGCTACTTTTACGATTTAGCCTTTAAAAATCATTTTTACATTAGTAACAAAAGTGACTACAATACTGATTCTGCATTATTTTTAATTCAAACGGAGATTATAGAATCAACTATTAATCAGATCTCAGCTATTTTTCAGAAAGCCCTTGAGGAAGAATTATTATACTCTCAGATTGAAAAGCAGAATTTCATCAGTGAACATAAAATAATAATTGACAATAGTATTTTATGGAAAGAATACTATGAAAGTGACAGCCCTCTGGAATCAGCAAGCCTCTGTGAAGACGCATCGGTTTTTTGCGGTTCTTCTGCATATTCTTTTAATGCTACCTGGGTGCCACCTACCCCTCCTGTAAACGGTTTACCTGCACAACCAGGTCCAGCTTATGGCTGCTTGTCAACTCAACCCAATCCAACTTGGTTCTTTATGCAGGTAGGACCACCAGGAGGAAATATTGTGATAGATATGTGGAGTTCACCATCTTTTGATATTGATTATATTTGTTGGGGGCCTTTTTCTTCACCAACAGGTGCGTGTGTTGCAGGACTTACCTCAAGTAAAATTGTTGATTGTAGTTATTCTGGAGCATCAACAGAAACTTGTGATATAATTAATGCTGTAGAAGGTGATTTTTATATATTAATGATTACCAATTTTTCAGATAAGTCTTGTGAAATATCATTCTCTCAAACGAACTTTGGTAATCCGGGCTCAGCAACTACAAACTGCGATATTGTAGTTAATTGTTCAGTTTTAGCTATAACAGCCACAACTAGTGCATGCAATGCTGCTACCAATGAGTTTTCAGTATCGGGTAATATTGAATTTACCAATGCTCCCGCTACCGGAACGCTCACAGTTACCGATCTTTCTGCAATACCACCTGTTTCCCAGACTTTTTCTGCCCCGTTTGATAGTCCGCAGCCTTATTCTTTTACAAATATCACTTGCGATGGCTCAACTCATACGCTTAAGGCTGAATTTACAGCAGATGCATCGTGCACGTTCAATGATACTTACAATGCTCCTTCGTCCATTTGCCCTATCGGCAGCATTACCGGTGGCGGAAATATTTGTGATGACGGCACTTCAACTGCGAATGTGCTGATTGATATTATAGGAGTCGGCCCCTTTGATTTTACCTATGCATTTAATGGCATTCCACAGACTCCGGTAACTAATTACAGCGGACCAATTCCCTTTGTGATAACAACAGGCACAGCCGGCACCTATAGCCTCATTTCGGTATCGAATTTTGCCTGCCCGGGTACGGTTTCTGGTTCAGTTTCGGTTGTGCTCGACCCATTGCCCGTTCCGGTAATCACAGGTAGTAATGATCTTTGCGCCGGGAGCATGGGAAATAGTTACACCACACAGACTGGTAAACAAAGTTACGTCTGGACGGTATCAGCGGGTGGCTCAATTACATCCGGGCAGGGAACTAACTCCATCACAATAAACTGGATTACACCCGGTCCACAATCAGTTACCGTTACATACCTGGGTGCGGCACCTTCAAATTGTCCACCTGTAACGCCAACTACATACAATGTAAATATTGCCCCGGTACCTGTTGCCCATTCAGGAAATGATACCACTATTTGCCAGGGGCAGGCAATTACTGTTTCGGGAGCATCGGTATCGAATGAAGCATCATATTCCTGGCAGGTTATCAGTGGTTTTGGGATACTTACCGATGCCGGTACACTCTCACCTACTTACACGCCTGCCGCCGCTGAAACAGGTGATGTGATTCTTTCACTTAATGTTGCCGGCCTGTCAACATGCAGCCCGGTTGCCGACCAGATTACTATTCACATTTTACCAATGGTTACTGCTTCAGCAGGTTCGGATAATATAGTTTGCCAAACAGGTACATTTACAGTTTCATCAGCGGTTGCTGATCATTACAGCTCATTGTTATGGACAACTTCCGGAACCGGAACGCTTACTGGTGCAATAACTTTAACACCCACTTACCAACCGGGAACAGGTGAAACAGGAGCAGTAGTATTTACTCTTACGGCAAATGGGGATTCCTTGTGCGGGAGTATTACCCGGCAATTTACGCTCACAGTAAATCCGCCAGCTACTGCCAATGCAGGACCAACAGCCACAATCTGCGAAGGCAGCACCTTTACATTAGCTGGCGCAGTGGCTGATAATGCTTCCTCGTTGCTTTGGACAAAATCAGGAACAGGTAATTTTGATAATGCAACTATTCTTAATCCAGTTTATACGCCAGGTTCAGCAGATATCATAGCCGGAAATGTTACTTTAACACTAACAGCTACCGGGCTTACTGCCTGTTCGGCTGCTTCCAATTCGGTGGTGTTGAATATTTCCCGGCAGGTTATTGTTGATGCCGGTCCGGATGGAATAGTTTGCCAGAATGCGACTTTCCCGGTCACCGGAGCCAGTCATTTGCACTCCACTTCTGTAAACTGGGCTCACAATGGAACAGGAGTTCTTGCCGATTCAAATACAATCACCCCAACATATATTCCCGGAGCAGGAGAAAGTGGAGTTGTAACATTTACCTTAACTGGTGATCCTATTTCTCCTTGTGGTGCTGTGATTGACCAGATGCAGATTACCATTCATCCTTTGCCGGTAGCGGTTGCAGGGCCATCGGACCCTTCGTGTCAGGGAAATAATTACCCTGTAACAGGTGCTTTGGCTCAGTTCTATAATTCCGTTGGCTGGACCGAAGATGGTCCTGGTTCGCTGGTTAATGCCAATACGCTTACACCAACCTACATCCCGCTTACGGGCGAAACGGGAACGGTAACTCTTACACTTACTGTTCATGGCACAAATACATGTTCGGCTGAGGTAGCTGTCAGTGTGCGGACACTTACAATAAATCCTTTACCTGAAGTTCATGCAGGAGCTGATGCAACCATATGCGCAGCCAGCACATTTCCTGTCGCCGGAATTGAGCAGTACACTTCAGCAGTACTTTGGACTACTTCCGGTGATGGTGCTTTTGTTAATCCTGCAGGATTGGCAACCACTTATATTCCGGGTACTAATGATATCCTTTCCGGAAATGTATTACTTACAATAACCGGCGGAGGCAGCGGTGCATGTTCAAGTGTTAATGATGTGGATCAGCTTTTCCTCACTATTGATCCCATGCCCGCTATTAGTGCCGGGCCGGACGATGCTTTCTGTGTAACTGCACCCATAGCACTGGCAGGTACTTCGGCTGTACATTATTCTTCCCTGCAATGGATAACATCAGGGGATGGAAGTTACAATAATACAGCAATTCTTTCACCAACCTATATGCCCGGCAATATTGATTTCAACAATGGTACCGTAACTCTTACATTACGTGCATTCGGTCGATTGGCATGTGCTACCGAAAATGTTGTTGATTCGAAGGTAATGAGCGTTTCGGCCTATCCGGTTGTAAATGCAGGCACTGATGATTACATCTGCAGCAATGTTACCCAGTACCAGTTTAACGGAATCGGAAACAACTATAATACAGGCAATATCCAATGGACATTTTCAGGTGGCGATGGATTCCTTAGCAATCCCAATGTAATAAACCCCATATACCATGCCGGTCCTGTTGATCTCAGCACGGTGAACCGGAACATCACCTTTACGCTTACTCTGCAGGGAAATGGAAATTGTGGTGGAGTGTTTATCAACGATCAGGTTGTTCTTAAAATAGACCCGACACCGGTAAGCAATGCCGGCCCGGATGATGAAACCTGTGGGCGCAATCCCTACCAGCTCAATGCAACAGGGCAGTTCCAATCAATTATCAACTGGATCACTTCAGGCGATGGTACATTCAGCAATGCCGGTGCGTTGAATCCTACCTATATACCGGGTCCTACTGATGTCGGAAAAAATGTTGTACTGACCCTCGATCTGGCCGGATGTAAAAGTATTGTTGGAGCTGACTTTCTTTGGCTGACTGTACATCCCGACCCGGGTGCCAATATTACAGGTACTACTTCCATTTGTGAAGGAGCAACAACAACGGTTTCCATTCATCTTACAGGAACACCTCCCTGGAGTGTAACCTATTCAAATGGGACTTCGCCGGTTACTGTAAATAATATTTTAACCTCACCTTACACGTTCAATGTTAATCCGGCATTAACTACAAACTGGTGGATTACTGCCGCAAACGATGTTAATTGTACTGCTCCTGCCGATTCAATTGACGGTCTTGTTTCCATAACAGTATTTCCATTGCCTGATAAATTTACTGCCACCGTTTCGAATGATGGCGTTTTTTGTGAAGGGACTGCAGGTGTAACTGTCGGACTTAACGGGTCGCAGGTAGGAATGAATTATGAACTCTGGCAAAATGGCCTGAATACAGGAACTTCGAGGCCTGGAACCGGGAATTCTTTGGATTTCGGGATTGTGAATGTTCCGGGTCAATATTATATACGGGGTATTAACCCGGCCGGGAGTTGTGAGGCTATGATGAACGATACGTTGAATGTGATCATGAACCCTATTCCGGTAACTGATTTTACTGCATCGGTTCCTTGTCTTGGTGATACGACGACTTTTTCTGTCACAGGCGATTATATAAATTCTACATCATTCTGGCAATGGAGTTATGGAGATGGTAAATTTGAAACCTATAATGCTCCCACTAATCCCAATCACCTTTATCCCACTCCAGGGATTTATACTGTAATCCTTTCTGTAGGCGACACAAATAATTGTCTTTATTCAGTATCGCACCAGGTTGAGGTCAGGCCGCACCCTGTTTCTTTCTTCAGTTACGATACTCCCAATTGTTTAGGTTCTCCTGTTTCATTAACTGATCTGAGTACCAATCCTGGGGGAGGACAGGGATATATTAATCAATGGATATGGACGTTTGATGATGGATCACTTGCAGATACAATCGATTTCCCTGACAGCCCGAATGTTACCCATGATTATGTGAATGAAGGTACTTATGTGATTACACTTTCGGTGATGAATTCCCGCAATTGCAGTGATACATATACTACTACCGTTAATGTGACCAAACCCCCTGTTGCTGATTTTACCTTTCTGTCAGGGTGCCAGGATGATGCAGCTGTTTTTACTGATTTTACTGACCTGAACGGCGGAGGGCAGGTAACTGACTGGAACTGGAATTTTGGTGACCCCGGATCAGGAACAAATAATTTCTCCGGCCTTCAGAACCCGGTTCATAGCTATTCCGGTTCAGGAGTTTATTTAGTTACATTAATAGTCACCAACCTGAATGGCTGCAAGGACACCATTCAGAAGACCGTGAACGTAAAAGCGAAACCCCTTTCCAACTTTTTCAGCAGCCCCGGCTGCCTGAGCAGCCCGACGCAGTTCCTTGCCGACAGTACGCTGATCAATATTGCAGCCACAGCTACCTACAACTGGAACTTTGGCGATGGCTTTACTTCCGGAAGCCGCAATACAACACATACTTACCTGGCACCCGGAACCTACGCGGTAACTTTAACCATCACCGATACTGCCGGCTGCGAAGGTGCATTCTCCCGCCCCATTACGGTGAATCCGCCACCGGTATCCCATTTCAGTACCACTGCCGATAACTGCCAGGGTCAGGCGGTTGCTTTTGCCAATCAAAGTACATCCCCGACCGGATTTATCAATAAATGGATATGGAACTTTGGCGACGGAAACACTCAAACCGTCCTTTTCCCTTCCAATCCCAATGTTAGTCACAGCTATGCCGGAGCCGGCACATTCAGCGTAACGCTTGCGGTCACCAACAGCGAAGGCTGCACCCATTCCGAAAGCCGCCCTGTAAATATGCTTGGAGCCCCGACTTCAGCTTTTATTTCAGCAGGCAATTGCGAAGGTAACCCGGTAAGTTTTACCGACCAGTCCACGGTAAGCGGCACCCAAACCATCAGCACCTGGAACTGGAATTTTGGCGATCCCGCCTCGGGAACCGGCAATACCAGCATTCTGAAAAACCCAACGCATAGCTTTGCATCACCTGGAACCTACACCGTAAAACTGATCACTTTCACAGGCAATGCCTGTTCGGATACACTCACAAAGAGCATCACGATCAAGCCCAATCCTTCTGTCGATTTCAACACCCAGAGTGCCTGTGCCAATAACCCGGCAGCCTTTGCACCTGCAGGAATGGCAGTTGCAACTATTGCCACCTGGTACTGGACTTTTGGCGATGGGGGCAATTCGAATCAGCAGGCACCCACGCATTCCTATACTTCACAAGGCACCTATACCGTTACCCTCACAATTACCGACACGGCAGGTTGCAGCAATACCCGTTCGAAGCCGGTGATCATTGCACCGTTGCCGGATGCAAACTTCGGCTTCAGCACCCCGACCTGTAAAGGCGATGCCGTAAATTTCTCAGATTTCAGCACCACGGCATCAGGCTATGTAGCCCGCTGGACCTGGGATTTCGGCGATGGAAATACACAAAACTTCATTTTCCCGGCCAGCCCGGATGTTATCCACCAATACACCAACTCAGGTACTTTTAATGTCACCCTTACGGTAAAAACCAACGACAGCTGTACCAACCAGCTTACCCGGGTGGTGACCATATTGCCTAAACCCACGGCAGACTTTATGCAAGGGGCCGCCTGCCAGGGTAACGCGGTACCCTTCAGCGATCAGAGTATCAGCAATACCACGGGAAGCATCAGCAGCTGGACCTGGAATTTCGGCGACCCGACCTCAGGCACATCCAATACCTCAACGCTTCAGAATCCGACTCATACCTACAATTCACCCGGAACCTACACGGTGGCTTTAATAACAACAATTCCGGGAGGCTGCAGCGATACCACCACGCACCTGGTCACGGTAAGCCCGCCGCCCACGGTAGATTTCACCCCGTTAGCCGGTTGCAACGGCGATACTACCGAGTTTACTTCTGCGGTGAACCTGGCAACCACCCAGGGATTTTACTGGCAGTTTGGCGATGGTGGCACTTCGTTTGTTGCTGACCCGATTCATATTTACAGTACTTCCGGCACATACAATGTGATATTAATGATCACCGATACAGCAGGCTGCACCAACACCAGGGTAAAACCGGTCATTGTTGTTCCTGCCCCGGTGGCCGCATTCAGCAGCAGTACGCCTGCCTGTTCGGGACAGATGATCACCTTTACCGATCTGAGCAATGCCAACGGCGGAAGCCTCACCACCTGGCACTGGGAATTTGGCGATGGCACGGATACCACGTACAGCACTTCCATACCTTCTTTCGCACACGCATACGCCCAGGCAGGAACCTTCCAGGTTACCCTGCAAGTATATTCGGCACTGGGATGCGAAAATGTTATACAACATACGGTAAGCATTTCGCCATCGCCCATAGCGGATTTCGGATATGCCAATACCTGCCAGGGACAAAGCACGCAGTTTACGGATATGACCAGCCTGAACGGGGGAAGCTCACTTACCCAAAGGACGTGGAATTTTGGCGATCCGGCATCCGGCATACTGAATACATCCACATTCACCAACCCGATACACAACTATGCACAACCTGGCCAGTACGCGGTAAAACTTATCACCCAGAATACGGGCGGATGTGCTGATACCGTGCAGCAAACCCTTACCATCACCCCGAAACCCGGCGTTGATTTTTACAACGACAGCCTGGTCTGCCTGGGAAGCCTAACCACTCTTTTTACCGATACCGTGCTGACAAATACCGGGATCATACAACAGTATGAATGGGATTTTGGCGATGGAAGCCCACATGCATTCACACTAAATACGACACATCAATACACGGTTTCAGGAACGTTTAATGTAACCTTAACCGTAAATGATACGGCAGGCTGCGGAAATACCATCACCCGTCCTCTTGCTATCCGTACCGCCCCCGTTTCGGCATTTATGTCAGATGGAAAATGCGAGGATGCCCCCACACAGTTTACTGACCTGAGCATCCCCCCCCAGGGCGATAACATAGCAGGATGGTCGTGGGATTTTGGCGTACCCGGATCCACTACAGATACATCGACACTGAAAAACCCAACCTTTACGTATACCCATCCCGGAACCTACACGGTAAGCCTGACCACTTACACTGAATACGGCTGCAGCAACACCAAAACCCTGCCTGTGCAGGTATGGAATGCCCCGACCGCCTATTTCAAATACGCGGCCAGCCCCTGCGGCAATGGATTGATAACATTTCAGGATTCGTCTTTTAGTTACCAGGGCATCGTGAACAGCTGGCAGTGGGAGTTCGAACCCTACCAGTATGGCACGGGGAACCACCCGAGCCATATCTATTATGCTGTTGATAGCTGTTACGATGTAAAACTTGCCATCACCGACCTTCGTGGATGCGTGGATACCGCCATACAGCAAATCTGTGTTCCGCCGGCACTGGCTGTTGATTTTGCAACGAGCCTGACCTGTTTCGGCGACCCGGTAACCTTCACCCCGCAACTTATTGCCCCTGCCGCACCCGCCGATTCGCTGGTCACCTTCAGCTGGAATTTTGGCGATCCGGCAACCGGAACCGGCAATGTATCCTCACAGAAATACCCTTCCCATGCATTCAGCGCGACAGGCTTTTACACCGTAAACTTCACCGGTACCGACAAGTTCGGGTGCATGGCGAAAAGCTACAAAACAGTGACGGTAAATGCGTTGCCTACCGCAGGATTCAGTTATTCGACAGGTGCATGCGACAGCACACTGGTGTTCAGCAGCACCAGCACAGATACCAGCAGCGTGATCAATACCTGGATATGGCAATACGGCGACGGAACCTCAGATACGCTCACTACACCAGGGATCAGCCACAAGTACAGTGCTCCCGGCGAATACCTGGCAAGCCTGACGGTGATCAACGATAACGGTTGCAAAAACACAGTCACTCAACCGGTGGTCCGTTCAGCCTGCATTGTGGCCGCAGCCATGAGTACCGAAAACCTGTTATGCCAGAACCAGGAGCTTTCA
>JBBQUX010000001.1:0-128913 GCA_038212135.1 Bacteroidales bacterium | reverse complement strand
CTGCCGCTGAATGGATTGCCTTGCCCACGCATACTCCGGTCGATCCTTCAAAAAGCATCCTGAGTAACCTGAAAGAAGATCCTATGGGAAAGCAGATTTCCTTCTTTAAAGTAACTACCGAAGACGGAATAACCTTAGATGGCTGGATGGCTAAACCAAAAGATTTTGATCCTTCGAAGAAATATCCCGTTTTCTTTTATGTGTATGGCGAGCCCTGGGGATGTACCGTATTCGACAATGCCAGGCTTGGACGCTCAGGTCAATTTGGCGGCAATATTGCCGACATGGGGTACCTGTATGTTTCGGTTGATTGCCGTGGAAGCCAGGCCCCACGTGGCCGCGAGTGGCGAAAATCGGTTTACAGGCAGATTGGCCGCATGAACATCCGCGACATGGCAATGGGTGCTAAAGAAATTCTGAAATGGGAATACTGCGATACCAGCCGTGTGGCTGTGCACGGATGGAGCGGTGGCGGATCATCAACACTGAACCTGATGTTTCAGTATCCTGAAATATTTAAAACCGGCATCTCAGTTGCTGCGGTGGCCAACCAATTAGCTTACGACAACGCTTACCAGGAACGGTATATGGGCATTCCGTCCGAAACGCGTGAAGACTTTATTGCCGGTTCGCCTTACACTTACGCCAAAAACTTACAGGGAAACCTGCTTTATATCCATGGTACCGGCGACGATAATGTGCATTATGCCAATGCCGAAAAACTTTTCAATGAGTTGATACGGTATAATAAGCCTTTCCAGATGATGGCATACCCGATGCGGTCGCACGGTATATACGAAGGAGAGGGAACATCGCAGCATCTGACCACCATATGTAAAAAATTCCTGCTTGAGAATTGCCCTCCGGGAGGGAGATAGTTCCTCGATTGGATAAGTGATATTGTTGTTTGAATATTATTTGTACGAAGAGAACAATTCACACTTTCCCCTGTTTATTTTCGAAAAGAAAAGATATGAAGCAGATACAACTCACAATAATAACAATATTGCTGTTAAGCTTTAGCAGCAAAGCACAGATAAACCTTATTGGTGCCCGCGCAAACCAGGGATCCGGAAATATTGAAGTTGTAAAATGGCAGGCGTTCGATCAGTCGTCGGTCACCGCCTACCCTACTACTTTGCAGGCTTATGTTTTTGGCTCATCGGTTTTCGATGCTTATAACAGCAATTATTACCTTAACGGTACCGGAACATCTGAAAGCGGACTTTTATCGTTCAACAGCATTACCAACGAGCAAAACATCAGTACCTTTAATGCTTTTTCGAGTATAACCGAAATTGATATGAGCAGCGGTAAAATATATACTCTGAATGCTGAAATTGCTGATCTTATAAGTGTAAACGAGTACGATATCAATACAGGCGGATCAACTTTGCTGGGCCAGATATTCGAACCGGGAATTCAGAGTATAATTGCTGATGCCACAGGTTTCGATTCGAATAACGGAATATTGTACTATGCTGGATATGATACACTTCCGAGCCTATGCCTGTATGGCATTCAGGTTCGTGAACCTGTGTTTACTTATACGAAAACAACGCTCATTACTTCAGCACCGGGCAACATTATCACCAGTGTTAATTACGACAATGTTAACAATATCAGATCCGCAAAATATCATCAAAGTAATCGGTTTTTATCTGTTCATTTACAGCCGATTGATTTATTTTCCTAATTCTCGGCCTGGTTTGATTCAGCAGTAGTTCCAGTGTTTTGCTTTTTGAAATAAACATTTTGAATGACACCGGCCGTCTTTTGCTAAGGAATTAAACTCTGGCATTGGTGCATCCTTTTTGAATCACTTGCACCATAGTGCAAAATACGGTGCAGCGGCATCGCACAATTCAAAACCCTGTTTCTCGAAAAATTTCTTGTCTGCCGGAAAGGGTATTTTTTTTATTCTCCATAATCACTACCAGGCCTTTCTTATCCTTCGAATCAGCAATGCATTCCTGGTAAAATGCTTTACCATAACCTTTTTCTTTAAAGTGTCCCGAAACCCGGAAGCAATTAATCATAGTATAACAGGGAGCCGAAACCGGGGCCCAGGTGCACTCAGCCGGGTCATACTGTATAGATAACCTTTCCCCCTTACATCTGGTTTTTTAAAACATAGCCTTGCTTAAAACGATCATTCAGCCATGCTTTTTTGGCTTGATAGCCATCGGTGCATTTATTATCAGCAATGGCACAGCAAATGTGCTCAAAAGCACTATTTTCGGGAGTTAGCTTAATGATTTCCATAAACCATGAACACAGTTGACCTAAACAAGAAAAAACAAATTTAGAAAAAGACTTAGAGAATTTTTAGCTTTGCATTAAAAAATTCATGTAATGCTTGCCGATATGCAGAAGTTCAATTTTCCCCTATGTGTGATTCTACTGATTAGCTGTTTTGATGCAGTCGCTGCCGTCAGGCTTCCGGCACTTATCGGCAACAATATGGTTTTACAGCAAAATGCCGAGATTATAGTCTGGGGCTGGGCCGATGCAGGTGAAAGCATAAGTATTGAAGCCAGTTGGCTTTCATTGCCTTCAGTTACAAACGCTTTATCTGATGGAACCTGGAAAACCATACTAAAAACATCTTCAGCAGGTGGTCCTTATAAAATGGCTGTTACAGGCCGTGATTACACTATAACCATTGATAATGTGATGATTGGCGAAGTGTGGGTTTGTTCCGGACAATCGAATATGGACTTTACGATACGCGGACTTGGAGGCTGGAAAAACTATAATCCTGAAGTCCGGGAAGAAGTTGCCGGTGGAATGTACTCCGCAGTGCGTATGTTCACTGTTCAGAAAGATACCTCAGCCATTCCATTGGCCGACTGCAAAGGTAACTGGCTTACAGCCGATAGCAATACCGTAAACGATTTCAGTGCAACAGCCTGGTTTTACGGAGCGTACCTCAGCAAACAACTGGGTGTGCCGGTCGGACTGATTGCAACCGCCTGGGGCGGAACTCCCGCCGAAGTATGGACACCGGTCGAAAGCATAAAAGCAGAACCTGAACTGGGATTTTATCTTAATCATTATAACGGCACGCAGTGGTGGCCCGGAACGCCTGGTGTTCTTTACAATGCAATGATCAATCCTTTAATCAAATTTACTGTCAAAGGAGCCATTTGGTACCAGGGCGAATCGAACCGGCTGGATGCCAGGCTCTACCCGGCTTTAATGAATACAATGATTGCTTCGTGGCGAAAAGCGTGGGGATTGGGTGATTTCCCGTTCTATTTTGTTCAGATTGCACCTTACAGCTATAGTGAACCTTTTACAGGTGCCTTATTACGGGAAGCACAATTGAAATGCCTCTCAGTGCCGAACACAGGCATGGCCGTAACTATGGATCTGGTTGATAATATTGCCGATATTCATCCAAAGAATAAACTTGATGTAGGGAAAAGGCTTGCTTTATGGGCGTTGAATAAAACGTATGGCAAGCCGGAAGTTATATTCTCCGGACCACTCTATAAAGAAATGAAGATAACAGGGAATAACATAAACCTCGAATTTGTCCATGCCGACGGCGGTCTGAAAATTACCACGGCCGAAAAAAACAATTTTAAAATAGCCGGTGCTGACCGTATTTTTTATCCTGGAAAAGTAAAAATCCTGGGGAACAGAGTTTTAGTCTCTTCATCAAAAGTAAAACAGCCCCAGGCGGCAAGATATGCGTTCACCAATACTTCGGAAGGTACCTTTTTTAATGAAGCCGGGTTGCCTTCGACTTCGTTCCGCACTGATAACTGGGATATTATTACCGATAATGCAGTACTGAGTGCAGTTTTTGATCAGAGTACGAAAACACTGTCGTATGAACTATCCACAAAAGCCCGTGAAACAGATATCTTTTATGATTTCAACAAATCTCCAACGAAAAATTCAGCCCGTTATCTTAGCCTAATTCCTGCCGGGAAACCAGGAACTCTTTTTGCAGTTGTGGCTCGCGATGGATATCTTTCGGAAAGCGTAAAAGGGTGGAAAATAGTTTCAAATAAAGCTTCCGGTGCCGAATTAATCTATAATTCAACGTACTCCGAATTCTACACAGCCGGAGGTAAACTTGCTCTGGTTGACGGAATTACTGCCACTACCGATGCACAGGATGGAAACTGGCTGGGATTTGAGGGCAGCAACTTAGATGTAGTAATTGATATGGGTAAAAACGTTCAGATAAATTCCATCAAGTGTAATTTCCTTTCTGACAACAATTCATGGATATTTCCACCAAAGAAAGTTACAGTGAAGGTTTCGCAAGATGGAGTAACATACAGAAATATCGGCGAAACCACTTTTTCTAACGAGAAAGAAGAAAAAGAGAGTAGAATTAATCCGGTTAAGTTTCCTGTAAAAGGCAGTTACCGTTATGTAAAAGTTACGGCTGTGAACCAGGGAATATGTCCGCCATGGCATCCGGGCAAAGGTGAAAAATGCTGGATGTTTGTTGATGAAATAATAGTTGAGTAACCCCGGCTTTCAGGTCGGGGTGCCGAAGAACCCCGGCCTGAAGGCCGGGGAGGGAGAAAAAAAACATGCAAAACCAATGGGATGAGCGGTATGCCCGCCAGGAATATGTTTATGGAACAGAGCCAAACAAGTTTCTAAAGGAGCAACTTGCCAAGTTAAAACCTGGCAATATTTTATTTCCCGCCGAGGGTGAAGGCCGTAATGCTGTTTTTGCTGCTTCGCGGGGCTGGCAAACAGTTGCTTTTGATCAAAGCCTAGCAGGACAGAAAAAAGCATTTCGACTTGCTAAAGAGAAAGGAGTTTCCATCGATTATACAATTCAATTGCTCGATGAATGGAACCCTGAACCTGATCAGTACGATTGCATTGCATTGATATTTGTACATCTTCCTGACGGATTGCGGCAGCAGGTTCATAATGCGGTTATTAAAGTACTTAAGCCTGGCGGAGTACTTATCCTGCAAGCATTTACAATTAACCAACTGCCTCGCACCAGTGGAGGCCCAAAAAATGCTGAGCTCCTTTTTACGATAAAACAAATAGATTCTGACTTCAAAGCACTCACATTTATTAAACTTTGCGAAACACAGACTTTGCTCGCCGAAGGTCCGCTTCACCAGGGACTGGCCGATGTGATTCAGTTAATAGCACTTAAACCAGCTCAATAGCCTAATTTTAGTATTTTTGCCAGACCTCCTAATCCCTTCCTAATGAAACTTTACTTTACACTCTTTCTTTTTCTCTTTGTTTTTTTTGCAAATACCGCTCCAGTTTGGGCACAAAACAGTAGCAAACCTGAAGCCAAAGCTGCCCGTATTCATGCTTCAGCATTTACTGTAGATTCGCACACGGATACACCGCTCAATTTTACAAATAAAAAGTTCAACATAGCTGAGGATAACAGCGAAACCGGGGTACGCAGTTGCGTTGATTTTCCCCGAATGCGCCAGGGTGGACTTGACGCAGTCTTTTTCGCTGTGTTTACCAGCCAGGGACCGCGCACAGCCGAAGGGAATAGTAAAGCAAGAGCAAAGGCTGAAATGATTTTTGATTCAATTGACGCGGCAATTATTCGTAACAGCACTATCAGCGGAATTGCTACAACTCCCGAACAAGCTTACAAACTGGTGAAGGAAGATAAAAGCGTTGTTTTCATCGGTGTTGAAAATGGTTATCCGATCGGGAATGATCTTTCGAATGTAAAACACTTTTACGATCGTGGAGCGAGATACATTACTCTATGTCACACCAAAAACAATGATATCTGCACCAGTTCGACTGATACGGCTAATACAGTTGGTTTGAGTGATTTTGGTAAAGCGGTTGTTCGCGAAATGAACCGGCTTGGAATGATGATAGATGTATCGCATATGTCAGATCAATCATTTTATGATGTAATAAAGCTGAGCAAAACACCGGTAATCGCTTCTCACTCATGTGCCCGTGCCTTATGCGACAACCCGCGAAACCTCTCCGACGATATGCTGAAAGCACTAGCTGCCAATGACGGAGTAATTCAAATGTGCATACTGAGCGATTATGTTAAAAAACCTTTGCCAAATCCAGAACGCGATTCAGCCAAAATGGCAGTCAGAAAAAAGTACAACAATTTTCAGGATCTCAAAGATGAGCAATGGGAAGCAGCAAGTGCCGACTGGCATGCTGTTGATGATAAGTTTCCTCAAAAACTGGCAACTGTAAGCGATGTAGCCGATCATATTGACCATTTGGTAAAAATTGCAGGCATCAAACACGTTGGTATCGGCACTGACTTCGACGGCGGCGGCGGTGTTGAAGGTTGCCAGGATGTTAGCGAAATGGGTAACATCACTCTCGAACTGGTAAAACGCGGATACAGTGAAAAAAATATTAAAAAGATCTGGGGCGGAAATTTAATGAGGGTGATGAAGGAAGTGGATGAAGGGAGAATGAATTAATGTTTAATTCGGTAATTCGGTAATTCGACAATTCGGCAATTCGGCAATTCGACAATTCGGCAATTCGGCAATTCGGCAATTCGGCAATTCGGCAATTCGGCAATTAGATAATTCGACAATTTGGCAATTAGACAATTTGTCTTTTGTTAATGTTAATTAGTTTAGTCAGACTGGAAACATGCAAACGCTAATCCATTGTTTTGCAACTCTTTAAAGAATATTTTCTTAATGCTTCTCAGTGCTCTTAGTGTCTTAGTGGTTTTCCTCTTTTCAATCAGGAACAATATTCCGGAGTTTTTTACGGATCTTTCAACAAATTTACATTTGAACCCCGAAACCCTTCAAACCCTTCAAACCCATCCAAACCCTTCAAACCCTTTAAACCCTTCAAACCCTCCAAACCCATCAAAACCCTTCAAACCCTTCCATGATCAAAGTCTTCACCCTGCAACTCGAAGAAGCTGACTACAAGCCTGAATTCCAGGACAATTTGTTGCAATACCTGCCAGAAGCAGGGAAGTTGCGTGTGCGCGACAGGCAAAACCTCACAAGCAAATTACATACAGTTGCCGGCGAACTGCTGGCAAGGTATTCGGTTGGGCAATATACCGGGAAAACTGAACAGGAAATTATCCTTCGTTTTGGCGATAAAGGCAAACCTCATATCGAAAATCTTACCGGTATTCATTTTAATATTTCACATTCAGGAAATTTCGTTGTTTGCGCAGTAGCTTCATCCGAAATAGGGATTGATGTGGAACGTGTGCGAAAAATAAACCTTCGGATCGCTGAAAGGTTTTTTTCGGAAAAAGAAATCAATGACCTGATGGCATGTAAAGAGGAAGACAGGATGCACTATTTTATCACCCTTTGGACCATTAAAGAAAGCTACCTGAAAGCCATTGGCCGCGGACTCACGCAGAACCTGAACTCTTTTACTATTGTAAAAAACGGTGATTCCTACTTGCTCACCGGAAACCAAGAAGCTGAAGGTTTTGGCATAGAAACCTCCCGGCTTTCGCCCGAATACCTTATGGCTGTGTGTGCTCCTCTCCCCTATGTGCCATGCGATATCCGAAGTACTGCCTGGGAAGAAATTAAAAAATCAATACCATTATACATCTGATTCACCTATATTTGTGAATCGTTGATTTCGTTGAGATTTCAGATTAATCTAAAAAGTTTTACAACTAACTAAAACCCGGTTTATGTCGCGAAATGTTGCTTTGGTTCTTTCGAGCGGAGGTGCCAGGGGTATTGCCCACATTGGAGTAATTGAAGAACTCGGAAAAGCAGGTTTCACTATCACTTCGGTAGCAGGTACCTCTATGGGAGCGCTGGTAGGCGGAATGTTAGCCAAAGGCACACTCCCTGAATTTACTGAATGGCTATTGGGTTTCACCAAAATGGACGTTATTAAATTCATGGATTTAACCATCGGGCATGGCGGACTGATTAAAGGCGAAAAAATCATGAAAGTGCTTGAGGAATTCATCGGAGATGTTACTATTGAAGATTTGCCAATGCCATATTCCTGTGTGGCTGCCGATTTAATCGGGCATAAAGAAATGGTTTTCAACAAAGGCAGTTTGCTTCAGGCAATCAGGGCATCGAGTTCAATTCCGACTGTATTCCTCCCGGTGGCATACGATGACATGATGCTTGTGGATGGCGGAGTGCTGAATCCGCTGCCTCTCGACCTGGTGAAGCGTACTGAAGGGGATATACTTATTGCAGTGAATGTTAACGCCAATATTTCTTACGAAATACCATATAAAAAACCGGAGCATGAAGATCTGGAAAAATATTACGGTAAGATGAGAGCTGCTCTTAACGAAAAATGGTCAGGTGTTATTGATCACTATATTGAAAAATACAGGAATGGGAAGCGACGCAAACCCAAGTCCGTTAATATGTTTGATGTAATTTCCGAATCAATCATCCTTGCTCAGAATAAAGCAGCCGGTATTTATGTTGAAAAATATAATCCCGATGTTTTGGTAGAGACTTCTGTAAATATAGCTTCGACATTCGATTTCTATAAAACCGAAGAACTGATAGAAGCCGGTCGGGTTGCATGCCGGAAAGCCCTTGTTGGAAAGAAGTTAATAGAAAAATAAAAGTTTCCTGGTTTAAGTGTTCCAGGTTTTGTAACTTTTCTCCCCTTTCCCATTTCGCCCCTCTCCATGTCGCCCCTCATCCATTCGCTTTACGATTTACTCATAATATTATAAAGCAATTCCCTTGCCCTGAACAAACGGACTTTAACAGTTCCCTCAGGCAGTTCAAGTTGATGAGCAATTTCCTCGCACGATAATTCGTTAAAATAGTGCAACTTGATAATGTCCTTGTATTTCGGGTGCAGGGTATCGACTATTTCGCGAAGCAGCCGTGTTTCCTGTTGGTTGATCAGCAATTGCTCAGGACTTGGCAACTGATTTGCCAGTTCGTGTGCTACAATTCCCCCTTCGGCCTCATGTTCATTTATCATTTTGTCATTATCCTTCTTATTCCTTCGAAGATGATCAATACAATTATTTTTTGCAATTCGGTACAGCCAAGTGCTGAAAGCAAAATCGGATGTATATTGGTCGAGTTTACTAAAAGCCTTGTTAAAAGCTTCCATGGTAAGGTCCTCGGCATCACCGGGCTGCCCGGTCATTTTCAGCATCCTTGAATATACCTTATCAAAATAGGTATCCATTAGCTGTGCATAGGCAGTTCTGTCGCCCGAATCCAATATCAGCCTGACCAATCGCAAATCACGTTCGGTATTGTTGTGAGTTTCGGTGCAGTCAGTTTTAGTCAAGACACTTATGTTTGAAATTTATTTTAATCATTGTAAGGGAAAGAGTTGACTTCAATCTCAGTTTCCTGGTACACTAACCGGCTTCCCTTTGCTACTATCCGCAACATCAATCTGCTTTTGGAGTCGGTTTCACATCAACTCAATTAATGCTTATATGAATCCTGGATTGAGGCTGAGATCATGTCCTATTCGGCCTGATGTAAGAACTACCTTGTTAAATTCTTACTCGTGTTCCGCCTTGGGGCTAAATAGCTTACCTGCTGTTTTAACAGCTATGTATAAATAACCATTCAACAGGGGTTTTGTTGTAATCGCCAATACTCAGGGAACAGATAAAATCTTCAAATTCAATGAAAAGCTCAGAATCTATAATTCGCCAAATTTTATAAAAATCAGATCATATGGGATTTTTTAACCTGTACCGTTCAAATGGCATCTTCACAATCCCTATTCTCAGGAATTAATAACCTGTTTATCCAAAAGTAATATATTTCTGGCAGCCGGGTTTACTATCTCCATTTGACAGGCTTGTTGAAAACATTTGCCAGTGCGAGTATTGGACTCACGGCTAAAAGAAAAAGTTCAAAAAACGGAACAAGTAAAAGGAATCCTCTTTCCGAAAGTTTTTTCATCACTTTCCCGGTAACGAACAACTGACTGAACAGCCTCAAAACCACCAACCCAATCACAATATAAGGCTGATACCAAACAATCAACAAACCTGTACATGCTGCCCAAAAGTATGCCTGTGTGAAAGCAAACAATCCAAGTGCAAACTTATGAAAAGGTTTATAATACCCCCCTGTCATAAGGTGTCTGCGTTTCTGCCTTATCCACAAATTCAACGACGATTTCGGTAAACTTATCGTATGAGAATCATTCTGTATTTCGATGCGGGTATTTTTTGCAGTAGCAGCTTTATTAATAAACAGATCATCATCGCCCGACTGAATCCGGTAATGCGAAATAAATCCGTTTTGATTGTAAAACAGCGATTTGCGGTAGGCCATATTGCGTCCTACGCCCATATAAGGCATTCCTGCCTGGGCAAAACCCAGGTAATTCATCGCAATACGTAAGGTATCGAAACGGATCAGTAAATTAAGCAAAGAGTTCGACTTACGGTAAGCCCCGTACCCAATCACTATTTCGGTGCCTTCGGTAAAATTTGCTGCCATCCTCCTAACCCATTGATTGCTGCGGGGAATACAATCGGCATCAGTAAATAAAAGCATATCGTACTTAGCTGATTTTATACCGATTGATAACGGGAACTTTTTGCCTGTAAAGAAATTCAGATCCTGCGGAATATTTACAATTTTCAGGTTTGGGTACTCCTCCGACAAATCGCGCAGCAAGTATTGAGTATCATCTTCCGAGCCGTGATTAACCACAACAACTTCATAGTTCGAGTAATCCTGGGTAAGCAGCAAAGGAAGGTTTTCTTTCAGGTTGTAATACTCATCGCGGGCACATACAATTACCGAAACCGGTTGATCAGAACGGACAAACTCGTTTTTTTGCCTGAAAAAAGCTATTTTACCATAAATAGCCCAGTAATACACAACTTGTATACTGGTTGCTGCAAACAGCACAATCAGGGTGATGAATAAAAAAGGATTCTGGTCAAAATAATCCTGGAGCATCAAGGTATTGAATTGGATGGACAAAAGTATTATTCTGAACTGAATTATAATCTATCTTTGCGAAAAAGTTTATAACAGCTATTTGTGTATATAAAGCATTGCTTAACAGCATGATAGCATAATTGTAAAATCTTTTGTTAATCATTATTTTGTGAACTACCTGTTTTTTGTTCCCTCCCTGAAGGCTAAAGCGGTTTTCTCAAAGAATTTGTTTACTCACTTACTGAAATACGGATGCAATTCGAATTAAAGCTCACTGATCCGCAAAGTGCTGCCCGAAGAGGAACGATAACGACCGCGCATGGCATAATTGAAACACCTGCTTTTATGCCCGTAGGTACTGCCGGTACCGTAAAAGCAGTGCATATGCGCGAACTCAGGGATGATATCAAAGCGCAGATTATACTGGGGAACACGTATCATCTTTATCTCAGGCCGGGGCTCGATATTCTCGCCAAAGCAGGCGGACTTCATAAATTCAACGGCTGGAGCGGCCCAATACTCACTGATAGTGGAGGATACCAGGTATATTCTCTTACCGATCGTCGAAAACTGAACAACGAAGGAGTAATGTTCCATTCGCACATCGATGGTTCGAAACATATGTTTACGCCCGAAAATGTGATGGATATACAGCGTGTAATTGGTGCCGATATTATAATGGCTTTTGATGAATGCACTCCCTGGCCATGCGATTACGATTACGCGGGCAAATCGCTCGATCTCACACACCAGTGGCTTAAACGATGTATAAGCAGGTTCGGTGAAACTGAGCCACATTACGGATATGAACAATCACTTTTCCCCATAGTGCAGGGTAGCACTTTCCGCGACCTGCGCATACGGTCGGCCGAAGAAATTGCCTCGTACAATGCGGATGGAAATGCCATCGGAGGTTTATCCGTAGGTGAACCTGCCGAACAGATGTACGAAATGACAGAACTCGTGTGTGGAATCCTGCCTAAAGACAAACCCCGATACCTTATGGGAGTGGGAACACCTGCCAATATCCTGGAGAACATTGCGCTTGGCATTGATATGTTCGATTGTGTGATGCCGACACGAAACGGCCGCAACGGAATGCTTTTTACCAGTGAGGGAACCATTAACCTAAGGAATGAAAAATGGAAAGATGATTTTTCGCCGCTTGATGCCGATGGAACTGCTTATGTTGACCATGAATACAGCCGCGCTTATGTGAAACATTTGTTTAAAGCCGGCGAAATGCTTGGCCCAATGATTGCAAGCATCCATAATCTCGCTTTCTACCAATTGCTGGTACGCGAAGCCCGGAAGCATATTGAAGAAGGTGATTTCAGCAGCTGGAAGGCAACGATGGTTAAGCAATTGGCTGTCAGGCTTTAATTTACAGCATTTGCCTGTACACTGAATAACACAGATTGTTGAGGCTATTAATCACTTTTGTACTTTTGAGAATCCAAACCATTAAATACTGCCTCTTAAGGTGCTAGGACTAAAAAAAATTGACATCTACATTATCCGCAAGTTTCTTGGAACTTATTTTTATTCCATTTTGTTGCTGACGGTTATCATTATCATTTTCGATATTTCGGAAAAAATTGATGACTTTATTGAAAAGGATGCTCCTCTGAAAGCCATTGTTTTTCAATATTACCTGAATTTTGTTCCATACTTCGTGAATATGTTCAGTGCACTGTTCACATTCATAGCTGTAGTATATTTTACTTCCCGAATGGCTTCGAACACCGAAATTGTTGCCATATTGAATGCGGGTGTGAGTTTCTGGCGAATGCTCTTGCCATACCTTATTTCGGGCATTTTTCTGACTTTGCTTTCATTCACATTAATGAATTACGTAATTCCGTTCACCAACCGGAATCTGAGAGCCTTTGAAAAACAGTATATTAAAAATCCGTTCCAGAATCGAGGCATGAACCTGCATATGCAACTGGAACCGGGAACATATGTTTATGTTGAAAACTTTAATAGCATCGGGAAAATAGGGTACCGTTTTTCACTCGAGAAATTCGACTCTGCCGGCATGAACCTGAAAATGAAAGCAGATATGATCGCCTGGGACAGTATTCAAAGCAAATGGAAAATGACCAATTATCTGATTCGAAAAATTCGTACTGATGGCGAAACCATTTACCAGGGGAAAGAAACCGACACCGTAATGGCATTTACTCCCAACGATTTTATGGTTGATATCGATGATGCCAAAATAATGACCTACAACCAGTTAAACAGATTTATCAAGCAGGAAACCATGCGTGGGAGTACCATCTCAGCACAATTTAACCTCGAAAAATATAAAAGGCTCACATTCCCTTTTGCCAACATTGTACTAACGTTTATCGGAGTAGCACTTTCGAGCCGGAAAGTCAGGGGTGGAATTGGCATGCATTTAGGTATGGGAATTGGCATTGCGTTTACATTCATTCTGTTGCTTCAGATATCTTCGGTATTTGCTATTTTTGGCAACATCCCTGCTTATATCGCTTTATGGATACCCAATTTCCTCTATGGAATTGTAGCGATTGTCCTGCTACGGATGGCTCCCAAGTAAAGATTGAAATATTTTGCAATTGGTAAAATCAAGATTGCCCGGATCTCGGGAAAATAATGCAAATACAGCAGAACCACTGCCACTCATGGCTGAATAGATTGCTCCTTTCCGGTATAATCTGTTTTTTATTTCTTCAATTTCAGGGTAAAGATCAAAAACTGTGGTTTCAAAATCATTACGCAAACTATTTTTCCAGTCCTTAACTGGTAACATAGCAAACTCAGCAATTGAATTTTCCCGGTACACCGGCCTGATTCCGGTAAAAGCAGCAGCAGTGCTTACATGAACCTCAGGCTTTACAATTGCAAGGTGCATTCCATCGAGGCTTAAAGGAACAGGCTGGAGGAATTCGCCCCGTCCGGTAGAAAGAGCAGGCACATTTTCAACAAAAAACGGGCAATCCATCCCGAGTTGAACAGCCAGTTTCCGAAGAATCTCATTATCCAGGTTCAACTTAAACATGCTGTTCAGCATTTTCAATGTAAAGGATGCATCCGACGAACCTCCACCCAAACCGGCTCCTGAAGGAATAACTTTATGGAGGTGAATCTGAACAGGCGGTATATGATACGTTTCGGCCAATAGCATCCAGGCACGATAGCACAGGTTTTTCTCCACCGGCCCATCTACACTATTACCTGTAACAGTTAAAGTTATCTTATTGTCTTTTGCAGGCGCAATTTCCAGCGCATCGCACCAGGGAACAGGAAACATAACAGTCTGAATGTTATGATAACCGTCAGGTCGCCGCTGGGTAACCCAAAGGCCGAGGTTTAACTTACAATTTGGAAATGATATCACGGGGAATACTGTATTTTACAATAATGGGGGGAAATGAGTTTGCCGGATGACCTTGAGTAAATTTGTTTTTTTTACCACACAGAAACAGAGAACACGGAGTTGTAAATTCAATGTTGAAATCTTTAGTGCTTCAAACCCGAAACCCTTCAAACCCGAAACTCTTCAAACCCGAAACTCTTCAACCGATCCGCCCGAAGAGGAGAGTTCAGCAAAGCCAGACCTTTCAAACCCTCAAAAATGCCCTCATATTCTCCACATTCCATTTGTGATACAGGTTTTTCCCATCGGAAGAATTCAGAAAATCTATCAGATGACTGTAGTTCCCTGTAATTTTCCCGCGCACCATTTTCATGGTGGAATTCATCATATGATTCTCTTCGGTAAAAGCAGCAGGAAGTATGCCAATGGCAGTCGGCAGCCACCTCTGGGGGAACATTTGTGAATAACGGCCATGTTTGCGGTATTGGTTAAGTTCGTGGCCGATACAATGCAAAGCTTCGTGGACACCGACATCCGATACCGGATCAAGTCCTTTGTGTTTCAGATGGGCGAGAAGCAGGAGTTTATCCGGCACTAAAAGTACAATTGTATATGGATTCTGATTATTGAAAAGCATACATTGCGAAATGTACCTGCACTGACCGATATAAGCTTCCTCAATTCCTTCCGGGCTGTATTTTTCTCCGTCGTCGGCTATAAGTAAGCTTTTAAACCGGCCGAGAACGTACAGGAATCCATCTTTATCCATGTAACCAAGGTCGCCTGTATAAAGCCAGCCATCGCGCAACGACCGGGCAGTAGCATCCGCGTTGTTCCAGTAGCCCAACATTACATTTTCACCTTGTATTACAATCTCTCCATGCTCACCAACTGGTAGTTCCTGACCTTTTTCATCACAGATTTTGAGCAGCATATTCTGAACCAGGTAACCTGATGAGCCCAGTTTGTGTTTTGCCAGCGAATTGGATGAAATAATAGGTGATGCCTCGGTAAGCCCATAACCCTGGAACATAGGTATGCCGATGGCATAGAAAAAACGTTGGAATTCGATATCAAGCAAAGCACCTCCTCCAACAAAGAAGTCGAGCCTGCTGCCAAAACCTTCGCGTATTTTACCGAATAGAATCTTATCGTATAAACGGATTAGCGGCTTATATAATCCTGTTAATCCCGTTCCTTTTTCCCAACCATCATTATTGTAGGCATACGAAATCTTCAAGGCATGTTTAAATAGCATCTTTACCAGAAACCCTTTGTCACTAATCCCTTTTTCAATGTTTTTTTTAAAATTGGAGGCCAGAGCGGGAACGCTTAACAACAAGCTAGGCCTGTTTTCCCTGATATTTACGGGAATATTTTTCAACGTTTCCATTCCAGTTTTACCAACCTGTATCGAAGCCAGTGAGGCACCTTTACCCATCATGCAATAAATACCCGCAGTATGTGCAAATGCATGATCCCAGGGTAAGATCAACAATGTGGTGTAGTCGGGAGGAATATCCATAAGGGTGTATGCCTGGTATACATTTGCCACGTAATTATTATGCGACAATACAATTCCTTTAGGATCGGCTGTAGTTCCTGAGGTGTAGCATATATTAGCCGGGTCGTTGGGCTGAACTGCTTTTCGCGCAAGTGCTAATACTTCAGCAGAATTGTTCAGAAAAGCCTTACCCTGACTGATCAGTGATTCGTATGTAATTTCTGATTGATTCATTGCCTCACCATCAAGCAGTATCAGCTTTTTGAAACCAGGGATTGATGATTTAATTTCACGGATTTTTTTTGCCTGGCTTCCTGACACAATCGCCATGCTGCATCCACTATGCACCAGGCGATAGCGGATTTCATCCGGTTCGGAAAGCTTAACCGACAAGGGAATATTTATCGCTCCAATGTACAATATACCTAATTCACTAACCACCCATGCGTTGCGCCCTTCGGATTGCAAAGCGATACGGTCGCCTTTTCTGACACCAATACTCAGAAGCCCGGCGGCAAATTGCTCAACCAGCAATTTCACTTCGGCATAAGTTGTGCCCTGGTATGCTGTCCCCGTTTTTTCCAACAGGTAAATATTGCCAGAAAACTTCTGTACATTTTCTTCGAAAAAATCGGGAATAGTCTGCATTGGAATGGTGTTTTACATTTCAAATGTAGTGTATAATTCAGCAACGTACAAAATCTTAGTTTTTGCACATCAGTTTTAGTATTGAAAGCAATTGCGTTGACCGCTCTTCTGATCTACCTTTTTACAGATATGAACATTGCCTGATTTTTTTTTACTTTTATATTACCTAAGTGAAACTTTCAAAATAACTTCCCCAATTGTAAGTGAGGTAGGAATAACGGTGGCTGTTCAACCTAATGACCATAGATTGGCGTTTGAAGGTTGGAGTACCTGGCTATCTAATATAGTCCGTAGGACTTCAATATCAATAATAGAAAATCTGTAACAGGAACATTGCCCGTAGGGCATTAACATAAAAAAAGCTGTGAAAAAAAACAAAGCTCAGCTCTACATAAGTTTTGAAGAAGTTAATCTGTAAGTTTCTCTAACCTGGACAGGTAAGAACAAAAAAAGCTAATAAGTCAAAGCGTAAAAGTCAAAGTGAAGGTATTAAAAGTAACCATTCAGTTAAAATAGCTGGTATCTTTGTTTAAATTCTCTTGGCAGATTCCCTTTATTTGCAAACCTTGGTTAGCAAAAGTCCTTGACCTTTTACTTTTGCTTTTTGACTTTCTTTTGTAATCTCTGAATATTATGCCAGGAAATACATCATGTTGAGAGTTAAGATACTAACTTTTGAAGGAAATATTACATCAATTAGTGTGAGTCCAATAAAAAAATCAATGCTGGCTGCTTCAAAATATTTGAAAATCACGCTTCTATTTATCTGGGAACTCCCTCAGAACCTTTTGGGGTTGGTGGTATTTTCCATCATGAAATATAAACGGAGCATTCTCCGCATTGAACAGGAAGCTAATCGCAAATTTCTTGAAACAAAAAATACCGGAGTAAGCCTTGGCAGGTTCATATTCTGGACACCTGCCGGAAACCGGTTTTCCCACCTGGCGAATGACTGCCGAATGCACGAGTATGGACATGCCAAACAGTCGGTCATGTTAGGGCCATTGTACTTACTTATTGTTGGGCTTCCTTCGTTGGGCAGAGTAGCATACAGCCGCTGGTATCAATGGAAATACGATAGAAACTGGCACAACTATTTCAATGGCTTTCCCGAAAACTGGGCTGACAAACTTGGAGGCGTAATTATTAAAAAAGAAAGCAACTAAGTCCGAAAGGCTCTGCTTCGCTTTGATCAGGATTATTTTTATTAAGCCTCATCCTATTTGGTGTCAGTAAGAAAACTCATCATTTTGCGTAAACATGCTTATTTTTTTAATTTTAGATTAGTGTACAAAACTCAATCTTCTGTGCGCGAGGACTTTCCCTTACGGGGACTAAGGGGTGCGCGTGGGTAGAACTCATATTTAACTCGTTTTCTTATACGCACTATTTATAACATATTTAACTTTATAAAGTACTTTTGTGTATCAATTCAAGGTAGTATTGAATTGCATCAACAAAACCGTGAAACCAGTTGTACCGCTGTAAAAAAAGCATAAACATTATTGTCATGAAGGAAATCCTGAAAAGCAACAAAGCACTTAAAAGTATAATCAATGAGATTTCGGAAGTAGCAGAATACCTGTGGCAACGTGGCTGGGCCGAACGCAATGCAGGCAATATATCGGTGAACATCAATGATTTGTTGCAACAGGAAATTTCAGAGTATAGTTCCTGCCCGTTTTTTGACTTACCAGTTTCGTATTCAAAACTGGCCGGGAAATACTTCTTTGTTACCGGCACCGGAAAACGAATGCGCGACCTGGCCCGCAAGCCCATGAAAAATGCATTGATTATTAAACTTAATGAGCAGGCAAATGGGTATTGGATCATTTCGCAGAAAGTGAACGTGGATAATTTTATGCCTACATCTGAATTGCCTGCACATCTGGGCATTCACCAGATGATTGCCGAACGCGGCAGTGCAGAGAAAGTTGTAATGCATACCCATGCCAACGAACTTGTTACATTAACCCATGCCAAAGAATTCTGCAACCAGGATGTGCTTAACAGGTTACTGTGGAGCATGCATCCCGAAACCATGGTTTTCGTGCCGAAAGGCGTTGGGTTTGTACCTTACATCCTTCCCGGTACTGTTGATATTGCCGTTGAAACGCTGAAAGCCCTGCAGGATCATGATGTAGCTTTATGGGAGAAACACGGCGTTTTCGCTATAGGCAAAAGTGTTCCCGATACATTTGATGTAATTGATATACTGGCAAAATCAGCCCGGATATTCTTTTTGTGCCGGTCAGCAAATATTGTTCCCGATGGACTTACTGATAAGCAACTGGCCGAATTAAAAATACTGGCGGCCAATTTTTGATACATCGTCTTCGCGGCTCAAATCAGATGAGTTTTCATGTCCAGATTCTTTCCCATATGAAAAGCGAAAGGAGTTTTTTTGACATAAAAAAACCGGCACCAGGCCGGTAATATTGTTAGTCGGAACAGGTATTAGTGTTTACTCAGGTATTCAGCAACGCCCTCAGCAGTAGCTTTCATTCCTTCGTCGCCTTTGTGCCAGTCGGCAGGACATACTTCACCGTTTTCCTCAAAAAACTGCAGAGCATCAACCATACGGATAGCTTCTTCAACGCTACGGCCAAGCGGCAGGTCGTTAACTACCTGGTGACGAACAACTCCTTGTTTATCAATCAGGAAAAGTCCGCGGTATGCAACTGCATCGCCATTGAATTCCACATAATCTTCGTCTTCATCATATTCCCATTCGCCTGCAAGTACATCGTAGTTTTCGGAAATAGTTTTTGCAAGATCCGAGACCAAAGGAAACGTAACACCTTTGATACCGCCCGCATTCCGCTCGGTATTGAGCCATGCCCAATGCGAAAATTTACTGTCCACTGAGCAGCCAACAACCTGAACATTACGTTTTTCGAATTCAGCCAGTTTATCCTGAAATGCAATGATTTCGGTCGGGCAAACGAAAGTGAAATCGAGTGGATAAAAGAAAAATACTACATGTTTTTTGCCGATGTACTGGGCGAGTGAGAATTTCTCAACAAATTCGCCACCATTGATTACGGCATCTGCCTCGAACTGAGGCGCTTTTTTACCTACTAAAACAGCCATTTATTTGTTATTTTTATTGGGTTAACGATTTTTTTGCAAAGATAAACAGATTTTACTGTATTCAGCCTAATTGCTTTCCGAGAATTATAAAAACCGGTAAAGTACCTGATTTGTTCGGAATAGCCCGGTATTAAATGGGGAAACCGATAACAAACATAGAATGGTCTTAATGAATAACCTTCATTGTGTCAATAAAAATTCCGTTTCGTTTCCACTGAACGATATAAGTTCCTTTAGGAAAGCCGGATATATTAAATATAATTTCAGCCTGACCGGAAGTGAGCCTCCTGCCCGCAACCAGCTTTCCCTGAATACTGTATATTAAAATTTCGTCATCAGGTTTCACTAAATCAGTAAAACCGATTGTGATAAAATCTCCAGCCGGGACCGGCCATGCTGAGAGTTTGTTGTGCAACCCAACCAGAGGATAATTATTAAGACAAACTATTATTTCAGCTTCAAATGCTGAAGTATCTGTTTCAATTGGTAAAGGACAAAGGCTATCATAGGTAACAGAGGATGTGTATGTTGTATCGTTAATCGCATAACCAACCTTGCCGCTATATGAATATCTGTATATGTGCGAACTTGCCAGAGCCGCAATTTGCCCGTCATGTGTATTTCGAACTTCATCAAACAAAGCTGGAATACACCTTCGGCTTAATATATTGCCTGAAGTATCATATACTGCCATATTAGTCAGATACTTACCCGTTGAAGCTGAATATGATTCGAAAATTCCGATATAGGTACTGTCGGTATTTACACATAGGGGGCCTGAATCACTCATTGTGTCGGGTAGCATGGGCTTAGCCCAAAGTTGTATTCCATCTTTATATTTATACACAATTGCGGGATCTCCGTTCGGGTACCAGAAACGATTACCGCTGGAGTAAAAACTTCCGTCAGCAGCCGCTTCAGTATCGGTAATGGATGATTCGCCAATACCAAACCAGTATAAATCCCATTTGGCGATAAGATCAGAATTCATTTTCACAAAATGCGGCCATGCAACCGAAGGAGACGCCGGGATAAGCAGATCATCACCAGGAAGTAACAATAAATCAACAGCAGCAAGATAACCGGAATTATAATCGCGCAATGTATCAGCAGAAATAAGCAGTCCCTGGGGATCAAGTATCAGGATGGCACATGCATCGTCCGATACCCACATATCAAACTGTTGGTTATACATAAAAACGTAATTATTATCTGACAGTTGAGTTAAATAAACCCAGGGACTTGCTTTACTATCATCAATTTTCTTACACCATTCAACTTCACCGCAAAGGTTAAATTTCATGATAAAAGGTTCTGTTATATTTGTTCCCCTCGCTGTTGTACTGCCGGAAACAGCAAAAGTGCCGTCATTGGTACTGATTATTTTATTGAACCTGGTCAGGCAGGTTGTATCCCCGATATACTTCTTCCAAAGTACTGATCCGTTTATATCTGTTTTGATGATGAGGCCATAATCCCTGTTATACCATCCGGGAGTGTTTCCGGCAATAATAAAACCGTTATCGTACGATTCAATAAATGAAGAACAATGCTCCAATAGAATTCCTTTTTCTGTAGCTTGAGAATAACCAAAAGGAGATATAGCGCTTAATAAAAATAGGACTAAAAATAAGGCTTTCATAGCTCAAAGATTAACTGTTCAAATAAAAAGAATATTTGAATAATTGAATAATAATAAAGAGCCCCGGATTTATTTCATTAACTCATTGATAATATCATCCTCTTTTATCCCTTCGGCCTCAGCTTTATAATTCCGGACTATGCGATGACGGAGTATTGAAGTCGCCACTGCCTGCACATCGGCAATGTCAGGAGAATATTTACCCATAACGGCAGCATGGCATTTAGCCCCGAGAATAAGGTACTGCGATGCGCGCGGCCCTGCTCCCCACGTGAGGTAACTGTTTGCCCACGCATGTGCCAGCGGTGTGCCCGGACGTGTAATAGAAGCCAGCTTCACAGCATACTGATATACATTATCAGCTACCGGCACCCGACGGATTAAATCCTGGAAATATTTGATTTCTTCGGCAGTAAGAATAATGTTTAGCGTGGCCGAATGCATGGTGGTCGTATTTTTAACCACCTGAATTTCCTGTTCAAAACTCGGATATCCAAGCCAGATATTGAACATAAACCTGTCGAGTTGCGCTTCCGGCAATGGATAAGTACCCTCCTGTTCTATCGGGTTTTGTGTGGCAAGTACAAAGAACGGTTCATCCAGTTTGTGACTTACACCGGCAACAGTCACCGCTTTTTCCTGCATGGCTTCGAGTAATGCACTCTGGGTTTTGGGCGGTGTACGGTTAATTTCGTCGGCTAGTATAATATTGGCAAACACAGGACCGTGAATAAAACGGAATTTCCTATCCTCGTCGAGAATTTCGGTACCGATAATATCTGAAGGCATCAGGTCGGGGGTAAACTGAATACGGCTGTATGTAAGTCCAAGAACTTGCGACAAAGTATTAACCATTAACGTTTTAGCTAATCCGGGCACACCTACCAGCAATGCGTGGCCTCTCGAAAAAATAGCAATAAGAAGGTTTTTAACAACCTCATCCTGCCCGACAATCACTTTACCGATTTCAAGGCGTAATGCATTATACTTATTTGAAAATTCGTTGAGTGCTTCTGTATCTGACTTATATTGAATCATATTTGTTGCTGCTTTAGATAGACTTTACCTTGTTACCCATATCGTCCAATACTTTGAAATTTTAGGGGTTATGGATTGGGGGTTAGGAGTTAGGGTGGATTAATTTCCAATAATTAATATCATTTTTCTATTTTCCATGAACTATTTCTCGGTAAACGTCCAGTTGTTCCTGAAATCGCAGGACTGGAACCTGTCGCCCATGCGGATATAAGCTGTTTTCGATTTAGTTTCGACCCACTTCGAAATAACCTTCAGTTTTTTATCTTCAAGTGCCCAATCCTGAATTTTATTATAATCGTCCTTCATATTTGCCTTGTGGGGCTCGGTACGTTTTTTAAGGTACAACACGCGGTAGGCCTGGGTTCCGTCCTCGGTAGTGTAAGGCACGCTGGCCGATATTTCGCCCGGTTTCATCTTGTCGATTACAAAGAAAACTTTAGGGTCGAGTTCATCAGCTGCAAGGCTGGTATTCCCTGAAGACTGACTTTGTATAAGCCCTCCGTTTACTTTACCCGGGTCGTCGCTATAGCGCAAAGCTGCTTTTTCGAATGTAAGCGAATCGGTCCTGACTTTGTCGGCGATACTATCGAGTTTGTTGGCTGCAGCCAGCAAATCATCGGGTGACACTTTTGGAATAATAAGAATATGCCTGACATTAACAAAATCGCCCTTGCGTTCGATCAATTGTAATAGATGGTATCCGAATTTTGTTTTTATAATTTCGGAAATATCATTTTTATTTTTAAGATTGAACGCTGAGGATTCGAATTCGGGAGCCATGGATCCACGGCTGAAAAGTCCAAGTTCGCCTCCTTTGGATGCCGAACCCGGATCTTCGGAATACAAAACTGCCAGGGTTGAAAATTTCTCGCCTTTCACTATCCGGTCGCGGAGGGTCGAGAGTTTTTCACGCGCTTCTTTAAGCTGCGCAGGGCCTACCACCGGGTTTTTTACAATCTGACCAATCTCATATTCTGTCGGAACTATCGGAACACTGTCTGGCTTGATATTGGTAAAGTATTCTTTTGTTTCGTTGGGAGTAATTTTCACATTATCTACTATCTTGCCCTGTGCCATTTGCGAAAGAATCTCGAGCCGAAGAGGCTCTCGTAGTTCATTTTTGAATTCATCGAGAGACTTGTCATAAAACTCCTCGAGTTTCTGCTGAGAGCCAAACTGCTGTATATAATACCTTAACCGCCGGTCGAGTTCACTATTCACCTGGTCGTCGCTAACCACAAGACTATCAATCTCTGCCTGGTAAACAAGCAGTTTTTGAAAAAGCAGGTTTTCGAATATCTCACACCTCAAAGCATAAGGATCACCTGCCATGCCCTGGGCACGTGCCTGGGCAAACTGGGCTTCAACATCCGACCAATACACCGGGTGGCTTCCAACCAGGGCTACTATCTCGTCAATCGTTTTCTCTTTTTGAGCCTTAGCCTGATTTACTGATCCGAAAAACACTATCAGTAAAACCGGAATTATCATTCTCTTTATCATGTGTATCGGGAAATTATTTCTTTAATATTTCATATTTGCTTCGTTTCACAGCATCACTGAAAAGGTCTTCTTCCATTCGGGTAAGCAATTCTGCCTTCCTCTTATTTAACAGTATGGTGCGAATATTTTCTATCTCAAAACTCAAAGGAGAAATGCTCTCCTTGGTTTTAAAAGAGGTTATAGCCACAAAATACAATGTTGTTGAATCTTTTACTTCATAATATTTGTTCCTGCTCAGGAATTCCTGCTGATCGTCAACCGCGAGTGGTATCTTGCGTGTGAGATCGGCGAATGACATCCAGGTGCCATCATTAATTAAATAATCCACTCCGTTTTCCTGACAAAGGTTATGGAGTTTTTCTTTATCAGCTTCACGATTACTGAGTAGTAACGCTTTTACCTTTGTTGTAACAGGTGAATTTTTACTGAGTATTGCATAATTAGCCAGAACAATGTTTTCACGAAGGTGAAAATTATTTTGGTTTTCCTTGTAATAGTTTTCAATTTCATTCATCGAAACCACAGTATCCAGCTTTTGCCTGATCAACTCCGATTCGTATGCATAAATAATAAGCGAATTACGGTACTGCTCTATTTGAGTGCTGAAATCGCGGTTAGCTTCATCGAGGTTATCTTCGGCCTGCCTGAGTAAAAGTTCCTGCCTCACCCAATTGTTAATATATGCAGTAGTCATCTCCATGCTATCGTTCTTGCCCGTACCGGCTGGTATAATACCTGTAAGATCATCAGCATACAAGTATTTTTCATATACTCGAGCTATAGCTTCTTCTTTGTTCCTGCCTTTTTTGGGCAACCAATCACAGGATACAAATACGATGGTGAGTAACAAAATAATTGCAAGCAGACGAAGCATATACTTTTAGTGTGTAAGAAGTGTATTAAATACTTCGCGGTTAACCTCAACCTTGTATTTGGCAAGGAGTTCGCTGATCCATTTTTTCTCGAGGTAGTTCTGGTAGTCGGCTGTCATGGCACCGCGAATCTCGCTCAGAAGCTTAGGCTCCGGAGGAACTACAGCATGAACAACTACTATAACATTTTCATTATCAGCCAAAGGCATCATTTCCGAAATGCCTGCTTTCCATTCCACATTCTGGAGGTTCATATTTTCGCCTTTCAGGAATTTCTTTCGCTCTATAGTTACTTTTTGTATGGTATCGTGGTTAAATTTTGCCAGGATCTGATCATCAGAAACTCCCTTTTTCAGTTGTTTTTTAAGTGCTTTTATTATTGATGGATCCTTAATGGTGATAATTGAAGCATCGAGTCTTGTTTCCCACATATAGGTATTCTTGTTCGCTTCGTAATACTGCTGCAGGCCAACAGTATCTTTTACTGCTTTCGACCATACTTTTTTGTCAGTGAGATCAAATAGCAGAATACCATCGTGATACTCACTTATGAGTGCCTTGAAATCAGGTTTTTCGCTTTCAAGCTGACTATCAGCATATTTCGCAATTGCTTCATTCACAAAAGTGTAATATTGCTGCTGAACATAAGCTGCAATATCACTTTTCTGTCCGTTACGCTGTGTGGTTGCTAATTGTTTGGCAAAGTCAGCTTGTGTGTATGTTTTGGTTCCGATGGTAAAAAGATTTTTATCCAATCCGGCAGCTTGTTCCACTTTCCAGCTTGCTGTAAAAATTGAATCGGTAACCGCTTTTGTAAGTTCACTCAGGGCCGCAGCATTCTCAGTAAATCCATAGTTTGCTTTGGTTTTGACAATAAATGAATTCTGAATTTCCATGTTCCTGTCACTGCGTGGAATGCGCTTTGATATTTCATCTTTTTCCTCTTCGAAACTTCCTATCGGTTTACGGTCAACAAGCTTGATTATATGCCAGCCGTAATTCGTTTGAAATGGCTCGGAATAATCTCCTTTTTGTTTCAGTTTCTGCACGTTGATTGTAAATTCGGGCAATAAACGGTTTACACCGAACCAGGGTAATACGCCTCCTTTGCCCGAAGTGGACACATCATCCGAAAACTTTTTGGCCATATCGCCAAAATCACTCCCGCCTTTTAAAAACTTATAGGCGAGGTTAGCTGAATCAGCAACTTTGAGTGAATCGTCGAGTGTTCCTTTTGTAGGGAAAACCAGCATGATATGAGCCAACTGAACTTTTCCCAGAGCCGGAATTTTATCGGTTACTTTTATCAGGTGGTAGCCGAAATCGGTGCGCACAGGCATGGTGACTTCGTTCATTTTCGAATTATAGGCAGCTGACTCGAAAGGATATACCATATCGAACGCTGTAAAAAAGCCCAGGTCTCCCTGGTTACCTTTTACTTTTTGACCGTTAGCATCCCGGTCTTTTGCCGAAGGATCTTCCGAAACATCGGCCGCAACTTTGCCAAAATCCTCGCCTTTGATGATACGTTTGCGTATCTGCATTATTTTATTCCATGCTACAAGAGTATCGGCAGCAGCAGCCATTTTGTCAACACGAACCAGAATATGACTGGCACGTACATCATACTTCTTGCGATCGTACGCTTCCTGCACTAACCTGTCGTTCATAAGGTTATCGGCCAGGTAAGGCTGTGCCAGTTGCTTACGATAGCCTGCCAGTTCGTCGCGGAAAGATTTCACCGTATCCATGCCTAAGTTTTTGGCTTCGGTTACTTTAAGCCGAAAGTTGATAAACAGGTCGAGGTATTCTTCTATTGCTTTGTTATCAGGCTTTTCGCCCTGAGTATTGTTTTTTTCAAAAACTTTTATGAACTCATTCTTAGTAACTTTTTCGTTTGCTACCTGCAGAAGTACAGGGTCATTACTCTGACTGAAAGCTGATAGCGCGAAAATTCCAATTAATAAGGTTAAAGAAGCGTTTAAAATTGTCCGTTTCATAGTAGTTGAAAATTATTGTTTAAGTAACCGGAGTGTTACTTCCGGGCTTTGTTTGGTTAGTGGTTATTGGTTATGGTTAATCGTGTATTATCCGACTCACTATTTCCCTATTTTCTATCATCCTGTTGTCAAAATGCCAAAAGCTACCTGCTATAATTAGGTGCTTCGCGGGTAATGGTAATATCATGCGGATGGCTTTCGACCACACCCGATGAAGTTATTTTTATAAATTTAGCGCTCTGAAGGCCTGCAATATCGGCTGAACCGGTATATCCCATGCCTGCACGCAAACCGCCGACCATCTGGTGTATCACCTCGTTAAGAGATCCCTTGAAAGGAACACGTCCTACTATCCCTTCAGGAACCAGTTTGTTGATATCATCTTCAGCATCCTGGAAATAGCGGTCCTTTGATCCTTTTTGCATGGCTTCGATGGAGCCCATTCCGCGGTATGATTTGAATTTACGTCCTTCGTAGATAATGGTTTCGCCTGGTGATTCCTCAACACCGGCAAACAATGAACCTGCCATAATGCTGTACGCGCCGGCTGCTATAGCTTTCACAATATCGCCGGTATAACGGATACCGCCATCAGCAATTACAGGAATTCCCGAACCACGAAGTTCTTTTGCAACAGCATAAATAGCTGACAGCTGCGGAATTCCAATCCCGGCGATAACACGTGTTGTGCATATCGAACCCGGGCCAATCCCGACTTTCACAGCATCAGCACCAATATTTGCCAACGCACGTGCCGCTTCGGCTGTTGCAATATTACCTACAACCAGTTGCAGGTCAGGGAAATGCTTTTTAACAAGCTTTGCCGTTTCGATAACACCTTTTGAATGCCCGTGGGCAGTGTCAATTACAACCGCGTCGACACCATTTTTCACAAGTTCGGCAACACGTTCCAGGACATCAGATGTAACTCCGACACCGGCTGCCACGCGTAAACGGCCAAGTTCATCCTTACAGGCATTTGGGCGTGCCCTTATTTTCATGATATCTTTATAGGTAATGAGGCCGACAAGTTTATTGTCAGCATCCACCACGGGCAATTTCTCAATTTTATGTTCCTGTAAAATATCTGAAGCTTCTTCAAGGGTGGTTAACGGCTTTGTTGTAATAAGCCCTTCGCGGGTCATTATTTCGGCTATAGGCTTGAGGGGATTGCGCTCGAAACGAAGATCGCGGTTCGTGATAATGCCTACCAGTTTACCATCATTGCTAACAATGGGAATACCGCCGATTTTATTCTCACGCATGATATTGGTCGCATCTTCAACCAGCGCATCCTGTTTTAGTGTAATAGGATCAGTAATCATACCGCTTTCCGAACGTTTAACCCTTCGTACTTCGGCAGCCTGATCCTGTATGCTCATGTTTTTATGCAACACACCAATTCCGCCCTCCTGTGCTATGGCTATGGCCATGGTTGAATCGGTAACTGTATCCATGGCAGCAGATACAATAGGTATATTGATTTTAATTTTTCGCGAAAACCAGGAAGAAGTATCTACATCACGCGGAAGAACCTCGGAATAACCAGGAATGAGAAGGACGTCATCGTAAGTGAGACCTTCACCTGCAAATTTTTCATTATCAATGAACATAGTTTTTTTTTGAATCTGCAAATTTACTAATTTTAATGGAAGTCCTTGTTAAAAATTCTTAAGGATTTAACCCCGTTTATATAGCTGAAAGTCAATATAATTAATGAATACTATAGTCCAAAAAGCCTGACTTGCCTACTTAACAACATAAACCGTTCCGCGCTGCGTATACACCTGTCCTCCGTAAGATGTGTATGTAATTATATACACATACAATCCGTGTGGGGCAATGTTTCCGTTTATCGTGCCATCCCAACCGTTCACCATATCGGTGGTTTCGAAAAACTGCTGCCCCCACCTGCTGAAAAGGGTCATTTTAAACTTCTGCGGATCCACAAAAGTGGCTACGGGCCTGAACCTGTTGTTGATACCAGTCGGACGGAATGCATTCGGCATAAACAAAGTGGCACCTTTTACAATACAGCAAGTATTTGACAGGGATGTTGCATTTGCTAAATAAGGATTACCCGGATTTTCGGCGGCTACAACCCAGTAACAAACCTGCCTGGTTGGATCGATGCCTGTCAGAGGATCAGGATATGACTGCGTTACGGGCGTTACGCTACCAAGCAGTTCTCCCGCTGTTGGCTGCCCATCAACCGTGCGGTAAATTTTGTACCCTTCAACGCCTTTTAGCCATGATTGATATGTGTTCCAGTCAATGGTATTCTGTGTGGACGAAGAAGTACACTGCAGATAAACGGATCGCGAAATATTTGAAATAAGTATATTGGTTCCGCAGTAATCAATTGTTTTAAGACGGTAAAAGTAACTCTGACTATTGGGGTCAGCCGTTTTATCTTCAAAAAAGGATTCCTGTGGCACGAAATCTCCCGGAACCGATAAAGAATCAATGGCCTGGAAAGTGATTCCGTCATCCGAACGCTCGAGAATAAGTGTTTTAACTGTTTTTATCGGAGAACTGAAATAGCTGATTCGGATATAACTGTTGTTTTCAACGCTAACATTTGTACTATAAATTAAAATCGGAATACTGGCCCCGATGAAAGCAGAACCTTCCCTGCAGGATGTTGATATTCCCGAACCTGAAGCACTATAGGCCTGGACATAGTATATGTAGTTATGGCCATTTTCGAAAGTATAATCATCATTGTACGAAGTAAGCAATGTATCAGTCAGGTTAGCTATCTCAACAATAACCCCGTTATCTTCCCTGTACACCCGGTATCCACCCAATCCGCCCGGCATCAAAGTATATGCATTCCACGATAATTTTGCCAGTCGCTCGCATTCATCAATCGGGGGTAAATCAAGTTTTATGGTATGCTTGGGTGTATAACCTGGCACACTGCGGTTGTTGCATTGGTCAATGACAATAATTTCGTATGTATATGATTTATCGCAGCCATCTAAAACGGCTATATCAAGATAAGAGCTCGAGTCGGACGACATTGCAGGGAGAATCGGTTGCCAGCTAAACCCATTAAACCGGTTTATTTCATAACCGGAAATTGAATCGCCCGTCACCTGCTGCCAGGATACTAATGGATGGCTGTTGCTAATACTTACGATGATGTCCTTCACATTCACCGGGTTGGTTTGATCCCATAAAAGCAAATCAGAGATATTTGAAGTAGCTGCGTCACCTGGAACGCTGCCTTCAAAACGTATGCGGTATGAGAAATCAGTCGATGTACAATAAGGAGATGAAATAGTATCATTATATTGAAGAACAGCATTATACGGCAATTGTTTCAGTATAGCCCACGCACCTGATGATGCCACATCCCGCTCAACATAAAAAATACCATCAAGCGGTGGAGGAGTGGCTGTCCAGCTAAGCTGCGCAAAACGCGACCCAGAAGCTATGCCGGTAAGTGTAATTACGGGAGGAACTGCAAAACCGGATGCACTAACTATATCAGCACCTGGTAGCTCTATAGTCTGATACGGCGTTGTGGAACCGTTTATGGATATATCATTTCCGCGCACATTATGATCAAAAACTGCTGAATCAGCATAAATGCTCACAAACGAAAAAACAAACAGCAAAACTAAAATTCTGCTCATACAGGTATTTTATTTCGTGTGTTCAATTACCATGACCGGTAATACAACTATCGTTATTAAACTTCATGAGGCCCTACCACCAGTGTAAATAAATCTTCAGTTTTCAGATACCTGATTGCAAGATCCTGCAATTGCTGAGCATTTATTTGTTGAACCGTATCAATCAATTTGTAAAAATGAGAAATATCGAGGTTGTCTTCGATCAGTTCGCGGTAAAGTCCTGCCTGCGCAAAAGGGCCGTCAACCGACCTGAGCATTTCTCCAAGTAAATAATTACGCACCAGTGAAAGCTCGCTTTCCGGAACCTGTTCATCACATAAACGGCTAAGTTCCGATTTTATTTCGGCAAGGGCCTGTTTTGTAACTTCAGCACCAACTTCTCCTGATATTACAAAGTATCCTCCCTTGAGCAAAGGCACTAAGGCCGAACCAATTCCATACGTATACCCTTTGTCTTCCCTGAGATTGGTCATCAGCCGTGATCCAAAATAGCCGCCCAATATGGCATTCAATACTTTCATTCCGCCAAAGTCGGGATGAGAGTGCCCGAACGCAAGGCAACCCATGCGGATAGCCGATTGCATGGCTCCCTCTTTGGCAATGAAGTGATTCTTTTGATCTGAGCCATTTAACTCAGAATATAATTGCACTGAAGGGTTACCGCTCCAGTCATTTCCGCCAAAATGCGATTCAAGAGCATCGATAAGCCCGGGTTTAATGAGCCCTGCAACAACAATTGTACAATTGCCTGAATGATACTGCGACTTATGAAAAGCAGCCAGGTCGAGGTTTGTTACTTTTCCGATATCGTCGGGGACAAGAAACATTCCGTATGGATGATTTTTCCCGAAAATGAAAGAATTAAAATGTGTTCTTGCAAGGAAATTAACTTTTTGCCGGTTCACTTCAAGTTGCTGAAGCTGTTTTCCTGCCAGCACATTAAAATCGTTTTCCGGAAAAACCGGATTTTTAACAATCTCGCTCAGCAATGGCAAGGTATTATCGAGGTGCTTGTTAAGCGAATACAGAGTGACATAGGCATTGTCGCGCTCAGCAGTATTTTCCAAATGTGCACCAAAAAAGTCGAGCGATTCGGACACCTCTCTGGCTGTAAAATTCCTGGTTCCTTCGCGCAACATCAGGTTAGTAGCCAAGGCTGTAAATGGTTTATCCTGAAACCAGCTTCCGGCCTTAAAAACCATTTCGATGGAAATCACATCCTGCGCACCTGCGTTGAACTGGTGGACTTTAATTCCATTTTTCAGTTGGTGAATTTCGGGTTGCGGAAAATCAATCCGCTTTGGAGGCTTGATAGTTGGCTGAGTTTTCCGGTTGAGAAGAGTAGTCATAAAAAGTGTAATTTATTGTGGCAGGAAAAACAAGAAAAAAGCTGAATGTCTGTAGTGAATCCTGAATGTTCTGTTAATTATTCGCATAGTAGTATAACGTTGAGCAATTTTCATTTCTGAAAATCTGATTTGCTTCGGCTAAAATATCAGTGGCAGTAGTTAAAGCATACTCCTTCAAAATTTCATTAACCTGCCCTGCATTGCCAAGCAATTCGTAATAGGCAAGATTCATCGCTTTTTCGAGCACGCGCATTTCGCTGAATTCCATCATGGCTTCGAACCTGTTTTTGACCTTTTGCAATTCCATTTCTCCGACCGGATAATTGCACATTTTTTCAATCTCTTGCTGCAGAGCGTTTTCCGCGTCAGTCATGGCAACACCCTTCATCAGCTTGCCGGTAATTACGAACAGCCCTGGTTCGATATCGCCCGAAACAAAAGCATTTATATCGCTGAAAAGCCGAAGTTCTTTTACTAACTTCTGATTCAGCCTGCCCGACTGACCGGCCGAAAGGATATCAGATATCAGGTCAGTAGCAAAGAATCGCTCATCGATCCGGCCACACATATGCCACGCTTTATAAACTGCATCGTACGGTACATCGCGATTTACAATGAGCGAGCGGGTCTCGGTCTGCTCCGGTTCAACCGGCAGGTTTCGTTTATTGATAGTACCGTTTTGTATATTTCCGAACCATTTTTCGGACAAATCTTTTATTTCAGATACTTCTACATTTCCGGCAACAACAAGTATTGCTTTACAGGGATTATAATGCTGCGTATAAAAATCGTGAACATCCTCCATCGAAGCTTCCTCGATATGCGTCGGATCAATGCCAATGGTTGCCCATCTGTAAGGATGCATTTTGTAAGCCAGTGGCCTGAGTAATAGCCAGGCATCACCGTAAGGCTGGTTCAGGTAATTCTGCCTGAATTCTTCTACAACCACGTTGCGCTGTACATCGAAACTCCTGGCCGAAAAAGCGAGGTTCAGCATACGGTCCGACTCGAGCCAGAAAGCTGTTTCGAGGTTATGACCGGGGACAGTTAAGTAATAATTGGTGAAATCGTTGTTGGTAAAAGCATTGTTTTCGCCCCCTACCCTTTCGAGTGGTTCGTCGAAACGGGGAATATTCACCGAGCCACCAAACATTAGGTGCTCGAACAAATGTGCAAAACCGGTGCGGTCAGGATGCTCATCGCGCGAACCCACATCGTAAAGTATATTCATTGCCACAATGGGTGTGCTGGCATCGTGGTGAACGATTACCCGTAACCCGTTTTGCAATGTAAAGCGTTCAAATTCAATCATGTAGTATTTTTGTATTTTCGAGTAAATCAATATTTTAACTGCAGATCAACCATCAATATTCAAATATTGCTGATACTACTACAGGTTTTCTGCTCTATTCTCCACGGCAAAGTTAGAATAATTTTAGGTAGGGAAGTTTTCAATTCAACCCTATAACTAAAATCAGCATTGAAAGAAAAATTTTCATTTGTTTAGTTTGCATTTAATTCTTGTTTTGTAGATTTGATGAAATTAACGGTCATTGAATTTTAGAGTATCGATTGGCAATTAATAATGAAAAGTTTATTCTGATTGAGATCCGGCTAACCCAAGCAAACAATATAAATATATCACTCACTTATAATTTATTTAGTATGACAAGGATTGGCACCAGGGAGTTGGCGATACTTATACCCAAAGTGCATTCGGGTCAACATTTGTTTACCGGGGGAAAAAGTGGTTCACAGCTCAGCTAGGATTGGGATATGCACTTGAAAAAGGACCTGCCTGGCCGGAAGATAAGACACAGCCGGCGGTGATGCTGTTATACTCAATCGGGGCTTACATTCCCTGGTAAGTACAATTACCCATTTGACTTAAAATCCATCTTCCGATAAAAGGATCAGAATTGTGACGGCTTTTTGCGGCGTATCGGCAGAATTTATACCTTTGCCGCACTTTATCACGAAAATGGGTAATTGATTTGTTCACAACATACTGCATACTAAAGAAATGAAAAAAGACAAAGTTATTTTTGACCTCATTGATGAGGAAAAAGACCGCCAGATGCATGGCATCGAACTGATAGCTTCCGAGAATTTCGTGAGCGAACAGGTTCTGAAAGCGATGGGATCGGTATTAACCAATAAATATGCCGAAGGCTATCCAGGCCGCAGGTATTATGGCGGTTGCCAGATTGTTGATCAAACTGAACAAATCGCCATCGACCGAGCCAAAGCACTCTTCGGAGCCGAATGGGCAAACGTTCAGCCGCACTCAGGCGCACAGGCAAATATGGCCGTACTTATGACCATTCTGAAACCCGGCGATACCTTTATGGGATTAAATCTTTCGCATGGTGGCCATTTATCGCACGGCTCACCGGTAAATTCATCGGGAATTCTTTACAACCCGATAGCTTACGGTGTTGAAGAAGCAACCGGCACCATTGATTATGATAAGATGGAAGCTACTGCCCTCGAAGGAAGGCCAAAACTGATCATTGCCGGTGCTTCGGCCTACAGCCGCGACTGGGATTACAAGCGCATGAGACAAATAGCTGATAAAATCGGCGCTTTACTCATGGCCGACATTGCACATCCGGCCGGATTAATTGCCCGCGGGTTGCTAAACGATCCGGTTCCGTATTGCCATATTATAACCACAACCACGCACAAAACCCTTCGCGGACCACGCGGCGGACTTATACTGATGGGAAAAGATTTCGAAAATCCATGGGGAATTAAAACTCCCAAAGGTGAGCCAAAGATGATGTCGGCTATGCTCGACAGTGCTGTTTTCCCCGGCATACAGGGCGGACCGCTTGAACATGTTATAGCAAGCAAGGCTGTAGCTTTCGGCGAAGCACTTTCGGATGGGTTTATGGATTATGCATTGCAGGTAAAGAAGAACGCACAGGTGATGTCGAAGGCCTTCATGGACAAAGGATTTAAAGTAATTTCCGGCGGCACCGATAACCATCTCATGCTTATTGATCTCCGCACCAAATACCCTGATATTACAGGCAAAATGGTTGAAAACCTGCTTGTTAAAGCTGATATCACCCTGAACAAGAATATGGTTCCATTCGATAGCCGTACACCATTCACTACCTCCGGCATCCGTGTCGGAACACCTGCCATTACAACCCGTGGGCTAAAGGAGCAACACATGCCGTTAATTGTCGATCTGATTGACGAAGTGATAGCCAACCACGAGAACGAAGAAATAATTACAAAAGTTCGCAACCAGGTGAATGAAATGATGAGTGAGTTTCCGTTGTTTGGGTATTAGAAGTTTTGAAGGGTTTGAAGGGTTTGAAGGAATTCAGGTTGAGTAGTAGGTTTTGAATTTGAACGTAAAGCATTGAACTCCGTCACTGCGAGGAACGAAGCAGGAACGTAAAGCATTGAACTCCGTCACTGCGAGGAACGAAGCAGGAACGCGAATCATTGAACCTTAGAACTTTTAACTCTTAGCCTAAAAAAAATATAAAAAAAGCGATATCCGAATATTTTCAGGTATCGCTTTTGTGTTTAAAGTAATTTTGTATGTTTACCGAAATTTAATCCCACGATATGAAGACAGTATATATTGTACGTCATGGAAAAGCTGTTCCGGCAAGTGCTAACATTGCTGATGCTGACAGATTGCTAACCGATACCGGAGTTGCCCGTACCTGGAAAGTTGCCGAATATATGGCCGAAAGCCATCCGGTAATTGATCATATAATTGCCAGTCCTGCTGAAAGAGCATTTACAACTGCGCTCATTATTGCCGATAAACTTGGCATTCAGGCTGCAAAGGTTGTTGCTGACGAAAAACTTTTCACCGGCGATGATTCGCATGCAATTGAACTGTTGGAAGCACTTGACGATTCAGTGAACAGTGTGATGATCGTGGGACACAACCCCGTAATTACTATGGTTGCCAACCGTTTTGCAAGCCCAAAACTCGATTCATTGCCAACAACCGGTGTTGTATCAGTTCACCTGGAAACCGAAAAATGGGCTGATCTCAAAACAGCGAAGGTTATACAAAACTTTACGGTTTGGCCGGGGATGTTGTAAAAAGGCATCCTGTTAGTTTCGGCTGTGACCGGAAATTAAAATTTTACGATTTGCTGACTCCATCCGCACACATGTGTAAGCGGATGGATTATAATATATGTATAGATTTGATATTGACCAATCTGAAGGAAAAAAATATTAAAAATCTGTTTAGCACTTCAAATTCATTTCTGGGGATATAGTTTAACGCAGTGAGACTATTAAATGGCAGGAGAATTATATAATTGAAAGCTCTTAACCCTCACCAGCATTGGTGTTGATTGCCAGTGAGAAAAAGTAAATTAATTCTTTATTCTTTATTCCATTAATCCCTTAATTTTATATCCATTAATTCACCCACTCCCCGAACCGGCAAACCCTATGTCCTTTTTTCAAAATTCAGTAATCAGTAAGTATCAGAAAGCGATGGATAAGCATGCAGTTGCGGCTGCCTATGCGAAATTCAAAGCTCATTTTCATAATCCCGCCATACAGGAAAATATTCGCAACAGCAAGGAGGAGCAATACCAGGAAGGTTTTTTGAATGATCTGTTTGTAAATATACTTGGTTATACTAAAAATCCACACTCAGGCTTTAATATAACCACCGAATATAAAAATGTAAAGGACAGTAAAAAAGCAGATGGGGCAATACTACTGGCGAAGGAGCATGCTCCTTCGCCAAATACATCTTCTTCTGTAGTTATAGCAGTTATAGAGCTCAAAGGAACTGAAACCACCGATCTGAACAAGATTGAAAACCAGGCCTTCGGGTATAAAAATAACCAGCCCGATTGTGTGTATATTATTACTTCCAATTTCGAGAAGCTGCGTTTTTATATCGATAATGCCATTGAGCACCTCGAATTCAACCTCTTTACGCTTAACGAAAAAGACTTTGATTTACTCTGGCTGTGCCTGTCGTACGCGAGTATTTCGAAAGGGTTGCCAAAGCGCATCAAGGACGAATCAATAAGCCAGGAAGATGCAATTACCAAAAACCTGTACAACGATTATTCGCTCTTCAAGCGCGAACTGCACCGGAATCTGGTGGAGCTTAACCCGCAGGATGATGCGCTTACATTGTTCAAGAAATCGCAGAAATTATTAGACCGCTTTTTGTTCCTGTTTTTTGCCGAGGACAGGCAATTGCTGCCGCCTAATTCGGTGCGGCTGATACTCGATGACTGGCGCGATTTGCAGGATCGCGATGTTGAAATACCGCTTTATGCCCGTTTTAAAAAGTATTTCGAATACCTGAATACCGGCTTTAAAGGCAAACGCTACGATGTATTTGCCTATAACGGCGGTTTGTTTAAAACAGACGTACTGCTGGATGCCTTGAAAATTGATGATGAGTTGTTATATAGGCATACACTGAAGCTTTCGGAGTATGACTTTGTAAGCGAAGTAGATGTTAATATCTTAGGCCATATATTCGAGAACTCGCTCAATGAACTGGATGAAATAAAAGCGCAGCTCGACGGACAGGAAATTGATAAAACCAAAACCAAGCGCAAAAAGGACGGTGTATTTTACACACCCAAATACATTACCAAGTATATTGTTGATAATACCGTTGGCAAACTTTGTACCGATAAAAAAGCTGAACTGCAGCTGAATGAAGAATATTATATTACCGACCGCAAACGAACAAAGAAAACCATACAGCCCTTATTCGATAAGCTTACCACATACCGCAACTGGCTTTTGCAACTTACCATCTGCGACCCGGCCTGCGGCTCGGGGGCATTCCTGAACCAGGTGCTCGATTACCTTATCACAGAGCATCGCACCATTGACGAACTGCAGGCCAAGCTTTTCGGCGATGCCATGGTGTTTACCGATACCGAAAAGAGTATACTCGAAAACAACCTATTTGGTGTGGATATTAACGAGGAAAGCGTGGAGATTGCCAAGCTTTCCCTCTGGCTTCGTACCGCCCAGCCCAACCGCAGACTGAACGACCTGAATAATAATATTAAATGCGGCAACTCACTGATTGACGACCCTGCCGTGGCCGGCGATAAGGCCTTTAACTGGCAAAAGGAATTTCCGCAGGTGTTTATTGAAAAAGCAAAAAAAGCATGGCGTATTACCACTGCAACGCATAATTCGAGGTATTCGCAACGGATGTTCGACAATTTCGTGAAGTTGGGGAAACCAGTGTGGTTGTCGGCCGAAGAAGAGGAAATAGTAACCTCTGTTGTTGCTGATATTGCTAAAAAAGATAATCTGAATATACTGGCCTACAACATTTGCGGCGACCATATGCACCTCGTGCTGATATGCGAAGATGAGGAACTGGCTTCTATAGTACAGAAGATAAAAAGCATGAGCGCCCGTGCCTGCAATATCGCTATGGGGCGGACTATCCCCGTCGCTACGAGCAAAATGGGGCAGCATGCTGCCTCGTCGCCCGTGTCGGAGTATACTCTCGCCGACGACGCTACGAGCGGAACGAGGGAGCATGCTCCCTCGGCGGAGAATGCCTATGCGCAGGGAAGAGGAACTACACAGAATCACCTCTGGACACAGAAATTCGGGCAAAAAGAAATTATGACCGAAGAGCAACTGAACAATACCATAAAGTACATACAGAATAACAGGATAAAGCATGGTTTGCCGGAACTGGCGTTCAAAGGAGCAAGCTCAATTGTAGCAGACTTCTGCTGCACCGTTGAGCATGCTTTCCGCACTGAATATAAGGGTGGGTTTGATGTGGTGATTGGGAATCCACCGTATGGAGCTTTCCTTCGCAAAAAAGAAAAAGAGTATTTGAAACAGAATTATTCCATTGCTGAATACAATTACGATACATATAATTTCTTTTTTGAACTATCAATAATTTTATTGAAACGAAATGGGTTTTTAGGTTTTATTACTCCTAATACCTTTCTTGTTATTGAAAATGGTGTTCAGCTCAGGAAGCTCTTATTTGAACAAAACAGAGTTATAAAATTATATGAAACGTTTAATGTATTTCCTGATGCTGTTGTAGAACCAATAATCACAATACTGCAAAAATCAAATTCGCAGGCAGATAATTCTTTCGATGTTTTTTTAGAATCTCGGGATAAATCAGAATTCCAAAAACTAAATTTTACGCATGATTATGTTTTATTGAAAGACACTTTAATTTTTAATTATCGAGCAACAGAACATGAAAGGCGTTTATTTCAAAAAATATCTGTAGAATCTGAACATCTTTCAAATTTTGCAAATATTAAAGCAGGAGTTAAACCTTATGAAGTAGGAAAAGGGAATCCTCCACAAACTGACAAGACAATTAAAGAGAAGCCTTTTAATTCTTTTTCTTTTGAAGATAAGGATTGGTATAAATTAATAAGAGGAACCCAAATAGCTCGTTACAACATTTCTTGGGATGGAGAATATTTAAAATATGGAGAATGGCTGGCTGCTCCAAGAAATCCTGATATCTTTTTTAAATCGAAAATTGTAATACGAAGAACTGACGATAAACTTTTGTGTGCATATGACAATGAAAAATTTGTAGGATTAAACTCCATACATTGTCTGCAACTTTTTACAGATGAACTTAACTATAATTATATTTTGACCATTATTAATTCGAATTTGTGTAATTGGATTTTTCGACATGAGAATTTCCATATGGTTGGAAAACCTTTAGCAGAGGTCAAAATTATTTTTGTTGAGAGGCTTCCAATTATTAAAATCAGTAGTGAGCTCCAACAACCTTTTATCGAAAAAGCCGATCAAATGCTTTCCTTAAACAAAAAATTGCAGGAAATCTCAGGCAAATTCCAGCACACCATCAAGCGTAAGTTTTTTTCCACAGCAAAGGAGACTGTGGAGCATGCTCCGCTGGCTCCATTGCCATTGCAGAACAAATTACAAAACTGGTACCAGCTTACCTATAAAGAATTTATTGCAGAGCTGGCTAAAAAGAAAGTAAAACTAAGCCTGAGCGAAGAAGCTGAATGGGAAGCTTACTTTTTGCAGGAATGTGCCATAGCGCAACAACTAAAGGCACAGATTGATAAAACGGATAAGGACATTGACAGGATGGTTTACCAGTTGTATGAGTTAACGGAGGACGATATCCGGATTGTGGAAGGATTATAATCCATTATATGAGCCGGAGTTACGTTTATTCTTCCATAAAACAGACTTTGATTTCCCCGGTTGGCACTCGGCCCCCGTTTGCACTCAACCTATCATCAGTCGAAAGACAACATGATCCATCGTAAAAACTTTTTTTGGCCTCCTTCCTAAAAGGATTTCAATTTTATATCTATCAATGCCGAAACCTTATTACAGATGCCCCATCCTTAAAGATTTAACAATAATTTAATTTACTGCGGCATTCCATTTAATATCTTTGACCAAATTGCCTGGATTGTAAACTATGCCCAGCTTTTTCAGGAAATTGAACTAATTAAAGTAATTTTACGTTACAAATACAGTGATTCTGCAGTTTCATATACATCTTGCATTGAATCGGTAAAACTTAGTTGCAAATACATGTCAGGAAATAGAAGCAATATTATCAACCGCGAAATCAGCTGGCTGCATTTTAATGAAAGGGTACTGCAGGAAGCTGCTGATCCTGCTACGCCATTGATTAACCGGATGAAATTTCTCGGAATATATTCCAATAACCTGGATGAGTTTTTCCGTGTGCGGGTTGCAACCGTTAACCGGATGATAAGCATGGATAAAACTATTTTCCCTGACAAATATGCTAGTCCCCGAAAAACCCTGCGTGAAATAAACAGAATTACAAAAGTACAGCAGAAAGAATTTCAACGAATTTATAATTCCGTTATACAAGAACTCGCGGAGCAAAATATTTTTGTTATCAACGACACTGAATTAACTGATGAACAAGGAAAATTTGTTGAGCAGTATTTCAGGGAACATGTAAGGCCGAGCCTGTTTCCGATTATTCTCAGCAACCTGAAAGCCACTGCACTCCGCGACCGCTCACTCTATCTTGCGGTTGTTTTGCAGGTAAAAGGAAAACCCTCTCTCGAAAAATACGCTCTTGTTGAAGTTCCGGTTAACACTCTTTCGCGCTTTCTTATACTGCCTTCCGAAAACGAAAAAAGGTATATTATCCTACTCGATGATGTTATCAGGTATTGCCTGAACGAGATTTTTTCTGTTTTCGGTTTCAATACGTACAAGGCGTATGCTGTAAAATTTACCCGCGATGCCGAGTTGGATATTGATAACGATGTTTCGAAAAGTTTTATAGAATTGATGTCCGAAAGCCTCAAACAACGGGAAGTTGCGCCCCCCGTCAGGTTTGTTTACGACCGCCATATGCCCGAACGATTGCTGAACCAGTTACTCGCCAAGTTAAATATCAGCCAGAGCGATACGGTTTCGGCCGGGGGCAGGTACCACAATTTCAAGGATTTTGTGAGTTTCCCGAATATCGGAACCCGGGAAATGGAATACAAGCCTATGCCGCCGCTCGAGCACCAGGGATTGCGGGTTACAAAAAGCATCCTGGCTGGAATTAAAGAGCGGGACTACCTGCTGCATTATCCTTTCCACTCGTTTCATTACCTGATAGACCTGTTGCGTGAAGCTTCGCTCGATCCGCAGGTGAAGGGTATTAAAATGACTTTGTACCGCGTTGCCAGCAACTCGAATGTAGTTAATGCACTTATAAATGCTGCAAGAAACGGGAAAGAAGTAACTGTTTTCCTCGAAGTGCAGGCAAGGTTCGATGAAGAAGCCAACATATACTGGGCTGGAAAAATGCAGGAAGAAGGTGTGCGCGTCATCCAATCGATTCCGGGGTATAAAGTTCATGCAAAACTGCTGCTGATCCGCCGCAAAGAAGGTACCAGAAATGTGTATTATGCCGGCGTTGGCACCGGAAATTTTAACGAAACAACAGCAAAAATATATACTGACATTTCAATCTTTACATCCAACAAAGAAATAGTTTCGGATGTGAACAGCGTATTCCATTTGTTCGAATCTATTTATAATGCACCCAGGTTTTCGAAACTGATTGTTGCGCCGTTCCATATGCGGAATCACTTTATCAAGCTGCTTAACAATGAAATACGCAATGCCAAAGCCGGGCTTGATGCATGGATGATTCTGAAAATCAACAACCTGACAGATATCAAGATCATCAAGAAGTTATACGATGCCAGTGCTGCCGGGGTAAAGATAAAACTGATCGTAAGGGGAATTTGCATGCTTCAACCTGGCGTTCCGCGTGTGAGCGAAAATATCGAGGCTATTACCATTGTAGGCCGTTTCCTCGAACACAGCCGCATTATGGTATTTGCCAATGGTGGAATCGAATTGTATTATCTCTCTTCAGCCGACTGGATGGAACGCAATTTCGATAACCGCATCGAAGTGGCCTGTCCCATTTTTGACCGCGAACTGCAGCGCGAAATAATGACCATGCTGCAAATTCAGCTTCGCGACAATACAAAGGCAAGAACTATATCTTCCGGCAAATCAAACCAGTATATAAAAGGAAATCCGAACCTGAAATTAAACTCGCAGGTTGAGACGTATAAGTTTTTTAAGGATAAAATTCTTTAGGATTAACATAAAGGGTTTATCTGAGCTTTCAATTTGTTATGTTTTTGGGCATAAAACCGAGAAATGTGAACCTAAGTAGTTCAAAAAGCAAATTTCAAAATTCAAAATTCAAAGTTTTTAGCGATTCAATATTTAGTGCTGCTAAGAAAACTCATCATTTAACATAAAAATGCTCATTTTCTTTAACTTCAGGTTTGGTAGTCAAAACTCAATCTTCTGTGTGCGAGGCCTTTCCCCTAAGGTTGCTGCAGTCGAAGCAAAGGGGTGTGGGCAAAACTCATATTATACTCGTTTTCTTATATGCAATATTTACTGAATTTTACTGCTAAAAGAGAATTATCCAAAACAATAGTCCGTTATTTTTTCCCTCACGCAAAGACGCAAAGAACTGATTTTCAATCCTTTGAATACAAATAAACTGTTTTCATAACTATTTGATATTCAGTACAATGCAAAAGTTTAACGAAGTATTGCCAAAATAGACAATATAATAATTCTGCAAGGATTTTTTTTCGTTTAAGACAATTTTTTCGAATTTTAAATTTTGGATTATTTTTTCTTTTTGGTTTATGTGTGGACAGCATTATTCATAACTGCAATCAAGACTATTACCAAATCAGTATTTGGTGACGATGCGCTTGTAACACTTTTCGGTTCGCGCACAGAAGACAGCAAAAAGGGTGGTGATATAGATCTGTTGATAAAATGTAATGAATCGATTTCAAGGGATAACCTTAACTGTCTAAAGATTAAGTTCCTGGTTCAAATTAAAAAAACAATAGGTGATCAGAAAATTGATGTAATATTTGATGGAGGCCAGGCAAATAATACTATTTTCAAAACAGCCGCAAAAAAAAGGATAATCCTATGACAGATAATGAACAGTTTAAACTAATGCGGCTGAATACCTCTCTGCAAAAGTGCAGGGCACATATGAGTCGTCTGCATTATGCGACTTCACAAGTTGACCCGTTATTTCCCCCGACATCTGCGGTTTATGAAATCGTTCTCAGAAGCCACTATTGGTAACATCGATCAGTTAATATTTCGCTTTACAAAGCTACAGGACGAATTAGGAAACAATACTTTCAGATTTTTACTGGAGTACCTTCAGGAAGATATTTCGGATAAGCCTTTCCGGGATATACTAAATGTCCTTCAACGTCTTAAAATTATTGAGTCATCTGACGCATGGCTTTCGTTGCGCGAACTTCGGAACGATCTCACCCATGACTATCCTGAATTAAGCGATGAAACTACTGCCAAATTACCTATATCTGCAATTACCACTACTCGAAAACATCCTTTCAAAAATAGAGCATCACATAAAAAAGGAAGAATAACAAAAAATCCTGATTCAGGGATGCAAATCTGTTTCTTTGCTATACTCTGTTATCTATTTGCTGTCTCCTTAATCGGCAGATAAACTATTCACTGCCGCCTTTTGCAATGGTTGCTGAACTTTTGCGCAGGCAAACCGAAAGGCTCTTATCACTCACTTAATTTCACGCTGCTCACCATAAACACAGTTTCCCCGCGCCAAGGCAACGTGTTGTTTTTCTCCGTGTAATGCACTACCACGTTCTTACCTTGCAGTTTTTCAAGTTGAACAGCTACATCATGGTCATCAACTGAGAATACAAATTTTTCAGAAGCAAGCGCCACATTCTTACTACTCTGAACGCTACTGAGAATCATCTCACCTTCATAGGTTTTAAAAATGGTGCCTTTGCGCGAAAATTTCTGCAATAAGCCAGCACGATACCCATCGCTGAAAGTGAAGAAGAAACTCCAGTATACATAAATGCCAACAATTACTACGAATAGTGTAATAACCATGTAAATATATTTCCTGATACGTTTGAAAAACAGTTTCGTCCGGCTGGGAGTTTGTTGCACTGAGCCACTTGATTGATTTATATCTGCCATTTTATTTCTTTTTTACAAAGATAACAAATAAATATAAAATCAGAGTAGTGTAAATCGAATATAAAACATGCAATTTATCCCTGCCGAACTGCATGTGTAAGCCAATCGCATCGAAATGATAAGTATCTTTGCTGCTTAATAAGAATCACCACTAATGATACTATATGAGGAAGCATTGAAGATCATAAGTAATTGTGCTAATCCACTTGCTTCAGAAAAAATAAAACTCGAAGAGAGCCTTGGCAGAGTGCTGGCTACCGATGTTTATTCGGATATGGATATGCCACCCTTCAACAAATCGGCAGTTGACGGTTATGCCTGCCGCCGCGATGACCTGCAGAATGAGCTTAAAGTACTGGAAACCATACCCGCCGGGAAATCTCCAAGCAAATTTATTGGTATTGGCGAATGTTCGAAACTGATGACCGGCGGAATGCTTCCCAAAGGTGCCGATACCGTTATAATGGTTGAGGATGTTGAAGTTACAGGACAGGATACCATTCGCTTTGTAGCCCAAAAAACTTCTTCGAATTATTGTTTGAAAGCGGAAGATATTTGCCAGGGTGAAAAAGTTCTATCGAAAGGAACCTTAATCCGGCCACAGGAAATTGCTGTATTGGCTTCGGTCGGATGTGCTTTTCCGGAAGTATATAAACAACCCCGGATCGGAATTATTTCGACCGGAGATGAAATTGTTGAACCCCATGAAACTCCTGCTGAATCGCAAATCCGTAACAGCAATGCATACCAGTTAATGGCGCAGGCTCAACAGGCACATTGCAAGTCCAATTATTACGGCATTGCACGGGATACAGAAGAGGCTACTCTGAAACTCATTCAGCAGGCAAGTATCGAAAGCGATGTAGTGATTCTTACCGGTGGAATATCTGCAGGTGATTTCGATTTTGTTCCGGCTGTAATACAGCAGGCCGGTTACGAAATTAAATTCAGGCAACTCGCCGTTCAACCCGGAAAACCTGTAATATTTGCCACTCGCGATGGTAAATACCTGGTTGCTTTGCCAGGAAACCCGGTTTCCTCTTTCGTACAGTTTGAAATGCTTGTAAAATACCTGGTTAAACTTATAACCGGAAATTCTGGTAACCATACTCATCTGAAAGTAGTTATGGGTGCTGACTATACCCGAAAAAGGACTTCACGCAAAGCATTTTTTCCAGTGTTTTTCACGCCTGACGGAACAGCTATGCCGGTTGAGTACCATGGTTCGGCTCACATTCACTCTTATATTCATGCTGATGGAATTGTTATAATCGAAATCGGTGCAGCAGAAATCAAAAAAGGAGCCCAAGTAAATGTTCGACTCGTATAACCGGCGTATAAATTACCTCCGCATTTCGGTTACCGACCGTTGTAACCTGCGTTGTATATACTGCATGCCTGCCGAAGGCATTGAACTGATGCAACACAGCGATATACTCTCGTTTGAAGAAATAATGGAAGTTGTTGATGCCGCAATACTACTTGGCGTTGATAAAATCCGGCTTACCGGAGGCGAACCTCTTGTGCGCAAAGGCATTGTAAACCTGGTGCAGATGATTGCGTCAAGACCAGCCATCCGTGATCTTGGCATGACTACCAATGGACAGTTACTCGAACAATTCGCAACACCTCTTAAAGAAGCAGGTCTTCACCGCATCAATATCAGTCTGGATACAATTAATCCCGAAAAATACCATCAAATAACCCGGGGCGGAGATATTGAAAAAGCACTTAACGGAATTAATGCATCTGTTAAAGCAGGTCTTTCGCCGGTAAAAATCAACTGTGTTATTGACAAAACTCCCTCAGAACCTGATGCACAGCAAGTTGCAGAATATGGAAAGAAACTGGGGCTACAAGTCCGGTTTATCAGGCAGATGGATCTGGAAAAAGGCGAGTTTTACATTGTGGATGGAGGCAGTGGCGGCGATTGTACTACGTGTAACCGTCTGCGTTTAACTGCAAACGGAATGATAAAACCATGCCTTTTCAATGATATGGAATACAGTATCCGCGAACTTGGAGCAAAGCAAGCTTTACAGGATGCGCTAGGCAACAAACCTTCGTGTGGAACGATTAATAAACACGGGGAATTCTATAATATCGGGGGTTAGGAGTTGGGATTCAGTGATTAGGGGCTAAAGAGCTAAATGGAGAGGGGAAATAGCGAAAGGAATTGAGATAGATATTTGAACCTTTAAAATGCGAACCATTGAGCCATACTCACGGGTAGTACAGAAGCGGTATACCTCGTCTCTACCCGCAATCCTTCAAACCATCCAAACGCTTCAAACCATTAAAACTCATGAACAAACTCAGCCATACCGACGAAGCAGGCAAAGCCAATATGGTAGATGTCGGGCATAAACCAAACCAGCTGCGTATTGCCAAAGCACAGGGATTTATAAGCCTGCAGCTTGAAACGGTGAAACTTGTGCAGGAAAATAACATGAAAAAAGGTGATGTGCTCACAGTGGCTCAATTAGCGGGAATTCAGGCAGCAAAACTCACATCTTCTATAATCCCATTATGTCATACACTGATGATCACTAAAGTGGATGTAAAACTAACTATCGAAACACTTGGCGTTACTGCCATCAGTGAGGTACATTGCATTGGACAGACTGGCGTTGAAATGGAAGCACTTACAGCGGTTTCAGCCTCGCTGCTAACCGTTTATGATATGTGCAAGGCTGTGGACAAAACAATGGAAATCAGCAATATAAAACTTATAAGCAAAACAAAAACCGATATTTAGGAAATACGGATTCATACACTCTTGCATAAATAAAACAAAATAATTCCAATATGTACCTTCTGCTTCTTGCATTAGCACCCGCCATACTACTCATGATGTATGTGTATTTCCGTGATAAGTACGAAAAAGAGCCTGTAAAGCTGATTCTCAAGGGAATTCTTCTTGGAGCAATAATTATCTTTCCTGTAGGAGTTGTTGAGAATTACATTACTGCTTTCGGGCAGAACCTGGATAAAATCCCTAAAGCAGCCTGGGATGGATTCGTTGTTGCCGGAGCTACCGAAGAAGCCTTTAAATACCTCGCAGTTTTTGTACTGATATGGCGCAACCGGAATTTTAATGAAAAATTTGACGGCATTGTTTATGCTGTTTCAGTATCATTGGGGTTTGCTGCCATCGAAAACCTGTTTTATGTTTTCTCGAACATCAACTCTATGCAAGTCGGTCTTCTCAGGGCGTTCACTGCGGTGCCGGGGCATACTATTTTCGGCATTGTAATGGGATTTTACCTGGGGATGGCTCGATTTACGGTTCAATCCAGGAAAAAATACCTGATCAGGGCTTTTACCGTTCCCTGGTTGCTGCATGGGGTGTATGATTTCCTTATTTTGTCTGGCCACCCGGTATTGATACTCATTTTTATTCCATTCCTGATTTATTTGTATCGGGTAGGATTAAAAAGGATGAAGGAGCTTAATTCCGATTCAATCTTCAACCCTATAAATATCAATTTTTCTGACAATCATAACAGCGATCAGAAGAAATCGGAGGATAACAATTACTGATTCAGGAAATATGCCAGCCACAATTATGCAAAAATTAAAACCAGGTGTTCCTAAAGTGGTGCTTATCGCACTCGGGGCAGCGTTATGGGGATTTGCAGCATACCGGATACTGAAAATGGGTTTTGTTTTTATCGAAAACCATGCACTTCATCACATGGTAAATTACCTGATAGGGGTGGCTGCATTTATTCCGTTCTTCCTGCTGGTTTTTCGCAAAGTAAGCCGGCGTTATATCATCCGGATAAAGAACTTACCACAGCAACGTCCATGTATGTTTGCCTTTTTCGATCTGAGAGGGTATATCATGATGTCGGTAATGATAACTTTAGGTATTTTGGTGAGTCATTGGAAAATAATCCCTGAACTTTACAAAGGCACATTTTTCATTTCCCTCGGGCTTTCGCTCCTGGCATCATCTGTTTTCTATATTATTGAAGGAGTGCAGTTTGTAATCCATAAAAAAGAAAAACCTGAGTAAAAATTATATATCGATGATCAAATCAAATAACCAACATAATCAACCCTTGAACAACTCTGAACAACCTTGAACAACCCTGAACAACCTTGAACAACTTTGAACAACTCTGAACAACTCTGAACAACTTTGAACAACTTTGAACAACTCTGAACAACATTTAATATCCGTAAACCATGTCAGCGATCACCGTAATATCTGTAAATACAAGCGAGAAAAAAGGCACCATAAAAGTCCCGGTTCCCGAAATAGAATTAAACGAACTAGGCGTAGCCAGCGATGCTCATGCCGGTAACTGGCACAGGCAGGTAAGCCTATTGGCCGACGAGAGTGTAGAGCGTTTTACGCATACCGCAGGCCGAAAAATAAAATATGGTGAATTCGCAGAAAACATTACCACCAGAGGCCTCGAACTGGTCAACACCCATCCGCTCGATACGCTGGTAATCGGTGAAGTAGAGCTCGAAATTACCCAGATAGGGAAGGAATGCCATGGCTCTTCATGTAATATCTTCAAGGAAGTTGGCAACTGTGTGATGCCAAAGGAAGGGATTTTCGCACGAGTACTTAAAAACGGGATAATAAAAGCCGGAGACGAAATTGTATACATTCCCCGCCTTTACAAAGTAATGATTATCACGCTCAGCGACCGCGCCAGCCGGGGAGAATACACCGACCGTTCGGGACCTAAAATTGAGCAGATGCTATCCGCTTTCTTCGAAGCAGAAGGTTGGAAATTCGGTGTTGAAAGGAAATTGATTCCTGATGATATTGAAATATTGGATTCGCTGATGAATGAAGCCCGTGAAGCAAAATTCGACATTGTGATAACAACCGGTGGAACCGGTATTGGCCCCCGCGACATAACTCCCGATGTAGTGAAACCTTTCCTCGATAAAGAAATTCCGGGCATCATGGAACTCATCCGCTTTAAGTACGGAAGCCAGAAACCGAACGCCCTTATTTCGAGGGCTGTAGCGGGAGTTATGCGAAGTTCTTTGGTGTATACTTTGCCGGGAAGTGTGAAAGCAGCAGAAGAATATTTGACTGAAATCACTCCTACTCTCCGACACAGTATTTATATGCTGCATAATCTGGATGCGCATTGATGTAGAAACTGGAGATGGGAAACTGGAGACTGGAAACTGGAAACTTGAGGCTGGAAACTTGTACCTGGAATTTGGAATTTGGAATTTGGAGACTGGAAACTGGAGGCTGGAAACTGGAAACTGGAATTTGGAATTTGGAATTTGGAATTTGGAACTTGAATTACTTACGTAAATATTTCCTGTTTTAAGTTTTGCTATCAAAACGCACCTTTAATCCCTGATCGTCTTAAACCGTAAAACCGCAAATGTCCCGATAATTGCACCACCCACAGAAACATATTTAATTATATCATTATCAATCAGAAAAAACACAGAAATAAACACCATACCCCACATCACTATAATTGAGAATATTTTAATATGAAGCCTGATTCCTTTCTTATCAATAAAATCAGTCAGAATAGGACCGAAAACTTTATTATTTATGAGCCAGTCGTGCATCCTTTTCGAGCTGCGGGCAAATGAGTAGGATGCCAGAAGCAGGAATGGCGTTGCCGGAAGTCCGGGTAAAAGAACTCCCAGTGCTGCCAGTATAACACATAAAATGCCTAAAACAATGAAAAAGACCCGCATAAAAAACATATCGAAATTCAGTATAAAACTGAACGCTTATCCTAAAAATCAGTAGAACTAACTGTTGCTAGTTAAGAACAACCCGCTGGGACTTAGGTTCAGCTAACCGGAGAAAAAATGTGACAGAAGTTATTTTTGATCCTACAGACGGCAGGATGACCAGCCTTGCATTTCCTTTCCTGCTCTGCTTCCACATAAACCTGCCGGTAACAAATCCAAGGGCAGATCCGATAACAACATCCGATGCCCAGTGATGGTTATCGTAAAGCCTCGATACTGCCGTTCCGGAAGCCAGTGAATAAGCCAGAACGGGAACCCAAACTGTTTTACTGTATTCCAAAGCAAATACAGTTGCCAGGCTAAATGCTGCTGTTGAATGCCCGGATGAGAAACTGTTGTAATGAATATCAGCGAAAGGCCCTTCCCATCGGGCATGATCAGGGATTTCGTCCTGGTAAGGCCGGTGGCGGTGTGCAAGTTGTTTCACTGCCTGGGCACATACTGTGGAAACAATAAATGCCTTTGCAGCAGTAAGCGAAGTTCCGGCGAGTCTTTTATCCTTTGCTAACCTTCCTCCAACGTACAGCCCTCCTATGATAACTGAAGTTCCAATTCCATTCCCAATCGGTTCAAAAACATACTTCGAAAGATTATCAGCAGCACCGGATTGATGATTGATAAAATACTTCTGAATTTTTTCATCCTGAGTGTATGCCAAAACCCCGATTCCAGCAACGGCTCCAAGTTCTATCCATTGTTTAGCTTTCCATTTAGCGGGCGATACGATAAAACTTTTCGAATCGTAAAGATAGGATTTAATGTATGCTTTATTGAGTTCAGGATAAGAAATAGTATCAGTGCCGGCAGCACATAATTTGCTGAAAGCAACTAGTGTCAGTATGACAAGCATCCATTTTTTCATCTGTTATTATTTATTAATTCATAGCTTATTTTCAGCGGTATTAATGCTTGCTTCGCAGGTATTTTTTACGGGGTCAGATGGAATTACTCATATCTTTCTCATTTTTTACGGGTGTTAGTGAGCAAAAGGTTCGACAGGTTATTTATAATATCATCATCGGTTGGTGATTATTACAACCATGGCCATTTCATGAGAAGTTTTAGCAAAATTCTAAATGTGTAAAGATCTCGTAAAGAGGCTTAAAATCGGGCATTTCACTTCTGATAATCTGATTATCACTATTCGGAACTTATTGATATTTTTGCTTTTACGAGCCCGAATCCGTGATTATCACTATTCGCATCAACAAGTGGATGAACTTTGCAAACTTAGCGAATATATCCGTGTCAGGAATCCAGACGAAACAATTCATCAAGCAAAGCAGAAAACAGGGGATTGTTAAAAATTGAGATAGTCTGGCTTATGAAGCCTTATAGAGATATTGAGATAAAAACAAGTTATGCGTCATTGTAAAAAGACTTCCGAAATTTGAAAATTTAGACTATTTTTGTTTAAAACTGACTTGATGAAATTACCACATCCTATTCCATATCAAGGTAGCAAGCGGAACCTGGCAGACCAGATTTTGCGTTACTTTCCAGTCAACTTTGACCGCCTGATAGAACCATTTGCAGGTTCAGCAGCAATTACTATTTCGTCTGCCTATTATTTTAAAGCAAATCACTTCATAATAAATGACATCAATGAACCATTGACACAACTTTGGGATGAAAAAATCCCGAGTATTTATTATTTCTGATAGCAAAGTGCGTAAAGGCAGCGGTTCGTTATAATTCAAAAGGCGGCTTTAATCAAAGCCCAGACAAAAGAAGACTTGGCCGAAGTCCACAAATGATGAGAGACGATATTTTGAGAGTTCACAATTGCTAAAAAGTAAAACCGAAGTTTATTCGGCAGATTATTTGAATATTCTTGAATTAGCTACACCAAATGATCTGGTTTATATGGATCCACCCTATCAAAGGAACAGGCTTAAATGGCGGGTTTAATTACTCTGGCAATATCGAATTTGAAAGTTTTGTAGTTTCACTTTTTGAACTAAATCACAAAAATGTCCCTTACATTTTAAGCTTTGATGGCAGAACAGGCGACAAGACTTATGGTAATCCGTTACCCGAAAATCTGAATTTGAAGAAAATAGAAATAAATGCAGGCCGCTCTTCACAGGCCACACTCCTTAGCAGAAATGAAATTACATATGAAGTAATATATCTTTCACCAGCTTTGGTTGCTAAAGTTGCAACGAATATAGAACCAGAAAAACAGACATACCAAACGGAACTCTTTGCAAACTATGAGTAAAAACAAAGCTACTTATCCGAAAGAATTTTTAGCCTATATAACTTCGATCACAAACAAAAGGGCGAAAATAGTAGTTGATCACATTCTTAAACACGGTTTTATTACAACCGAAGACCTTGAAAACAGATACGGATACAACCATCCTCCACGAGTTGTGCGAGATGTACGTGATGCGGGAATGCCTTTAGAAACTTTCAAAGTAAAATCAAACGGAGGAAAATCAATTGCTGCATATAAATCCGGCGACACAACAAAACTCCGTCTTAACAGAGTTGAAGGGAGAATTTCTGTCCCTAAAGTTTTCAAAAACAAGCTTTATGAACCTTGGTCAAGGAAAATGCTATGTATGCAATTGCCATGAAAGAAATTAGGCGGCTCGACTTACATTGGAAAGCAGACAAGGTAAAATATTATGATGCTATACGAATAATTGCAGACCAAAACAAAATTGAACTTCCAGCCTTCATTAAAAAAATAATCGCGACTCAGACACGAAAAAAATAAACAACGAACGCATAACAAGGCTTTCAACATAAAAGTCAATGTCCAAAAAACATTTACAGAAAGCCGGGTCACATTCTTTTTGTGTTTCAACAAACAACATATCAGTATCCGGAATTATTGGCATATCAGAACCGTCAACAAAAATATACATATTCAAAAGTCTGAAAACACTTAGGAAAACTACATTCGGATTATTTATTCAATTGAAATTATATCAGAAGCTTTCGCATCCTCCATAATTACCTTATAGAAATATCCTGAGCCAAAATCTTTGTTAAGGCTGATTGCTCCGGTGAAAGTAACTGTATTCCCTACGGCAAGGCTGTCCTTCGTTGTAATTGCAAGATCGAACTGACCGGAGGATTCAGTACCATCCTGAATATGTACCCAGTTTTTCCCCATTACCATATGGTTATACCGCACAACGACCCCGCGAATAATAACTGTTTTACCAGCATATTTAGCCTGCCCATCGTACAAGTCTGAAATGGATATACCTCCCTTAACCGGATCTATTTTTACATTATCCATTTTTACGATTTCCGGTTTCTTTTGTGCCATCTGCGGCGATGCAGTATTTTCATCAGGAAATGGCTTTTCACTTACATCCTGCACAAAGAATATGGTGGGGAATGTGCGGCCCAACTCTTTACTCACGAAATTATTCATTTCCAACGGATTGGAATAATAAATCACATCACCTTTGCTAGCTTCGCGTTTGGTTACAGCAATCCAGTATTCACTGTCGTTTTCTTCTACAAGAAAATAGGTATATTTATTAGTTTGAATCACTTCTGCAATGGTTACTTCATGAGTACCCGGAGGCAAATCAAGAGCCTTTCTATCCTTCTTACTGTTGATAAAAGGAACTGCTATCAGGATTACACCTACCATAATAGCAATGGCAATGACCACTGTTTTGGGTTTCATAAAAATGTATTTTGAGATTTAAACTAAAATTGACTCTTTTCAGGTAATTAGCAGTCTTTAGAAACGTTGCGTAAGATTAATATAGATACGATCGTAGTTTCTTCCCTTTTCAAAGGTGCCTTCATAATTAGCTGAAAGCGAAAGTTTCTTCATAATTCGCCAGGTCAGGTTCATCTCACCCATATTCTGAATTAAGGGAGTCTCTGCGCTCTGGAATTTATAGTTTACGTGTCTGTAACTAACTCCGCCGTATAACTTGCCCGGCACCAGGTCACGTGAAAGGCCGAAACTATATATGTTTCCCGAAAGATAGCTTGTTTGCAACAAGGTGGCCGAAATAGTTGCGGAAGCATTAATCCAGGGCACATTGCTGTATGTGAGGTAAGTATATAGGTTTTTTGATGGCCCAGGATCTTTTTTGCTAACACGGTAGCCGGCATTTGCACCGATAGTCATGTTTTTTATCGGGCGGTAGTTTACCTGGAACATGAAACCCCTCATTGTGGCTTCTTCGAGCAACTGATCAACGATGCTTTTGTAGGTTTCATAATAAATGATATTCTGCCTTTCACTGTATGATACAGATATTGATAATTGCTTAATCACTTTGTACCGGAGCGAAAAATATATGTTCGAAAGATTGGGCGTATAGTCCCGGGTGTAAGAACTATCCTGTGAATTCAGTACTTTGTTGTAAAGGTCAAATTCGATAGATCCGAAGAAATAAAGCTTAGGCAGCAGCGAATTGGAATGATGTAAATAAGCAAATCTCCGGTCGGTATTGCCGTTATTTTTTTGCTCAACAAAAGCCAAAGAAGTTTGCGCACTTCCACCCTTTTTATTCAAATAATCGTGGCTAAAATATCCGCCGTATTGCAACAAACTGGCATTAAAACTATAGTTCATATAATCAGGCCTTGACCCGAAAAAGGCTCCAGCTGTAAAGGATTTGAATTTGGTTTCGTACTGAAGCCCGTCAATTGCTCCAACATTCGAAAGACGTGGATTTATCTTCCGGCCAAACCAGATAGTGTTATTCTTGTTAAAAGCATAATTGACCGACAGGCTGTAAATCTTTAATCCATTGAAAATATCTTCCTGTACTTCGCTCCATTCGTTCATTTTGTGCACAAATGAAATGTAAGTTTCGGCCGAGAACTTCGAATCACTGATATTTTGCGCATTCATCGAAAAAGTGTATCTCATGCGTTGGGAAAAATCCGAGACATTCGAAAAATTCGAATACGAAGAAACTGAAATTCGTCCGCTGATACTTTGCTTTGGTTCAGCAGGAGTTACTTTTTTTGACGCCACTGTATCTGTTATCACCTCCACTGGCTTCACGACAGGCACAACCACAACATTCTGATTTTCGACAGGTTTTATAATTTTTGGCCGGGATTGTATTTTATCATTCAATGATAATTTTATTGATACCAATGGGGTACAAACGCATGAAATAGAAGACAGTTCCTTTACTATGAGGGCAGGAACCATTTTTGAATCCTTAAAAGTAAACAGGGTATCCCCTACTGAGATACTTTCAGTTGTTTCAAATTTCACATAAACACTCAGCGAAGTGATATACGATACAGTCCCTTCTTTAGTTCCGCCGGTTGTTTGTCCTTTCAGGCCAGAACCAACTAACAATAATAAAAATACAGGAAGTATAAGTTTCATAATCAAGACTTTAATTATTCCTTATATCATTAATAAAGATCTTCTTATCCCCATTTCCATTAGGGTGACAATTCAGGCAGGCACTACTCAGATACTGGTACCCACTTACCCCGTTATGCGCATTGTTAGTGGAATTCTGCGGATGGCACGAGGTAGTGCAGGTATATACTGCATAGTTTGCTGAGTTAGGATGGCAATCCGAACAGGTATTCCACACACCATTATGTTTACCTGAATAAATCGGGAAATATTGTCCGTCATGATTGAAAGTTGAAGGTTGCCATGCAGTCTGCGTATGACAATCTTCACAACTTGTCGGGAACTGTGCCGAAGCATGGTTCGGATCATTAGTCTGGTTATAGTCATTCATATGGCACCCTGCACATGTATTGGGTGTGGTGTTATAATTACCATTGTGGCAATCGGCACAATCAGCAGATACGTGAGCCCCGGCTAAAACATAGTAATTGTTATGAACCGGAAAGGCAGCAGGTTGCCAGCCAGGGTTTGTTGTATGGCAAACAGCACAATCGTTGGACACTCCAAGAGAAATATGATTCGGATTCGTTGCCTGGTTATAATTGTTTTGGTGGCATCCTGCACATGTATTAGGAGTATTGGAATATCCGTTCGGATGACACTGCGAACAATTACTGGCGATTGCTGAATGTGCTCCTGTTAGCGGATATGTGGTATTATGGTTAAAAGTTGATGGCGACCAGGCACTTTGCGTGTGACAATCTTCACAGGTAGTAGCATATTGCGCTGCAGCATGATTTGGATTAGTGGTCTGGTTGTAGGATGAAGCATGACAACCAAAGCAAGTATTAGGCGAATTAATATAATTTCCATTATGGCAGGTGGCACATTCATTTGCAATAGGCACATGAGCACCGGCAATAACATAATAATTGTTGTGCGTTGCAAAAGTTGCCGGACTCCAGCCCGGATTGGTTGTATGACAGGCTGCACAATCGGTAGGTATTCCAAGCGAAGTATGATTTGGATTAACAGATTGGTTAAAAGCAGGAGTATGACAGCCCGCACAAACAGGCGAGGTTCCGGCATATCCACTGGTATGACAATTTATGCATAATACTGTCGCATGCCCGCCGGTTAAAGGGAACCCGGCAGCATTATGGTCAAAACCTTGTGCTGTTCCATCCGGATGGCATCCCAGGCAGGAGGGGCTGTTGTATAGATAACCACCAACGCCCTGATGTTCACTATCCATTTTTGGTTTCAGGTGACAGGCAGAAGTACAGGTATAAACTTTATAATCCGCTGGATTTGTATGACAATCAGAACAATTATCCCATTCCCCGTTATGTTTCCCTGAATAAATTGGGAAGTACTGACCATCATGATTGAAAGTTGCGGGTTTCCATGCTGCCTGAGTGTGGCAATCAGCGCAGGTTGTCGGGAACTGAGCACTAGCATGAGAAGGATTATTTGATTGCGTATAATCTGTAGTGTGGCAATCGTAGCAAGTTGAGGGCAAGGTTGTATAACTTCCGTTATGGCAGGCTGCACAATCGTTGGCGATAGGAACGTGAGCTCCCTCAAGGTTCGAATGCACAGGGTAAGTAGCAGGTTTCCATCCGGTGTTGGTAGTATGGCAGGCGGCACAATCCTCGGTAAACTTACTGCCGGGTGCTTTGTGATTTGGATTAGTAGATTGATTATAATTATTTATGTGGCAGCTTGCACACACGTTCGGAGTGCCTGCGTATCCCGTTGTATGACAATCGGCACAAGCCGTTGTGGTGTGAGCCCCGGTTAAGGGGAAGCTTGATTTATTATGATCGAAACTTCCTTCTCTATCGCCTGTCGGGTGACAGGCAAAGCAGGCCATGCTGTTGTATTCGTAACCACTAACATCTCCATGTTGTTCGTCCGTATCACCTTTGTTATGCTCGTGGCAATCAGTACATGTGAACTGAGCATAATTTGACGGATTTGTATGGCAATCGGAACAATTTTCCCATTCTCCTTTGTGTTTTCCCGAATATATTGGAAATGACTGCGCATCATGGTCTAAATATTCCGCTGGTTTCCAACCGGGATTTAGGGAATGACATTTGCTGCAGTCATTCGAAAAATTGAGTGAAGTATGATTGGGATTTTGAGTTGACGTATAATCAGGCTGGTGACAGGAATTACACTCAGCAGGTATAGTTGCATAGGTTCCGGAAGTATGACATTTTTTACAATCAATATTGTTATGCCCTCCCTCAAGCGGAAAGAAATTATGGTTGATGCCTGCTCCTTTCCATTCAAATGAATTAATAGTATGACATTCGATACAGTTTGTCGGATAATCTCCTGCTACATGATCAGGTTCTTTTGCAGTAGTATAATCCTCTTTATGACAATCATAACATTCGACACCTAAAGGATCGAACCGGAGAAGTGAAGCTGATGGGGATGCCGGAGTTGTAGCCGATAAAAGATTTTTATGACAATCCCGGCAATCAGCAACCGTATGAGGGCCAATAAGCGGGAAACGGCTCTGTTGATGAAGTTGGGTTATATTAGTTACCATCCAGGAATTTGGAGTATGACACCTGGCACATTCATTACCAACCGTTTGTTCGTGAATATCTGTATGGCACGAATTGCATTCCGTTTGTGCTTTGGCAAATTCGGGTGAAGTATGGCATTGCTTACAATTCACAGCCTGGTGCTGACCAACAAGAGGGAATTTTGTTCCATTATGATCAAAGGAAACTGTTTTAAAATCAACCTTCCAGCCATCGGTTTTATGGCAATCGTCGCAATTGGCTTTGAAAGTATCACCATGAGGCGATTTCTGGGCCACCAGACTTAATGAAAGTACCAACGACAGGATTATAGATGACAGTCTTCGCATTTCGTTTTATTTGTTTTGTACAATACAAAAGTTACGCCTTGTTCTGTTACTTCTTTGTGGCACTTTATGCAAGCCACATTCACGTGTTTTCCATCCAGCAAAAATCGCGCTTTGCCGTGATCGAATTTTGAAGCGGGTTTAAATGAATCGGAATTATGGCATTTTTTACAATCCGTGACTCCATTGTCTTCAAACTGTTTGAAATGCACATCTGTATGACAATTGGTGCAGTTGGTAGCTAATCCTGAAAATTTTTGATTTGCGTGTCCCGTCTTTTCTTTATTGAAATGACAATCGCGGCAGGTTTGCTTCGTATGAGCACCTTCAAGTTCAAACTGTGTTTTTTTATGGTCAAACTCCACTGCACTCCAGCGGTTCAGATTGTGGCATGATTCACAATTTGCTTCAGGATAATACTTGCTGCTGATAAATGTATTGTGAATGTCGAGGTGGCAATCTTTGCAGTTTTTACCTATTTCTTTAAATTTCCATTTCTCCTCTTTTTTGTGACATGCGAAACATGGAGTTGCAACATGAGCTCCTTTTAATGGGAAAACACCGGCGTTGTGCTGCTCGATGGTATATGAAAATTCAGTAAAACCCTTCTCATTGTGGCAGGCAGAACAATCGGGAGAAACGCCGTTTTTCGCGAATTCTTTGCCATGATAATCAGTGTGACATTCGGTGCAGCGTTTAAAGAATAAAGGTGTTGTTAGTTTTACTTTATGACATTTTTTACAGGCTACATTCACATGTTTGCCTTCCAGTTTAAAATCAGCCTTGCTGTGATCGAAATTCTTCACGCCTCCTACAACAGTAAACGACTCATTATTATGACATTCAGCACAATTCTGCCCAAACTTATTGTCATGAACATCTTTGTGGCAGTTAGTACAGTTGGTGGCTTTTACCCCTTTGAATTCCTGGAATTTCTGTCCATTCCTTACCGAAGTCTTGTGGCATTCGGCGCAGGCAATATCCTGGTGCTTACCTGCCAATTTAAATTTAGACTTGTTATGATCGAATTTTGATGCCGGCTTAAACTTTTCATCCGTGTGGCATTCGGCGCAATTAGTCGAAAGTGTTTTTTGGTGATAATCAGCGTGACAGGCCAGACATTCAGTTTTTAGCCCGAGGTAAGTAAACTTTTTTGCTTTGATTTTTACATCGGAAATAAAAGCAGCCTTGTGACAATCCTCACATTTTTTCCTGCTGTGAGCACCAGTTAACTTGTATCCTGCCAGATCGTGAATAAATTTATCCTTGTCGAATCGTATGATCTGAAAAGTCAGCCCATGGTGATCATTATGGCAGCTGGCGCATTGTTTGCCTTTAACCTGTGGGGATGAGTGGTAGCCTCTTTTTTGATCAATGCGGGTTTTTATTTCGGTATGGCAGGCCAGGCATTTGTCATTAGATACCTTATCGCCCAGCGTATGACATTTTGTGCAGTTCGAAATGCCTTCGAGATGCGAATGCACTTTGGCAAGTTCACCCGGCGATATCTGAGCTTTTGCTGAAAAGCAGAGAAAAGCTGCCAGTGCAAATAAACTTACAATATGTTTAATTCTGAATGTCATGTGCAGTTTTGCCTAAAATATCAATTTCAATGTTTCATTATTGCTTCCCCGAACTTTTTAGTGATATGGATACCAGCCTTTTCCAGGAATTGAATCGGGAGTTCACCGCCGGCAAAAATATAAACCAGGTCATTTTCAATATAAAGTTCCTCCTCTTCCATGCTGGTTGTAAGCACAACTGAATCCTTGTTAATGCGAACCGGATTTGTGTTGAAAAGCACTTTCACCTTGCCCGAAATTATGGCATCTTTTATCTTTTCGCTATTTTTCTGCTTTATTCGGTTAAAAGCTTCACTGCGGTAGGAAAGAGTAACATTATTATGATCAGCCAGCAGCAAAGCGGACTCAATGGCCGAATCACCTCCGCCAACAACCATAATGTTTTTCCCGCTTATATCTTCCGGTTCCAGGAGCCGGTAAGCTACTTTTTCCTGCATTTCTCCTTCAACACCAAGTTTACGCGGCGTACCTCTTCGCCCGATGGCCAGCAAAACGGTTTTTGCTGTAATATGCTGTCCCGTAAGTGTTTCGATATTAAAATGCCCGTTTTCGGCTGTTATCGATTCTACTTTTGTGTTTTCTTGAATACTAATGCCATTCTTTGTAAGTGCTGAATTCCATAAATCAAGTAGTGCCGGTTTACTGGTTTCGAATAATTTCACTTTGCCATACAGAGGGAGATCCATGGCTGAAGTCATTACAATTTTTTGCCTGGGGAAAGTAAAAACAGTTCCTCCCAGGGTATCCTGTTCAAGAGTCAGAAAGTTGAGGTTATGTTTTTTTGCAGTGAGCGAAGCAGAAATTCCTGCAGGACCAGCACCTATAATTACGAGGTCGTAAGTTGCCTGGTGCGCTTTGCGAAGGGTTTTTGCCAGATTTTCGACGGCTTGCCTGCCCTGTTCAACGGCATTTTTTATCAGACCCATTCCTCCTAACTCACCTGCAATATAAATTCCGTCAACATTGGTTTCGAAGTTCTGATTAATATGAGGCAGTTCAACGCCACGCTTTTCGGTACCTATTACCAGTGTTATAGCTTCTGTTGGACAGGCATGGAAACAAGCCCCATGTCCGATACATTTAGAAGCATTTATCGTTGTTGCTTTACCATCTTTTATACCCAGAATATCCTTTTCCGGACAGGCAGCAATGCATGCACCAGTTCGTATACAACTGCCTTCGTCAATTACCGGGTGCAACGATACAGGCTCGTACATTCCATCCCGTTTTGCAATAACAATTTTTTCCTCCACTTTTTTCGATTCCCGTTTCTGCTTGCGCAAATAAATAAATACAATAACCAGGCAAAACAGAATTACCAGGGAATAAATAACCACCTTCTCTAAAAGCATCTCATCCATAACTAGAATATCCATTTATAACCAAATACAATGGTAACTGCAACATGTATTACCATAATTACAAGCATCACCAGGGCAAATGGCAAATGTGCCACGTGCCAGTATTTAAATAAATTCTGCATTAATACAAGCCGTTCAATCCTCCTGTTGAGTGAAATTTCATTTTCTACAAGGTTCAACACTTCAATCCGTTGCGATTTGGAAAGATTATTTTTTTTCAAAACAGTCTTTACACTACCAAGTGACTTTCTGTCGTCAACATATTTCCTAAAAGTGCGTACAAAGAAATTACTATGATAAAGTTCTGGTTTTACCTTTATTGAATCCGCAATTACATTCCGGCTTCCTTCATCCAATTGAATCGAATGGCTTAATGTGTTACCGATATCACCTTTCATACCTCTAACTTCAGAAAGACTTAATTCGCGTCCTTCGATTGTTCGCGGAATCTGAATATAGATAAACCTTCCGATAATTCCACTCAGGAAAACAGCTACCATGCTCCAGAAACTGATTGCAACTATGCCACCGAATTTAAAGGCGGTATGAAAAAGTACAAGGATAGGACCCAACGTACACAAAAAAATATGAAATTCGAGCCAGTGTTTTAAAAAGCCCAACCGCGAGAATACTCTGTACCTCTTACGGGCCATATACAGGGTTACACCAAGGATCATAAAAATGGAGCCAACTATTCCCATTCCATGACCCCAAAAACCACTTGGTTTAAGGATGGTATGATCCGGATGAAAAAAACGTTCTTCGAGACTGATTTTATAATATTGGTATCCTTTTAATGTAATTGCAGCAAATGCAATTAATACTATAAGTGATAATCCTGCCAGGTAAATTCTGTGAACTGCTTTATTCATGTTCTTCTAGCTTTTTTATTCAGTTATACAGCTGAAAATCGGGTAATACAAGAAATCAAAGGTAACGGATTTGGAAGACCTCGTCACTGACCTGTTCTAATTTAGAAACATTCTAAATTTTATTTTTTTGCACATAGAGCAGCAGGAAAACCATAAAAGGGATACTAGATTTGTAGAAATCGGTCGCTTGCTGCTTTAATCATAATTTTATTTAATCAACTATTTAGCAATGCTTTAGATTCAAACTTAATCATCAGAAAACATTAAACCTATTCACGTATTTAAGAACGTAAATATGTATAACTATATTGCAATTTTCAGGCTCACTCATCCAAAGCTTGCGACTTTGAATAAAGTTGGGAGAATGATCAAACCAGATTGTTTTTGTATTTTTGCTGCTGATATGAAGAAATTAAGATATATAGCTGCTGTTTTAGCTGTTATGATCGCTCTGCTGATGAGTGTGGATGAAAGTATTTCTTTGTATGCAAATATTAACACAACACATATCCCTTTTCATACCGGCAATACTGACGGACCGCATCACCATACTATTTCGTTTGGCGATCATTTTTTCCAGAAGAGTTCTATTATATTTTCTGGCTCTGACCTTTCTAACCACCTGCATTTATTTATGAAAGCTCAGCCTGAATTCAGCTATTTCCTCTCTTCCATCTGGCAACCACCCAAACAATCCTGCTAATAAATTCCGTTTTACTCCAGTTGTCTCTTTCCAGCTTTATTTCCCTGGTTATACTGACAATTCTGGTGTAAGCAATAACAAGCAGCACGTTAGAAGTAACATTATTATTACCTTTTTCATGGAAAAAGAGAAAAAGAGAGTAGCCGGAATATCAGTATTTGCGGCCATCTTTTTAACCGGGTTTAAACTCATAGTCGGTTTACTCACCGGAAGTCTCGGTATCTTATCGGAAGCACTACATTCGGCTCTGGACCTTGTTGCTGCTGTAATCACATATTTTACAGTTAGAGTTTCTGACAAGCCGGCTGATAAGCATCATCACTTTGGTCATGGAAAAACCGAAAATTTCTCAGCTCTTCTTGAAACAATATTGCTTATCATTACCTGTGTATGGATCGTAAACGAAGCTGTAAACCGTTTGTTAACAGGCAATATCCACATTGAAGTAACAATCTGGAGTTATATTGTAGTCATATCTTCAATCATTGTTGATGTGTCACGTTCGAGAGCTTTATATAAAGTAGCGCGAAAGTACAATAGCCAGGCACTGGAGGCTGATGCGCTTCATTTTTCCACTGATATATGGAGTTCAGTAGTTGTTCTGATCGGATTGATTTGTGCGAATTTCGGCCTTTTTGCAGCCGATTCGGTTGCCGCTCTTGGAGTAGCATTAATCGTTCTCACAGTATCATACAGGCTTGGTAAAAAAGCGATAGATGTACTTCTCGACCGCAGCCCGCTTACACTCAGCGATGAAATTTCCTCCATGATTCAACTCATTCCTGAAGTGAGTTATTACCACGATTTAAAAGTAAGGGTAGCCGGAGCCGACACATTTGTAAATATAACCATACATGTTGATCCGGAATTGAACATAAGCGAGGCTCACGCCATTTCGCACAAGGTCGAAAAAATAATTTGCGGCCGGATTGAACGCTGTGAGGTTCACATTCATTATGAACCATCCGGGAAAGAATAAAACATATAATCAAAAATTAACACTCAAACTTTAATTCTAAAAACTATGAAAACATACATCTGGAGTTTGCCAACACGGATTTTCCATTGGCTTCTGGTAATCGGAATGGTTGCCGCTTACATTTTATCAGGCGAAGAAGAATTGCTGAATTTTCATTCATCCGTTGGATATATGGTTGGGATACTGATCATTTTCAGGATAATATGGGGCTTTGTCGGCCCAAAATACTCAAGGTTCAGCGATTTCCCTATCGGGGTGAATTCTCTCAAAAAATTTGCTGCCAATATGAAGGAAAGTAAGAGTCAGTCACCTGGTCATAATCCTGCGGCATCGGTCGTAATGTTGGGGATCATAATTTTCAGCCTGATAATCGTTGTATCAGGAATTTTATTGCTGGCATCGGAAGGACAAGGTCTGTTTGCTTTCGTTCAAACCGGTTTGTCAGAAGATTCACTAAAAGAAATCCACGAGATTGCTGTGAATATCCTTATCGGGCTTGTGATTGCGCATTTGCTCGGTAACATTGTTGATTTTATTTTTAACAAAAAAGCGGGAACATTATTATCTATTTTTACGGGCTACAAAAACATTGATGCAGAAGGTATCAAGCTGAATTCATTTCAGAAAATTGTTGCTGCGACAGGCATACTGGCTGCTTTGGCAATAGTCCCATACTCAATTACTACTCAAAAAATCTCTCCTGAAGCAGAAAATCCGGAACAGAAAAACCAGATAAATAGTAAAGAGAAGGATGAAGACGATGATTAATAACTTTGATAAACTGTCATATCCAATTCAAAAAAATAATAATATCACTTAATTTAAACCAATTAAAAATCATCATGAAAAATCTATTTATTCCGGTCATTACCGCAATTGTGGTTCTCACATTTGCATGTAACAACAAACAGAGCAAAGATCAGGTTTCAGGGCTCAATGCTGACTCAGTGCTTATGCTGGCTAAAAACCTGTTTCAGCCTTTACCTGACGAAGCCGTTAATCCTGGCAATGCAGTAACTACCGAAAAAGTGTTGCTTGGTAAAACTTTGTATTACGACAACAGGCTTTCATTAAACAATACTGAAAGCTGTAACACTTGTCACAATCTGGCTACGTTTGGCGTTGATAACAAACCGACCAGCCCGGGCGATAACGGGAAATTAGGAAGCAGAAATTCGCCAACCGTACTAAATGCTGCTTTACATTTCGTGCAGTTCTGGGATGGAAGGATGAAAGATGTGGAAGAACAGGCTGGCGGACCTGTTATGAATCCAGTTGAAATGAGCATGCCCGATGAAAAAGAAGTAATGGCAAGGCTGACCAAAAATGAAGGGTATAAGAAAATGTTCGAAGCCGCCTTCCCGGATGACAAACAGCCCGTTTCGTTCACAAACATGAGAAATTCCATTGCTGCTTTTGAACGCACATTGCTTACACCCAGTAAATTCGACAAATTCCTTGGCGGCGACCTTAGCGTTCTTAACGATCAGGAGTTGAAAGGCTGCAAAGCCTTTATAGAAACAGGCTGCACGGCATGTCATATGGGTCCGTTGTTAGGTGGAAACATGTTCCAGAAATACCCCTTATTTGGAACTCATAAAGAGCTCACAGGGAGCACCGTAGATGATTTTGGGAAAATGGCTGCAACTAAAACTGAAGCTGACAAATACTTCTTTAAAGTGCCTTCGTTGCGCAACATAGCCGAAACCTGGCCATACCTGCACGATGGAAGTATAAAAGAAATGGACAAAACTATTCAGATAATGGCCAAAGGACAATTAAATAAGGAATTAACACCTGAACAAACAAGTGAAATAACAGCATTCATGAAAGCACTGACAGGTGAAGTTCCGGCTGATGCCAAAGTGGTTCCTGTTATGCCATAAGTATTTATTAATTTTTTAAAAGCCTCATCCGTATAAAACCGAAGTGAGGCTTTTTTTATTTGCCCGGAATAAATCTTGCAAGCAAGCAGTATATCTTACCCCGTTTATGTATTACAAAATCCTTATTCAGAGTCTTACATTTTCAACATCAAAAAAGTCCCTGAATGCTCTCCAGGGACTTTTTTATTATATCTCTGTTAGTATTTCTATCGGCTGATAATAAAACTTTTAGTGTCTTTTGCTTTTCCGGCCAGCATAATGCAGGTATAAACTCCGTTTGCCAGGTTTCCGGTATTAAAGTCAATTATATATTCACCGGGTGTAATCTGAGCGCTGAAAATTGTTTCAATGTATTTCCCGGTTGATGAAAATACTTCAACTTTAATGTTTCCGGCTTCTTTTACCTTTAATCCTATATGGGTCTGAGAATTAACAGGATTAGGAAAAACAGGATCCAGATGAGTGGTTTTTGGAACAGTCCCGCTTATTTCTATGATACCGGTTCCCATAATCCCGTGAGGACCAGGCAAATTGGGGGTAATACCATGACATACCGAGCATTTCGATAGTGTTCCGGCCCAACCTTGAACGGCAATGCTCTGAACGTTATCATTTGCCTGTTCGGTTGGAACAATAGCATGAGGCGATCCGTGACATGCCGAACAATACAAATTAGCATGCCCCCTCGAATTACGGTATAACTTGTTTGGTTCTGGCGAATAATTAGCACCATGACAAGCAGCTTCGCCACACGAAGGCTCCTGCAGCCAAGGTTGCCTTCCATTTTGAATAGTTTGGCCAACATGTGAAACATTTCCATGGCAATCCTGGCAAACCATGCCTCCTGTATGCATTATATCCCTAAAGCATTGAGTGTTTGGCCCCGGATGGCATTTATAACAATCATTTGTGATGCTGCCGTGTTTCTTGTGGATTACCTCAGAAAAAGAGGGTAAGCCCGGAACGCCCGGAGCACCTAAAGCATTATCGGAGTGACAGCTCGAACATTTCACTGGTTTGTTATTGGGATTAAAACCACCTTCCAGTTCATGTTCATTTAAAATTGCCTGTTCGCTATTATGGCATCCGGCACTTACACAATTAATTTCATTCGAAACCGGAATTACTGGTTGGGTTTGTGCGAGTAAATTCCCACCTCCGTCTTTCACCTTGATCATCGCAAGTTGAAAAGGCGATTCTGTAACCAGATTATTATCCTGATAAGGGGTAAGTGGTATACCATCCTGAAAATATTCATTCGTATTCATTGCCATCGTCCCGGTTAATCCGGCACCGGTAAGTCCGGTATTGGGTATAGAAACGCCAAACAAACCTAGCGAATATGTCCAGAAATTTGTTTTACCAACCGAATATGTATTACCAGGAATTTCATAAGTAACAGTGAGACCGGTTGTTATTAACTGCGGCATAGTGGTTGCATTGCCTCGTTTAATTACCTGCGCTTTCAGGTTGTTGTAAGGTGGTAGTATTACCATAGTTGAAAAATCTTTATTGGCACAATGCATGCCTAAATCATTCCAACTTAATACTACATACTCATCTGATGTAACTGATGCCATCAGTACCGGCAAAAGAACTATCATCAGCAAAATGAATTTGGGTCTGTGCTTTTTCATATTGTTTGATTTGAAGGACTATTTTTTACAGGAGCTATATTGGCTATAGCATTTACAAAGTTAATTGATTTAAATACGTTTATGGATTTTTATACCCATTAATCCGGCATTTATTTTTATGATACTAATCAGTTTTAGATGCATTTACACTCTAAAAGGATTTTAAGTAAAGCCAGATTATTAAGCATCCATATTAGATCTAATTCAGGTTTACACTTACTGATCGTACAATAAGAAATTTATACCCCATCTGGATCAATCATATGTTTTGACGTTTGCAAATGACCCTAATTTGAATTTTTCCATGAATAACCATGAGGCCAGTTGGCCGTATTTGAAGAAATGGCCGTGTGGCAGACATGACATGTATTCTGATGTTCCGGATTTGTACCACCATGTGTGCTGGAAAATTCACCTCCCGAGCCTTCACCTTTGGAACTGTCGTGGCAAACGCCACAACTCCCGATCGTTTTAATTTTGCTACCCTGGTATTGATTGGGTTGATAATTGTCTTTCGCTTCGCGTGAAGGATACATAGCGTGTGGACTTCCATGGCAAGCAGTACAGTAAACATTACCATGTCCGACTGAATTGCGGTAAAGCAATGTGTTTGTTTCTACACCGCTAACACCAGTATGGCACTTTATGCATTTTGGCTCTGTTACCCATGGTACTCTTCCATTTTCAATAGTTGATGCCACATTTGCCATATCGCCATGACAGGTTGTACAATAGCCGTCGCTATTGTTCCCTCCATGGGCAATACTCCTGTTGCATTTGGTTGATGTTCCGGGGTGGCAATCATAGCAGGTTGCACTTTTGGTTGCATGAAATCCATGAATTGCCTGTGAAAAATATTTGCCTGATGTTCCCGGACCGGTAGTACCCAAGGCAGGACTGCCATGGCATTTAGCACATAAAACCGGTTTCTGGTTCACCAATGTGGTACCATGGGCTGCGTCGTGGGCATTTAATATGTTTGTAAATACACTGCCTGTAGCTTCAGTATGACACTTTGCACAATTTATTTCGTCGGAAGTAGGAACAGTTGCCTGCGTTATTGCAAGTAAATTACCTGATGCATCTTTAACCCTAACCTCAATAACCTGGAAAGGGTCCCATATTCCGGCATCATTCACCGGAACAACAGGCATTCCTTCCGCTGAAAAGTGGTCGGTTTTGGCAGTCATTGTTCCCGAAAGAGCAGTGCCTGTAAGCCCAATATTGTTTGCAGGAGGCGTACCTCCGAACAAAGCGGTAAAATTTGTCCAGAATCCACCATAAAACCTTTTACCGTAAGACGAAGTATTATTAATAAGGTTGTATTCAACAGTTATTCCTGTGGTAATAATTTGTGGAGGATCTCCCCTTTTTACAACCTGTACATTTACTGTGTTAAAAGGAGGCAGGATTACCATTTCGTCGTACGATGGATTAAGACAATGCATTCCGAGGTCATTCCACGCAAATACAACATATGCGCCGCCTGTTGCAGGAATTGTAGTGGTCTCTTTTTTACATGAGAAACACAAAAAAAAACTTGGTACAAGCACAAATAAAAAGAATTTTTTTTTCATCACCGATGTTTTAGATACAAGAATATAGTTTGACTCTAAATAATGGCTATATGGCATAATTTAAAGTTGAGTAAAGTTACGCTTATTAATGCCTGTTACTAATTTAATAGTATAATGTTTTTCATTATTAAATATTTTCTTATATTTATAAGTTTTCATATGTGATTTTTGTAATACAAAACTATCCGGAAAATTGCCTGGAATTGGACAATTCAAAGACAATAATTATCAGAAGCACAATTGCCATTCTTAAAAATTGAATAATCAAATACATAAATAGTGTTACTAAGAAAATACATCGTTTTATGTAAAAATGTTCATTTCCATCAATCTTAGATTCGGTGTACAAAACTCAATCTTCTGTGCGCGAGGACTTTCCCCTTCGGGGACTAAGGGGTGAGCGTTGGCAAAACTCATTTTAAACTCGTTTTCTAATACACACTAAATAACCAATAATAATCAGCTGTATTTTTCAGATTGCAGGTTCGTTCCTGTCCAGCCCGATATCACTGAATGAAATAGCATCATCAATAGGCTCCTGGTGCGTGAAAACGGTTACAGGTGAATCAAAAAGATTACGTATGTCTTTTTCAATCTTTTCAACTTTGTTGTGACCTTCCTGTATGGTCCATTGGCCCGGCATCAGCACATGAACCGCTATGAACTTGCGTTGGCCGGCCTGCCTGGTCATAAGCGAATGATAATCAAGATTCTCTGATTTTAATGGCTCCAAAGCTTTAATTATTTTGGCACGCTCTTCGGCAGGTATCCCTGTATCGAGCAAACCCATTGCCGAACGGCGCATCAGCTGATATCCCGCCCATAATATATTCAACGCAACACCTATAGCGACTATCGCGTCGAGTACCAGCCAACCCGAAAGTTTCACAAGGCCAATACCTATCAAAACACCAACTGAAGTATAAACATCAGTCATTAGATGCCTGCCATCGGCTTCGAGAGCGATGGAGTGATTTTTTCGCCCATTCTTAATCAGAATCAATCCTACCACAAGGTTAATAGCTGTAGCTCCCACAGCAACAAGCAACCCGATTCCTACATTTTCGAGTGGCTGCGGATGTATAAGTCTTGGAATAGCCGACCATATAATACTGAATGCTGCGAGTACAATCAAACCACCTTCGATAGCACTTGAAAAGTACTCTGCTTTGTAATGTCCAAATGCATGTTCCTCGTCAGCAGGTTTCTCGGCCAGGGTAATCATAAAAAGAGCAATGACAGCAGCAATCAGGTTAACGAACGACTCGAGTGCATCGGAAAACAATCCTACCGAGCCCGTCAGGTAGTAGGCCAAAAGCTTTAAAGAGATTGTAGTAACAGCAGCTGCAATCGCCAGGTAAATAAATTTTTTCAGGGATTTGGGTTGCATCAGGATATCTCCGACAGTTTATGAACCAAATTTACAATATTAATTTACTTATGACAGTGAATTATTTTAATTAATTTTACCCTAATGAAATAGCTAACCCAGATGTATCAAACCACCAAAACCTATATTAAACCCGGACATTACAATGGCGGATCTCATCTTTGAGAATCCCTACCTGTTACTGTTACTGGAACATTTCGGGCTCGATCTGGTTATGCATGAAAAAACTGTAAAGCAACTTTGCTCCGAAAATGGAATTAATGAAAAGGTGTTTATTACGTTTGCCAACCTCTATAATGGATTTTCACCATCCGTTTCCGACGTTTTTGATTTCGAGCATATTGAAACGATTATCGGTTTTTTAAGAAACAGCCACTACTATTTTAAATACGACAAATACCCGGAGATACAGGAACATATTAAGAAATTGTTTGAGAAAAATCCCACTGCTGAAATCCGGATGATCGAGAAATTTTTTAACGACTATTTCCTGGAAGTATCAGAGCACCTGGATTATGAAGAGGGTATTGCTTTCCCCTATTTCCGAAGCCTTCTTCACAGCAAAGCACCAAACCACAAAAATGAAGTCACCAAATTTTCGGGAACGGAATACCTTGAACATCATACCGATATTGAATCGAAACTTACCGATCTGAAAAACCTGCTGCTACATCATGTCTCACTATAAAGCAATCCGGTAAACCGCCGGAAATCACTTTTCAGCCTGATTGAACTCGAGTATGTGCTTAATATTCATTCCCTGATCGAAGAAACTATCCTGATCCCACTCGTGATAAAACTTTGAAAACAAGGAAAAAATTGGTTAAACATATGATTCATATAGCTATAATAGAACCTTCATATATTATTTACTAGGGATTGGCCAATGTTTTGCTCCGGTCGCACTATCATTTTCAGGTTTACCGGCTCGAAAATATGGAAGAACCCGAACATACGGGACTAAAAGAAAAAATTGCTATTGTAATACTAAACCCTGCGCAGATACAAAACAATACCAGGCATTTTGTACAACTTAAACGCACAATTACGCAATTCAAATGGATCGGGCTTATTTATTCCTATTTTGATAAAGAAATACTTTCAGTTTCCGGCAGCCTGTTACATATTACCGATACTCCTGAAACCATTATCAGCACTATTTACAAACAGGTTCATAATGCAGCTCATGTGTCTGAAAATACAGTAAGCGAACAAATTACCGAACGCGAAATGGAGGTTCTGATACAATTGGTACACGGATTATCGGACAAGGAAATTGGCGAGAAACTTAATATCAGTATTCATACCGTTGTAAGCCACCGCAAAAATATAATTCAGAAAACAGGAATTAAAAGCCAGGCAGGACTTACAATTTACGCAATCTCGAATAAAATAATATCAATCGATTCGTATACGGATTAGCTTCAAAATCTATGATTCCGGTTAATGGAACTGATCAGGCAACGAAGATATTTTCAGCAAATTTCTGGCTTACTGTCGAAGTTTTTTCATTGACTTCGATCACTATCAAAGCATCATATTCCTGTTTTGATATAACCCGAATCTGGCTGTTAATCGCCAACCCAACTTTATCAACATATTGTAAAAATGAGCTTGAATTATCCTTTACAGAAACCATTTTGCAACTATTTCCTACCTTAACCTCCGCAAGGTTATTTTTAAAATTTTGCTTCATTTCCCCTCTCGAATCAGGGATTGGCTCACCGTGAGGGTCAAACTTCGGGTATCCTAAAAAATCGTCGAGTTTATCAACCAACTTTACTGATTGTATATGTTCCAGTTGTTCAGCCACTTCGTGAACTTCGTCCCAGGTAAATTTAAATTTTTTATATAAAAAGGTCTCCCATAAACGATGCTTTCTTAATACTTCTATTGCAATTTTCTTCCCTTTCGGCGACAGTGTGATTTTTCCATACTTTCTATAGTCAACCAACTGCTTCTCTTTAAGCTTCTTAAGCATGTCGTTAACAGTAGCAGGCTTCAATGCCAGAAGTCCGGCTAATTCATTCGTCCCTGCTTCATTTGTTTCACTTTCGAAAGTGAGTTTCAATAAAGCCTTTAAGTAGTTTTCTTCCGTTGAGCTTACCATTTTGGGTTGATCGGGTATTTGACAACAAAAATACAAATATTTTTAAAACTTTATTTGTTAGGTTCGTCTAACATTATTAGTTTTGCACTTCTATTTTCCAAAAAGCATGAAATCAATCTTACTTAAAATACTAACTTCCCTTTTTCTAACTTTTTTTGTGCACTGTTCAGTAGCACAAACAACTGCTGTTACAGACAAAAAAATTCCTGAATTTCAGCAAATTACAGAATTAGTTTTACCGGAAATTGTTACCGACAGGCCAGACCAAACCGAATCGTCTACAATTATTCCTTTAAAAGGCTTCCAGATTGAGTGTGGTGTAATGAGTGGAAATTATAATTTTAACAACAGTTCGCAGAAGTTGCTTCTGATACCAAACACTTTATTCAGATACGGTCTTACTAAAAATATCGAACTGAGACTGGTTGAGCAATTGATTTCTTTTAAAAATGAACAAACTTCCGAAGAAAACTTTGGATTAAGCGATCTGGAACTAGGGGTCAAGATTCAAATTTTAAAGAATCCGGATATCAATACCGAGATTGCTTTTATTTCGCACCTTGTTTTGCCAACCGGAGCGGTAAGTATAACAAATGGAAATGCAGGTATCGTGAATAAGCTTGCCATTTCGCATAGCCTGACTAAATTTTTAGACCTTGGTTACAATGTAGGGTACAATTACTTTAATACGGAAACAGGATATTTAACCTACTCAGTTGTTCTGGGAACAGGTATAACAAAACGAATAGGCGCATATATTGAAACCTATGATGAATTTGTTGAATTTACAGATTGGATATCCAACTTTGATTCGGGAATAACATATCTTGTAAGAGAAAATTTGCAACTTGATTTTTCATTTGGCGTGGGCTTGAATCAAAAAATGAATTATTTTTCGGTAGGATTCAGTTGGAATATTCCAAAAAAACAAAAACGAAACGGACACAACTATGAACTTTGATTGGTTACTCGAATACAATCCGATGTTGCTGGCTCTCGGGGCAACGCTGTTTACCTGGTTTGTAACAGCCTTAGGTTCTTCAATGGTTTTTTTCTTTAAAACCATTAACAAAAAAATACTTAATTCGATGCTGGGTTTTGCAGCAGGAGTAATGATTGCAGCCAGTTTCTGGTCGCTGCTGAAACCTGCAATAGAAATGGCGGAAGAGAGTGGTTCAATTCCGTGGGTTCCGGCTCTGGTAGGTTTTTTGTCAGGAGGAGCTTTTCTATTATTGATTGACAAGATTCTGCCTCACTTACATATGGGACTAGCTGTTGATAAAGCGGAAGGTATAAAAACGCAGTGGCAACGAAGTGTGCTCCTTGTTTTAGCAATTACGCTTCACAATATTCCGGAAGGGCTGGCGGTTGGAGTTGCCTTTGGTGCTCTGGCGCATAATCCGGATACAGGTTTACTGGCCGGTGCAATAGCCCTGGCTATAGGTATCGGGCTACAGAATTTTCCTGAAGGAGCTGCGGTTTCAATTCCATTGCGGAGAGAAGGGTTTTCCCGGCTAAAAGCCTTCAACTATGGCCAGCTTTCGGGAGCAGTTGAGCCTATTGCAGGCGTATTGGGTGCTTACCTTGTTTTAACGGTAACTCCTTTACTGCCTTACGCGCTTTCGTTTGCTGCAGGTGCTATGATTTTCGTGGTAGTGGAAGAATTGATCCCGGAGTCGCAAACCGGCAATGAAACAGACTTATCAACCATTGGTGCCATGTTAGGTTTTGCTACGATGATGCTTCTGGATGTTGCATTAGGATAAATTAGTAGCTAACGATCAACTTCATGACTTTTATGCACCCTGCTGGAAAATAGAAATTTACGATTTACGAAATACAATTTACGAATACTCAGGATGATTTACGAATAAGAAATTTAAGTCTCCCCAATCGAACCTCGTAAATCCAAAATCGTAAATTGTTAAGCCTGTTTCCCATCTGCATTTTACAAATGACTAACGAATGACAACATGATAGTAAGTTTTGTTCTTAAAGCGTGTAAGAGAATTATTTTTCACTCTTCAAGCTGTTCAATTCCTGCTTCTTATGAAATTTAAGCCACAAATATAGTTTCAGCCCTCCGCCGCTTTCGCCTTTCCCCAATACACGTCCATTTCTGCCAGGTTCATCTCCTGAAGGTTCTTTCCTTCGGCATTCACTGCTTTTTCAAGATGTTTAAAACGGCTGATAAATCTGCGGTTGGTGCGTTCGAGTGCTGTTTCGGGATTTACATCGATGAAGCGGGCATAGTTAATAAGTGCAAATAACAGATCACCAAATTCATCTTCGGTCCGGTCTTTATCGTGGCCGTTGTTCAGTTCATACTTTAACTCGGCAATTTCTTCTTCTACCTTTTCCCATACCTGGGTAACATTATCCCAGTCGAACCCTACGCCGCGCACTTTATCCTGTATGCGGTACGCCTTCACCATGGCAGGAAGTGACATGGGTACACCTTCGAGAACTGATTCACGGCCTTCTTTGAGTTTAATCTTTTCCCAATTGTCTTTAACATCGGTTGCGTTGCTCACTTTCACATCTCCGTAAATATGCGGATGCCGGTTGATCAGTTTTTCGTTGATCCCACTAAGTACATCAGCAATGCCGAATGAACCTGCTTCTTCGCCTAACTTGGCATAAAAAACCATATGCAGCATCAGATCACCAAGTTCCATACGGATTTCGTCGGGGTTCTTTTTCAGGATAGCATCCGAAAGCTCATAGGTTTCTTCGATGGTAAGATGCCTCAGTGAGTCGAAGGTTTGTTCTTTATCCCATGGGCACTGAGCCCTGAGCTCATCCATTATTTTCAGTAGTCGCTCAAATTCTGCAAGTCGTTGATCCATTTCCGGAATTTTTTCCAAAGGTACGTAATGCAGGAAATCCGGTTGCATGAGGTTGATAACTCGTAGGAATAAGAAGAAAATGGGGAGATGGAAAAAGGTTGGAAGACGGAAGGCGGAAGACGGGAGGCGGATGTCGGATGTCGGGAGACGAAAGATTGAAATTTTCGCAACACTGAAAAATTCGAGAATTTTGAAGCTTTGCAGGATCAAAAACCAGCTAATTAACTGATTCACAGCTGAGCGAATTCATCAAAAAGAACCTTCCCGAAATAAAAACTTTGTCACATGCACGAATGGCCGTAATTTTGCGTTATCCTGATGGCCTTCGACAGGCCATTTTTATTACTACAATAAATGCCCCAAACGAAAGCAAAAATACCTGTTTTACTGTTAGTTATGCTCTTACTCCTGAAAGTACAGGCATCAGCTCAGCATAAACTCTGGGGTTCAAACCTGTTACTCGAAGGACGGGTGAACTATGGTTTTATGATTAATCATCACCTCGAAATGAAGATTTTCAATGCTCACTTCCCTTCATTCGAGATAAACCTGGGAAAAGAAACATACGGCCGCGAACGCTGGCAGTCCATGTATGGATATCCATTTATCGGTATAAGTTACTGGTATTCACAAATGGGCAATTCGCAGTTCCTGGGAAGTGCCAATGCGGTATTTCCGTATGTTAACTACCCAATTATCAGGAACAATAAGCATGAATTGAATTTTCGGGTTGGTCTGGGACTTGCGTACCTCACCGAATGCTTCGACAGGCTGGAAAACTACAAGTATATCGCCATTGGTTCGCATGTAAATGCAGCCATTAACCTGATGGCCGAATATCGCTGGCGGTTCAATCCCCGCATGAATGCGGCTGTTGGTCTTGCACTTATGCATTTCTCGAACGGGTCGACAAAAACACCGAATTACGGAATCAACACACCATCCATAAACCTGGCATTTGCGTACCGCCTGAGTAAAGAAAACACCTACATGAACAGGAAAGTGATGCCTTCGCTTTATACATTTGAATTTCCCGGGACCAAATCGATTGATTTTTCATTTGGGGCCACAGCTGCTGTTAAAGATATGGGGAGTGAATATGGCCGCACCTTTATGATCTACAATTTTTCAGGAAGTGTAATAAAACAGTTTTCGTTCAAAAGCAGTGCCGGCATCGGGTTCGATTACACATACAATGAATCCGATTTCTATTTTGCCGATCTTTATAAAATCCCCTACGAAAGCAAAAGTGAGCTAATGCGCCTGGGTGTGGGACCGGTTTACCAGCTCAGCATGTCGAAACTTTCGTACAGCTTTGGTCTTGGATTTTACTTAAAAGGAAAACTTGCCCCAACTCATTCATATTTTAAACTTGGGTTGCAATACCAGATTACTAAAGGCCTTTTTGCTAACCTCACCTTACGCACCCACTTCGGACAGGCTGATTTTGTGGGAATCGGGTTAGGATATAAAATTCCATGGGTTTACGGAGGAAGAATATGAAGATACCATCATATATTATTACCTTTCTTATGGGGTTGACAAACAAGACCCTGTTTCTGACAATGCTGACGGTTAGTGCAGTACTTTTCCCTTCCTGTGAGAAAGATCATTTTTTTGATTTTGCGAAAAGCACAGGTAAAATTGTGACAATTACCAGGACAGTAGATGAAAATTATACGAAAATATACCTGAACGATGATGTAAACCTTGTCATAACGCAGGGAAACGCATACAGCATTAAACTCGAAGGAGGCGAAAACATACTTTCGGGTATCGAAACAACTTTTAGCGACAGTACGCTTACCATCAGGAATAAAAACAAATTTAACTGGGTACGATCGTACGATAAAGAAATCACTGCATATGTCACCCTGCCACATTTACTTGATCTGCAATATGAAGCAACAAGCACAGTTACCAATACAGATACCTTGCGCGAAGATTCATTAACCGTTTCATCCACAGGAGGTTCCGGATATATAGACTTAATTATAGAAACGGGTACAGCAAAACTCAGTATAATTAATGGTTCGGTTGATATGAAAATCAGCGGTAAAACAGGAGTGAGCTTTATTTTTTCAGGAGCCTATGGCCCATTTCATTGCCATGACCTGGAATCGGAGTTTCTCTTCATCAGGAGCAGCAGCACAAATGATTGCTATATAAATGTGAACTATCAGCTTGGATACGAAATCAGCTCATTGGGTAACATTTATTATAAAGGTAACCCACCCGAAATTTCGGGAGTTTCAACCGGTGAAGGTAAATTAATAAAAGTCAATTAAGTTTAAACGGATTAAAGTGTACAATCCAGAACTGTTTTTTGTAGTTTTGCCACAATGCTTTTCGACCTGCCGAAAATGTTCGACAGGAGTTCATTATCTCAATTTAATAAAACTGTTGTGAAGAAAAACCTTCCGTTTTTCATCCTTGTTGCTTTCAGCATAATTTTCACTTTTTCCTTTTACGGGAAGGCTCTCTTACATCCCGACAAGTATCTGTTCAACGACAGCGGAGATGCGCTGAAAAATTATTTTACTTATAGTTACCACATAAAACACGGCAGCACTTACCTGAATTTTGAAGGGATGAATTATCCTTACGGAGAAAACATTCTCTATACGGACTGCCATCCCGTGCTAGCAACTTTTATAAAACTCTGTTCATCGTCATTCTCCTTTTTCAGTACCCAAAGTATTGGCATACTGAACCTTATTTTAATACTTTCAATTTTTCTTACATTTATTACCTGTTATTTCCTTCTCAGAGAACTAGGGGTCAGTAACTGGTTCAGCCTGTTGTTCAGCATAGGTATCACGCTACTATCACCACAAATTTTTCGCCTGGGAGGACATCTTTCGCTTTCGTACAGCCTTGCGATCCCATTGTCGTGGTTATTAATACTCAAAAGCTTTACCCATAAGGGCAAACTGATTTACCCCATACTTCTCTTTTTTAATTTGCTATTCTGGCTTGTTATTCATGCCTATTTGGGCGTTATAGTTATATTCTTCATTATATTGGTTGCAGGCGGTAAGTTCATTTCCGATATTAACCAAAGGGAGCCAATACAGCACTATATGCGGCTTTTTGCAGCTTTAATCATTCCGCTTTTACTCTTCTATGTTTTTGCCAGAATATCTGATACGCATACCGGCAGAACAGATAACCCAAGTGGATTTTTCCTTTACAACGCTGAATTTGACGATGTATTCCTGCCCAACCATCCGCCATTAGCACCGGTTCTTAATGCAGCAACCGGCAACATTATAAGGCAGCAGTGGGAAGCGTGGAGCTATGTTGGGTTTTCGACAACATTACTGATATTTGCTGTTTTGGTTTTATCTATTATCAGGATATTCAATAAGAAAAAACTGACCTCCTTCCCTGGAATATTCTTTGGCAACAAGGTTCTTAATATATCGTTGGTGGCAGCATGTATCGTTTTATTATTTGCCCTGGCTTTCCCGTTCAAGCAGATTCCTTTTCTGCTCGAAATGGTCCCTATAGTTAAACAATTCAGGGCAACTGGCAGATTTACATGGCCGTTTTATTTTGCCGCTATGGTTTTTGGGGCTGTTTCTATCCAGCAACTTTATATCGTGTACCACCTGAACCGAATACGGAAGACCCTGATAATATCACTTGGTCTTTTTGCCGGAATTTTAAACATCACCGAAGGGCTGCCTTATCACGCCGAAGCAACTAATACATTGTACAAGTCGAAAAATATCTTTAACGACAAACTTCTGACTCCATCGTTCCAAAAAGCAATAAAGGCAGTGAATCCCGATGAATTCCAGGCCATTATATCATTACCATTCTTTTACCAGGGCTCAGAGAATTTTTCGAGGCCAAGGAACGAACAAATCATGAAAGCTTCAATTGTTCTTTCCTACCACACGGGTATTCCGCTGGTATGCGCTAATCTTACCAGAACATCCATACGTGAAAGCAAGAATATTGTTCAAATCGTTTCACCCGACTTTTATTCAAAAGATATACTTACCGATATGCCTTCAGGTAAACCCTTCCTTGTGGTCAGAACCATTGATGCAATAAGTGCTTACGAAGAACTAATAATTCGAAAAAGCCAGCTCCTTTATCAAGATGAAGGGATATCGCTATTTTCTTTGCGCAGTGACGATCTTTTCAGCAATAACGCCCAATCTGTTTTCGATACTTACAAAATGAATGAGAAGAAGCTTTTTAAGCGGAATCAATTTACTGTTTCCGATGATTCTTCTTGTTTCTTTTATTCCGGATTTGAGAACCTGAAATCAGATAAACCGTTTCGTGGCAAAGGCGGGTTTCAATGTAAAAAGAAAGGCAAACATACATTTGCTGAGTTTGCCCCGGGTACCTTTTCGGCTGGCGAAAGTTACGAAATAAGTATCTGGATGTATAATGCATCAAAAGATGCCCTTAACAACTGGCTTCGGCTCATGATTGAAGAATACGACGAAGCCGCTGATACCTGGGAATCGGTAACATGTTTCCCCGAACAGAGTGAAGTAATAAATGGCAATTGGTCATTGGTTGAGTGCATTTTTACAGTAAAAAATCCTAAAAACAGGATGTATATCGTTCTAAAAGGGAAAGATGATTCGAAAGGAAACATTTATGCTGACGATCTGCTTGTGAGGCAAAAAGACGTTGATTTTTATCAGATGAATGCCGATTCCGGGAGATTGTTCTACAACAATCAGGACATATGGCTGAAGTCAAAATGATCAGAAACTTTTTAAACCCGGTTTTTCACTACTGGAAACGTCAGGCTTCAGACCTAAAGCGAGTAATTTCCGGTAGTGAAAAGGCCTATTCCTTGATCTTAGGCCCGTATTTACCATACCGGAATTCAACCCGATGAAATATCGGATATAACACCATTTGTTATTCTTCTGTTTGCTGAAAAATAAGTATTCATAGATAAAGATTTGCCAGGAGCTTTGCATGCTTTAAAAGCAAAGCCCCGCAGAAGCAGGGCTTTGAAAAGTATTCAACAAAAACGGGATCTACTTCTAGTACATTCCACCCATGCCGCCCATACCAGGATTTGGCATAGATGGTTCTTTGTCTTCTTTTATTTCGGAAATAACGCATTCGGTTGTGAGTAACATTCCTGCAATGGAAGCTGCATTTTCAAGAGCTATGCGGGCAACCTTTGTAGGATCAATTACACCGCTTTTGTACAGATGTTCGTAAACCTCGGTACGTGCATTAAAGCCGAAATCATCCTTACCGTCTTTCACTTTCTGAACGATAATAGAGCCTTCGAGTCCTGCGTTGGCAACTATCTGGCGAAGTGGTTCTTCAAGAGCGCGCTTCACGATCCTGATTCCCAATTCTTCGTCTTCATTTTCAGTTTTTACATTTTCCAATGCAGCAATAGCACGAATGTAAGCAACACCACCACCAGGAATAGTTCCTTCTTCAATAGCGGCACGGGTTGCATGAAGTGCATCGTCGAAACGGTCTTTCTTTTCCTTCATTTCCATTTCGCTGGCTGCTCCAACATAAATAACCGCTACACCACCACTGAGTTTAGCAAGGCGCTCCTGAAGTTTTTCGCGATCGTAATCCGAAGTAGTAGTTTCGATCTGTGCTTTGATCTGGCTAACGCGGGCAACAATACCCTCTTTTGCGCCTTTTCCGCTTACAATGGTAGTGTTATCTTTATCAATATTAATTTTTTCAGCTTGTCCGAGGTAACTCAGGTCGGCATCTTCGAGGCGGTATCCCTGTTCTTCCGAAATAACAGTTCCACCGGTAAGGATGGCGATATCCTGGAGCATTTCCTTGCGACGATCACCAAAACCGGGAGCTTTTACAGCTACAATTTTGAGTGAGCCACGGATTTTATTTACTACTAATGTTGCAAGTGCCTCTCCATCAACATCTTCAGCAATAATAAGCAGAGGACGGCTGGTTTGAACCACTTTTTCCAATACAGGAAGGAAATCCTTCATGCTGCTGATTTTCTTGTCGTGGATCAGGATGTACGGGTTTTCGAAAACCACTTCCATTTTTTCAGCATCAGTAACAAAATAAGGTGAAATATAGCCACGGTCGAACTGCATACCTTCAACAACTTTTACAGTTGTTTCGATACCTTTAGCTTCTTCGATGGTGATAACACCTTCTTTTGATACTTTTTCCATAGCTTCAGCTAACAGTTTGCCAATGGTTTGGTCGTTATTAGCCGAAACCGTAGCTACCTGCTGTATCTTTTCGATGCTGTTGCCAACTTCTTTTGATTGTTTTTTCAAATCAGCAACCACTATTGCAACTGCTTTTTCAATACCACGTTTCAAATCCATTGGGTTTGCACCTGCTGTAACATTTTTTAAACCTGTGGCAATAATTGACTGTGCAAGTACGGTCGCAGTAGTGGTTCCATCTCCGGCTACATCGGCAGTTTTTGAAGCTACTTCTTTAACCATCTGGGCACCCATATTTTCGACGGCGTCTTTCATTTCTATCTCTTTAGCAACAGTCACACCGTCCTTGGTGATCTGTGGAGCACCGTAGGTTTTTTCGAGAATCACATTGCGTCCTTTAGGGCCGAGTGTTACTTTTACTGCATTCGCTAAAGCATCAACGCCTTTTTTCATGCGATCGCGGGCTTCGCTTTCGAAAATTATTTCTTTACCTTTCATATCTTAAGTTTTTTTTGTTAATAATTATATCACAGCCAGTATATCGCTTTCACGCATGATAAGATAATCCTTGCCTTCGATGTTGATTTCGGTTCCGGAGTATTTTCCGTACAAAACCTGATCGCCGACTTTTACTGTGAGGGGTTCATCTTTTTTGCCATTTCCAATGGCTACCACCTTGCCTTTTTGTGGTTTTTCTTTTGCGGTGTCGGGGATTATAATTCCACCCGCTGTTTTTTGTTCGGCTGCTGCCGGCTCAACCAATACTCGGTCGGCCAACGGTTTTACATTTACCTGTGCCATGTTTTTAAATTAATTTTATGTTTAATGATTAGATAATTTTATCCTGAATGATAATGGAGTACTCATAATTCGTGCCAAAGAGGGAAATGACATGGAGAGCAGACATTTCAGCTGAAGACCTAGTTTATTGGATAGTAACATTATAGCACTTCAATAGTGCGCTTTAACCTATACTTAAAAGAAAATATATAACCGGACAAAAAAAAAATGTCAGAATGCACGTGACATTCTGACATTCCATGTCGTAAAGTTTTGAAATACTATTTTTTCTCTTCTGCAGGGGGGGTCTGGAAATCCTGAACCGGCTGTGCATTTTCATCAATATTCTGACGAAGTTCTGTATCGGAAGCACCCTGTTTGCTGACGCCTCTTGGGATAACAGCAATTGATAACAGGCTAAGTACGAGTAAGGAAACAGCTAATCCCCAGGTAAATTTCTCAAGAAAATCGGCTGTTTTGCGAACTCCCATATACTGATTGGATGAAGAAAAATTGGATGCCAGTCCACCACCTTTTGAGTTCTGAACCAATACAACAAGTATCATGAGCACACAAGCGATAAGGATCAGGACAGAAACAAAAATAAAAGCATTCATACTCTATTGTTTTTATGTATTTATAAATGTGTTACTTACGTTTAGTATTAATTTCTTTAATTTGGCCTGCAAAGTAACTACTTTTTTCGGGAATAAGCAACATGAGTTTTTCATAAATTTTTATTGCCAGAATATAGAAACCTTGTTGCTCATAAATCCGGGCCAGCGTTTCACTCACAAGGTCATCGGGCAGGCTTGCGCTTTGCCTGGCAATATCTTCGGCATTAAAGAATTCACGCTTTGGCGAACCGATCCGCGGCTCATCACGTATAAATTTATCAACCAGTTCATTGCGGGGAATTAAAATCTCTTCGTTAGCAGCTGCGCCTTCAGGTTTTTCAGCCTCAGTTTTTCCTGCAGTATCTGCGTCTACAGTAATCTGCGCCTCGCTTAATCTTGCGAATATACTGTCTATTAAAGGATCAGATATACTTTCGGCATACCCTGCCTTCAACCTCTGAATGCCGCCTTTATGCATTCCCGCATCTTCCTGCGCAGGATAATTTTCAGTTTTTACATATTCCGGTTCACTTTCCTGCTTTTTCCCGGTTAAAAGTATTTCAGATGAATCGGCAAATGTAGCATTGGTATTTTCGATGCCTGATTCCGCTAAAATATCTGAACTTAATCCGGCTTGTTTCTCAAATGATGCTACCCGGATATCTTCTGATTGAACAGTGCCAATTTCATTGATATCATTGAATTCCTGCTCAGTACTTATTGACGAAGGTACTTCAGTTTTCATTTTTTCTTTACCTACAACCGGGATTCCTTCAATCAAAGCCTTGAGTTTGCTTCGGTCGCCTGCATAAGCGGCTGCCAGTCGCAGCGAAAGAGGATATGCTTCGTGCCCAGTATTGTAAAGGTTCCTGGCCAACAGCATACGTGCTACCTGAAAATAAGGGTATTCCTTTACCAATAACCACAGTTCATCTACTGAATGGCTATCAAGCAGCGAAGGATCTTTAAGATAGCGGTTAAATGTTTCAGGTGTCATTTTTCAGGTCAGGAAATCTAATTTCGAACAGTGTACTTTTTTTTGAAAAATTTTAGTTCAGATAAAAACTGAGGACTAAAAAACTTATTCAATCATTAATCTTTTTGGCAGTATCTCACTTTTTTACTCTTTTGTAACTTAGGTTAAGGTTTAGGTTAAGGTTAAGGTTTCACCACTCAGCCTTAACCTCTACATAAACCTTTCAGAATCCAGGCAATTAATTTTTTGAGGCTAATTCGCTCATATTGAGGAACTATTGCAGAATTCTGTTTTAATTACCAGTTTGCAAGTGCCTTATTAAAAATATCCTGAGCCAGTTCATCATTAATAAGATCGATCAAGTCATCCTCAACTTCGGAAAGCCGTCTTTGCGCGTCATATTGACTGAAACGGGAGAAGCTGGTTTCAAAATCCTGTTTGGGATCCTGTTTATTTGTATATCGAATGTTTACCGTAATGGTCAATCGTTGCATAGCGCCTTGCTGATCAGCCGTAATAGCAACTGGTTCAGTAGAATACCGGGTTATTTCTCCCTCAATATTAAGGTCACCGTTTGCACTTACCAGATTTAAACCTGATTGACTGGTAAACTTATCCCTGATAGCTTCGGTTAATTTCCGGCTCAGCGTAGGCTGAACAAGCGACGCATTGTTTGGCAGATAACTTACCGAGAGCGTTTTAACACTGGGTGAAATACTGGCACCTGTAAACGAATAGCTACAGCCTTGTACCATCAGAAATGTGAAAAGTGCCATAAAAAGTGAAAGTGACACAATCAAACGTAATGGCGAAAGTTTTGGCCGGTGGCAACTTTTAACCTTTAATTCCATATTCTCTAATCTTACGGTACAATGTTCGTTCCGAAATCCCAAGTTCCTTGGCGGCGTTGCGGCGGCGGCCTTCGTGTTTATCGAGCGCGCGACGTATAAGTTCGAGTTCGCGATCCTGAAGCGAAAGCGATTCCTCCATGACTTCCCCATGCACAAACGGTTCATCATCAACCGGCTGAGCCCTGTCGTGAACTACTACCCTGCTTACATCCGCTCGTTGAGGATCTTTTATAAAATGCTCCGGGATATGGGTAGCTGAATTCGTGAAATGGTTGTCAACTTCATCGTGACCAATAATTTCACCGACCAATTTTTTGAGATCAGTGATATCGCGGCGCATATCAAACAGTACTTTATAAAGCAATTCCCTTTCGGACATCTCATTACCTTTGTGTGCGTCCTTAAAAAGAACCGGTAAATCACGCCGGGTTGTTTCGGGCAGATAGCGTTGAAGGATAGCCGCAGAAATATTCCTGTTACGTTCGATAATCGAAATCTGCTCAGTAAAATTTTTAAGCTGCCTGATATTACCGGTCCAACGGTAGTTCATCATTATCTGTTTTGATTCCTCATCGAGTTCGAGGGCAGGCATGCGGTATTTTTCGGCAAAATCGGAAGCAAACTTACGGAACAACAATACAATATCGTCTTTACGCTCGCGCAAAGCAGGCACTGCGATAGGCACCGAATTCAGCCGGTAGAACAAATCCTGCCTGAACTTGTCATGATCAATTGCCAGTTGCACATCAACATTAGTTGCCGCTACAACGCGCACATCTGTTTTCTGGCTTTTTGACGAACCTACTTTAAAAAACTCTCCTGATTCAAGCACCCGCAGCAATCTCACTTGAGTTGACAAAGGAAGTTCTGCCACTTCATCCAAAAAAATGGTACCACCGTTTGCAACTTCAAAATATCCTTTCCGGGCTTCGTGAGCACCTGTAAATGAGCCCTTTTCGTGACCGAACAATTCCGAGTCAATTGTACCTTCGGGAATTGCACCACAGTTTACAGCAATATATGGCCCATGTTTGCGGGCACTAAGGTGGTGAATAATCTGCGGGAAGATTTCTTTCCCAACCCCGCTTTCGCCGGTAATCAGAACACTAAGATCAGTCGGGGCAACCTGCCTGGCTATATCTATGGCTCTCTCGAGCAACGCCGAATTGCCTATAATACCAAAACGCTGTTTTATTGAAATTATATCCATTGTATTTCTTTGCCTCAAAGGCTATTACTCTGCAAAGTTAACGCTATTCCCGGTAAATATTTTATTCGTTTAACTATTTTTGGCAGTATTGCTGACAAAATGACAAAAATGGAGTATTTGGGAATCGGGATCCAAATTATTTCACATGTTAACAAGAAAAAACCGGAACTGAGCCCGGCTTTCTCTTAGAAAACAATTGAATTGAAACTATTTCCGGATCACTACACCCATTTCTTTTTCAAAGACTTCGGTAAGGCGTTTCATCAGTTTTTCAATATCATTATCTGTCAGCGTTTTCTGGTCGTCCTGCATAGTAAAACTCACGGCATAGGATTTTTTACCTGCTTCAATTTTCTCACCTTCATACACATCAAACAGGTTTACTGCGCGTAAAATTCCTTTCCCGTTTTTATAGGCAAGTGTTTCAATATCAATAAATTTAACACTCTTATCGAGAAGCAGTGCAAGGTCGCGGCGAACTTCCGGGAAACGGCTTATCTCGCTGAACTTTATATTATCGGGCTTCACCTCACGGAGCAAAGCACTCCAGTGGATTTCGGCATAGAAAACATCCTGTTTAATATCAAACTGTTTCAGGATAGAAGTGCTTAGACGTCCAATACTTACAAGTGGCTTAGTATTGATGCAGAATGCTTCACCTTCGGCGAATACATTTTTTTCAATTTCCACAGCACTGAGTTTTTGCAGGGCAATTCCGGTTTTGCGGAGTGTTGCAAACACCAGCGATTTCAGGAAATGATAATCCGTTTTTCGGGAAGCCATATACCAACTTTCGTCTTGCTGACTGCCCGTTACAAATATCGAAAGTTTTTTGCGTTCTGAATATTTTTTGGTTACATCACTACTATCAGCCTGAGCAGTATTATACTGGTACACATTCCCGAATTCATAGAATTTGAGATCGGCCATGCGACGGTTGAGGTTGTGCGAAATACTTTCGAGCCCGCTGTAAAGTAAAGTCTGGCGCATTACTCCAAGTTCACTGCTCAGTGGGTTTAGTATTTTTACGCATTGATCAAAATTGAAAACGCCGGACTTCTCGTAGTATGCCGAACTGGTAAGCGAATTGGTGAGTATTTCGTTGAAACCATTGTTGCTCAGGAAGTCAGCCAGTTTTTGCTGGAGCTTTTCAGGATCAGGTTTGCGGCTGTATGAAAGTGATGATTTTAGTGAATCGCTGAAATCAATGTTATTGTATCCGTAAATACGTAGTATTTCTTCAACTACATCAGCCTCACGGGTAACGTCAACTTTAAAGGGAGGAACGGAAAGCAGTAAAACATCTTCTGTTTCTGATAAAATGTCTATTTCAAGCGAAGTAAGAATGCCTTTAACTGTCTCCTTGTCAATCTGTTTACCAATCAGTGTATTAATTCTTTTGAACGAAACTTCAATTTCAGCATTCCTGATCACTTCGGGGTATACATCTACAATTTCCGAGGAGATATTTCCACCGGCAATTTCTTTCATCAGTAAAGCGGCACGTTTGAGTGCATAAACAGTCATATTCGGATCGGCTCCCCGTTCGAAACGGAATGAAGCATCCGTTTTTAAACCATGCAGTTTAGAAGTTTTACGCACATGAGTCCCATCGAAATATGCACTTTCGAGAAATATGGCGGTAGTTTTTTCGGTAACCCCCGATTTAGCTCCGCCAAATACTCCGGCAATACACATTGGTTCTCTATCATTACAAATCATCAGGTCGTTAGTGCCAGGACTGCGATCAACACCATCGAGCGTAACGAACTTTGTACCAGCAGGCATTTTCTTTACAATAACCTGGTTTCCGGTAACATAAGCGGCATCAAATGCGTGCAAAGGCTGACCGGTTTCCATCAGCACAAAATTGGTAATATCAACTATGTTATTGATCGGACGCAGCCCGACTGCTTTCAATCTATCCTGTAGCCATGTCGGCGAGGGTTTAACCTGTAACCCGCTTACTGTGACTCCGGTATATCTTCGGCAAGCTTCGGGATTTTCAATACTTACCGTGATCGGCAGTGAATTATTATCTATTTTGAACTCATCAACTGAAGGACGGGAAAGAAAAATGCTGTTATGCTGCTTTTCGCGGTTAGTAATGGCCGAAACCAGGTCGCGGGCCACACCGATATGCGAGGTAGCATCAGCACGGTTTGGCGTTATTGCGACTTCCAGAATTGTATCCGAATCTACTCCAAAATATTCAGCAGCAGCGGAGCCAACAATAGCATTTTCATTCAACACCATTATGCCTGCATGTGAATCACCGAGGCCAAGTTCATCCTCGGCACAAATCATCCCATCACTGGGTTCGCCGCGTAGTTTGCCGGCTTTAATGGTAAAAGATTCATCCCCCCTGAAGAGTACCGTGCCGATTGTTGCTACCGGCACACGCTGGCCTGCAGCTACATTAGGAGCACCACAAACAATATCCAGTACTTTGCCTTCACCAACATCAACCTTGCAGCAGGTAAGTTTATCTGCATTTGGATGGCGTTGCGTTGAAAGCACATGGCCTATTACAATTCCTTTCAGGCCTCCTTTTATGGATTCATATTCTTCGATAGCTTCAACTTCTAAACCACAATCAGTCAATATTCTTGCTACTTCAACCGGGGGAAGACTGACATTGGTGTATTCTTTCAGCCATTTGTACGAAATTTTCATAGTAAATTCTTTTCGGAGGCGCAAATTTAAGGAATAATTGGCTTTCTATGTGTGGAAAATCTTGGATGTTGGATAGGTAATGTCGGATGTGCAAATAATCCTATAAAAAAATAAAGTTGACATCTTTAAGTCAGGGTTAGGCAGTGCTGGGAGATCTTAACCGCCGAAAGGTATTTGAACACTTGTACTTCGGGCTTGCAGTGTTAGTGAACTTTGAACACCGAAGGTATTTGAACCTTTGAACTTTTGAACCTTTAAACATAATAGCCAATAAACCAGAAGTCATACTTTAACCCAATTTCATTCATTTTCATTCACTTAACCAATAATTGTGTAATTTTACCTTTTTCTAACATCCTGTTAAACCTCTCAATTTGAAAAAGTCATTCTTGTCAACAATCCTGATCCTCTCATTATCATTCATTTTGATAAGTTGGGGAGGAACCGGTCATAGTAAAATAAGTGAATCTTCATCACTTTCGTACAATCAGCAAATGCAGGATTTTCAAGCTTGGGTAGCTTTTCTGACTGAACATGCATCGGATGCCGATTACCGTAAATCAACTGATCCAACTGAAGGCCCCAGGCATTATATTGATATAGATAATTACAGTCTCTTTGTTTCCACCGGACGAATTCCGCAGACCTACGATTCAGTAATTGCGCTGTATGGGAATGCTTTTGTAATTGACAACGGTATTTTACCCTGGGCTACCGGGCGCACTTTTGATTCGCTTCGAAATTGTATGCAAAGGCTTGACTTCGCAAAAGCCAAGATTTTTGCTGCCGACCTGGGACATTATGTTGCTGACGGACATATGCCCTTGCACATTACCAGGAATTACAACGGACAATTCACCGGGAACTCAGGAATACATTCACGTTACGAGTCAACAATGATAAATGCACATATTTCGGAAATTGTATACTCAGGGACTGATGCTGTAGAAATAAGTGATGTTAACCAGTATATATTTGATTATCTGTACACTAACTACACTTATTGCGATTCCATTCTGATGGCTGATGATTATGCCATAACGTTTTCGACAAATACATCATCATCAGCTTACAAGAATGCACTTTGGGAAAAGAGCAAGAGTTTTACAACACCGCTTTTCGAACAAGCATCACATGCTATGGCTGATCTGATTTATACCGCATGGGTGCAGGCTGGAAGCCCTTCGTTACTTTCTGCTGCCGCCATCAGCGATCCCATTGCTATAAGCAACGCTGTTCTCGGGCAAAATACGCCAAATCCGTTTGTTACATCGACGCATATAAGTTATACACTTAAAGAAAACACAAAAGTCCTCCTTCAGGTGCGTGACATAAGCGGTATGCCCGTCACTACGTTGATTGATGAAACCTTGAATTCAGGAAGCCATACATGCGAATGGGAACCAGTTGGTGTGCCCGCAGGTGTTTATTACCTGGTACTTAACACCGGAAAATATATTCAGATCAGAAAAGTTGTTTTTACCGGAGGGTTATAGATTGTTGCTATGATCTGATATTGGAAGGATAAATCTTTGCATTTTCAAAATCATATCATTGCATAAGGCAAGGCAGATGACTTTATGTGCACTTTATAAGTCAGAGAAGCAAACATTGCGTATCTAACTTATTTGTGCCCATTCCGATTTTTTGCTGTTCAGATAATTCAGATAACGAACCATTCTCTGGTTATCAATATTTGTAAGGTGGGGATCCTCATCAAGAAGTTTTTGCGCAATATTTCGCGATGCTCTGAGTAACTGCTCATCGCGGACAATATCCGCCAGCTTAAGGTCGAGAATTCCGCTTTGACGGGTTCCTTCGAGGTCGCCGGGACCGCGTAGTTTCAGGTCAACATCCGAAATTTCGAATCCGTCTGTTGTCCTCACCATGGTATCAATCCGTATCCGTCCATCAGCTGAAAGATTAAAACCGGTCATCAGAATGCAATGCGATTGATCGGCCCCACGCCCGACCCTGCCACGAAGCTGGTGAAGTTGTGAAAGTCCGAACCTTTCAGCATTCTCGATCACCATCACCGAAGCATTTGGAACATCCACTCCCACTTCAATAACTGTTGTAGCAACCAAAATCTGAGTTTCACCATTTTTAAAACGCATCATTTCAGCATCCTTTTCGTCCGCTTTCTTGCGACCGTGAACCATGCTCAAACTATACTGAGGTGAGCGAAACACTTGTTTAAGATGCTCGAATCCATCCTGAAGGTTTTTCAGATCAAGCATTTCTGATTCTTCAATAAGCGGGTACACAACATAAATCTGTCTTCCTGATGCAATCTGCTGACGCATGAAATTATACACTTTTTCATGACCCGATTCATAGAAATGATACGTTTTAATGGCTTTGCGTCCAGGCGGAAGTTCATCAATCACCGAAAGGTCAAGGTCCCCATACACAGTCATGGCCAGTGTGCGGGGAATCGGCGTAGCAGTCATAACCAACACATGCGGCGGCACTTCGCTTTTACTCCACATTTTTGCCCTCTGTGCAACACCGAAACGATGTTGTTCATCAACCACAACCAGGCCGAGGTTACTAAACTTAACGGTATCCTCTATTAAAGCATGGGTACCTATAATTATGTGCAATTCACCCGATTGCAGCATGGGATGGATTTCTTTACGGCGGGCTTTTTTTGTGCTTCCGGTTAAGAGGTCAACCTTTACATCCATTCCTGAAAGAAACTTCGTAATTGTAGCATAATGTTGATTTGCAAGTATTTCGGTAGGAGCCATCAGGCAAGCCTGGAAGCCATTGTCGAGGGCAATCAGCATACACATCAGTGCCACCAAAGTTTTTCCACTGCCAACATCTCCCTGCAACAATCGGTTCATTTGCTTACCGGAACCCATATCGGCACGTATTTCGCGGATGACCTTTTTCTGAGCATTGGTAAGTTCAAAAGGAAGGTGTTCCTTGTAAAATCCGTTAAACAAATCACCAATATGACTGAAAACATTTCCCCTGATTTTCTCGGCACGGTTAATTTTATAACGTAAGAGGCGCAGTTGAATAAAAAACAGTTCATCGAATTTCAGACGGGCACGGGCTTTCTCCAATATTTCACCATCCGTTGGAAAATGAATATTTACCAAGGCCGTCTCACGATCCATAAGTTTCAGTTCATTGAGAATAGTAATACTCAGTGTTTCGGGAATTACACCTTTTAACTGGTTGACCAGGGTGCGTGTAATTTTCGAAATAGCACGGGTACTCAACCCATTGAGTTTCATTTTCTCCGACGAATTGTAAATAGGGTGAAGCGGATCAGCCGGCTGAGCAACAAATTCGGCAATCGATTCGGTTTCGGGATGTGAGATATTATAACGGCCATTAAACAGGGAGGGTTTGCCAAACACAACCCATTCGCTGCCAGGAGTGAATTTATCCTTTACCCAGCTAATTCCCTGGAACCAAATCAGGTCAATGGAGCCGGTATTATCGCGTAATGTAACAACCAGGCGCGATGCTCTGGCCTGACCGACCAGTTGAACATCAGTAACTTTGCCCCGTATCTGCAGGTAGATATTTTCGGAGTTTATTTCGCCAATAGGCGAAAATCTGCTACGATCCACATGCCTGAAGGGATAGTATGTCAACATATCGTAATACGTGCTTACACCGGCATCCTTACGAAGCAGTTCGCCGCGCCTGGGGCCGACTCCCTTGAGATATTCAATAGGTGTTTGAAGCAGATCAGCGGACATGAGAAGAATTAAAATTGAAAAATGGAAATTTTTCTTCACCCTTTTGCAGTGATGCCAGGCAAACTACAAATGTATAAAAACAAAAGCAACTCTCCATGAGTGAAGAGTTGCCTGTTAAATCATCCTAATACAATTGGGATATAACCAGCTTAGTATTCCCAGAGTTGCTGTTCAAAGTTAAAAAGATCTTCTTTTATACGTTCCGATTCCAATATGGCATCAATACCGGTTGCGTACTCAGCGATTTTTCTATCATACTGATTATCTACTTTATAAATATAACTGCTGAACATCCTCTTCCAGAAGAAATCGTCGTAAGTAAGCTTTGCTGCACCGTTAAACCTGTTGAAGACTTCCGATTTAGCCATAATTGGCCTGGCCTCAGGAAAATAAATCCAGAAAAGAGGCTTCATACCACGAAAGGTGCCATCATCATTAAAAACATCAATTACCGGGCAAATGCCTATGATGCGAACTTCTAGCATGGAACGCTGTTTATCGAAAAACCAATCTTCCTTAATCCTGATTTTCTTTATATCAGTAGTATTTAGTTTTTTAACAATAACGGTATCATAAAAATCGTAAGGGGGGTATGAACGTTGCAACTGCATTGAGTCAGCTTTCTCCACACTTGCCATCAGTTCTTTGAACGACATCGGGGAAATAAACTCATCAGTAGGTGAATTGGCATCATAAGCTGTAAGGCTACCTTCCTTAATAGCATCCATCATGATAGTCATAAAGCTGCGCCAGTTATTATGCGGAGTTTCAGGATAATACATGGGCTGATTCATTTTCTCACGCATGTCAATAACGCGCCACAGGCGTTTTTCCCATACATAATCAGCATTTCTGATCCAGGGATAGGGAATTGGTTTTTTCTCGATCTTCTCGCTTTTATCAACCACACCATCGCGGGGAGGCGTATTCAGTATCTGTTGCGCATTACTGCTGGCAGCAATGAAAAGCAACAGGATCGCTATGATCAGAATATTCTTTTTCATCTGTCAATATTTATTTTTTACGGGTCAGATGGAATACGCCAGATTTTTCATAATATCATCCCTGATGGGTGATGTACAATCATGGCTATTTCATATCAGCTTAAAATCGTTAGATTTATTGAAGCGTAAGTACAATCGAATTCAATTTACGGGTTTTACCATCAGGACCTTTGGCCATGATATCTTCCAGAATGACTTTATCACCACGCCTGGCCTGACGGATAAAATCCTTCATTTGACTTGTCAGACTATTTCCATTCCCTGAGTAATCAACAAGATCACCTTTTCTGTTACCTGAAAACTTGAATGATGTAACCAAAAAATTCAGGTCAAACTCGAAATCTGATGGCATGCGGGGAATTATTGCACCAGAAGCAAGTACCAGATCTCTGCTCACAGCACCACCATCAGTATTTGCAATAAAAGCAGTCGGAGAAGGAACATTCTTTACACGGTACTCAACACTCCCCATACTTTTCATGCGATCGCCAAGTTTTGCATTTACTGTTACCGAAGCTTTGCCCGGAGAACCCGGACGAACAACCCAAATAGCACCGTTACGGGTAATTGAACCATTGGTAATACTTGCATTTATCTGATCCGGTGAAACACCACCTGCAGAAATTGAGACCGGATTATCGACACCAACATAGAACACGTTCATTTTGGTAGCGGAGACCGATAAAGAAGGAGGTGCTACTATGTATTCAAATTTTACTTCGTAGGGCTTAACTTCGCCTGTAGGAGATTTGTACATCACCTGCCCGGTAACAACTTTTGGTCCCGGTGAAGTTGCAGGAAGAGTAACTTTTATTACGCCGTTCTCGCTGGTCCTCATTCCGCCTATATTGGCAGTAAATTCCTGCTTGGAATCCATTGCTGTTACAAAAACTTCAGCTTCGTAGTTCTCGCCCATGAAAACATACTGACTTTTAGGAACAACAGTTGCGCCAACCTGGTCAATTTTAAAGTCAGCGGCTCCAACCTTACTTTTGAGGTGTGTAATAACGTCGAGCTCAGCATTTTGTACTTCAGCAACCAGCTTGTTCAGGATGGTAACATCAGCAGCCAGAATGGTATGGTAAAAGTTGTGCATGGCCCAGTTCTGTTTGTTGTGGTCAGCATCATAAAACGGACCGTCAAGATCAAGACCTATTTTGATACTTGAACGATCTTCAGCATCAACAATGCTAAGTAAATCCTGTTTGAACTTTGCAATTTTAGTCTGCATTTCACCTGCTTTCCCTTTGGATCCATCCACTGAATTCCCAATAAAGTAAACGGTAGTTTCGTCGTATTTATCTTTTGTGCCGATGGTGTAGAGCGGTCGAACCTTTGCCGAATCGATAGGTATTTTTTCGGATACAGCTATTGCCTCATACTTTACGTTGTTCAAATAGATTTTCAATTCGTCAGAAAGCTTGCGGGCCTGTTGAGCTTTTTCCCAATAAGGACCAACTTTACCGGGATCATTTTTATAAGCATCTTCGAATCGGGCATAATATTCAGAAGTTTTGCTGCTAAAAGTTCTGTTGGTGGTTTCCATACTTTCGTTAACGATCAGGAAGGCATTCAGAATTTCAACAGACACATTGAGTGCCAGTAAGGCAGTTAACACCAGGTACATCATCCCGATCATTTTTTGCCTCGGCGTCTCTTTATATCCAGCCATAATTAAGCGTTTTCAGTGTTGTAAAATATTTATAAAGTTGTTGATTGCAGGTTATTTGTTCATGTTTACGTTCATAGCAGTAAGCATATTACCATAAACCTGGTTCAGTGCACTAACCCGCTTTGTAAGCTGGTCAATTTCCTGCTGGTATTTGGTCATATTGGATGAAGACTCATTCATGCTGCTGAGGAACGATCCAACTGTTGACCTGAGCTGGTTTGTAGTTTCAATCTGCTCATTGGATGATTTCAACTGAACTTCATAAATAGTATTGAGAGCGGCCAGATTAGTTGAAATTTTCTGCAACTGATCATTATAGGCTTTGCTGTCGAGCGTACTGAAATTAAGCATTTCGGCTGATTTGCTTAGAATATCGGCTGAAACGTTATATTTTTCTGCTAAGCGGTTAGCTGAATCTGTAGCTGCTGATATACTGTTGGCAAAAGTTTCGGTAGCCGACATTTCCTTTTTGATGGCGGATGAAACATCATTATAAACAGTAGCAAGTGTACCTGCTGATACCGCTGCGGATTTTACGCTCGACGAAAACTCACCAACTGTAGAAGCGTCCTGTTGCAGCACATCACTAACTCTTTTATAGGATGAAGATAGCTCGCCGGCTGATTTGCCTGCCTCATTTACATTTTTTACAAAATTATCAGTGGCAACGGCAGTACTTGTAACATCCGACATCTTGCTGACGTTTTCGCTCATTTTACGCATTCCATCGCCAAGGCTCTCGATCAGTTCAGGGCCTATCTTTGCTTTCGAGAGCATGTCGTCAAGTTCCTGCGTAACCGTTTTACCGCCAGGAGTTCTTTTTACTGATCCCGGTGATCCCGGACCTTCGTGATACATTCCTGCAAGTTCGGGATAAACCAGGCTCCAGTCAGGCTCCACATGAGGTGGTTCAAATGCTGAAAAAAGGAAAATAATTGCTTCAGTGATCAAACCGACAAAAAGCATTTCATTAGCGCCCTGAATGTGTACGATTTTAAACAGAGCTCCTACAATTACGACTGAAGCACCTATACCATACAACTTCGACATAAAGTTTTTGTAACCTTTACTACTGACAAAACTTGCAAATCCCATGATGTGAATTAATTTTATTATTGATTAATGATTTAGATTTAATAGTTAATGAACTTTTTTTTAAAAAGTAACTGCTTTTTTTTAATTCAGACTAGTTATAAATTCTTGAGGCGCGTGCAGGGTTATCATCCTTCTGACGTCCCATAAAATCCTGAACACAACGGAATCCTATATAACATTTCGATGAGTCCTGGTATTCATACGCACGTGTTGAAACCTGAAGATAATAGGCAATATCTTTCCATGATCCGCCGCGAACAAGTTTACGCTTCAGCAAGGGCGAATCATCTTCCTTGGCATTATATAAATAGGTGGGGTTCATGTCCCAGGTGAACTGGTTTGCTGATTCGTCGTAAGCATCGGCACACCATTCGGAAACGTTACCCGACATGTCATATAGTCCGAAATCGTTGGCAGGATAATGAGCTACAATAACTGTTCGGGCACCTCCATCATCAATATAGTTACCACGTAAGGGTTTGAAGTTAGCCAGGAAACATCCTTTATCGTTTCGGGTATAAGGTCCACCCCAGGGGTAAGGGCTTAAAGAATTTCCGCCACGGGCGGCCCATTCCCATTCAGCTTCGGTAGGAAGCCTGAATTCATTGGGAACAGCTGTTTTTTTACGCATCAGGAATGATTCGAGAAAACGGGTACGCCAAACACAGAAGGCGGTGGCCTGTTTCCAGTTGACACCAATTACCGGATAGTTATCGTAAGCAGGGTGCCAGAAATACCTCTGTGCGACGGGGTCGTTGTAGCTATAGGCATAATCGTGCAGCCATGCAAGTGTATCGGGGTAAACATTAATAACCTCTTTGCGAACATATACTGAACGATCTTTCATCCCCTGAGGGCGGTTTGCAAAGTTTGCATTCTTCGAATCACCAGGCTGTGAATAATCTTTCTTCGAAGCTGCAAGCAGATCAATGAAGTAGTATTCGTAAAATAATTTACGGGTATCAATTTCTTTCTTCCGGTAGTATCGTTCATTTTCGGGCAGGAACATGGGTTCCAGCGCGTCACGGTTTTCTTCGGTTTCCCATTTTATTTCGGCATCCCAGTTCAGATAAGGAGGATCATATACTTCGCCGGTTTTTTTATTTTCCGAAATAAGGAACTGCTCAGCATTGATTTCACCAAGCATACGGCGGGCGATCGAATCTTTTACCCAATAAACGAACTGTCGGTACTCGTTATTGGTGATTTCGGTTTCGTCCATATAGAATGCAGTAACAGTGATAGTCCTGGGATTGTTAAGATGCGCATAAGGCACATCCTGGTCCCCGGAACCCATTGTATAGCTTCCCATAGGCACGTATGCCATCCCGAAAGGATCGGGCTGATAGAACTTCTCTCTGTTTTGAACCCCTATCAGTTCTCCATTGCCGCTATTGCGGCAACTGGCAAAAAGTATTGCAATCAGAGAAATGCAAAGCAGTTTTTTCATTGCTGTGTTGTTTGGTGTGAGTCAATTTTAGCCCGTTGAAATGTTAAATCCGGCATTCCTTAAGAAAATTGTCGGTTATAGGTTAAATAATCAAACGCTATAATTAACAAGCCTTCCGGCACTTGTTGACCTCATTTCAGTATGCAATTAACGACAAGTTATGTTCTTTATTATCCAGGTTTGTAAATATTTTCACTAAGAACCTGAATTTCTTAAGCTTATTCATCAGAGATAGCGCGTATTACGATATCCTGTCCGTGTTTTGTCTCTCTCCAGTTTAAACCTGTAGCGGGCCATAATCTCGTGACTTCCTGTTGCCGCTATCTGGCTTGTAGGGATGTCGTATGAATAGCCTATTTCCAGATCTTTGTATGCCATCCCGATCATAAGTGAAACTGCATCGTTGATACGGTATGATAACCCTCCCCAAATCTTATTATTGTACCGGGCCATTAAATTAATATCAGCCTGGATAGTATTCATATCAGATTTCAGAAAAACAGAAGGAGTAAAAACATATCCCTGGAATGCCGGAAGTGTTATATCATGCCCCCCGGTAACATAATAATGACGCTTGTTCTGGTAAAAGCCCACACCTTCGCCTGATGACTTGGTAGTTTCAAGTATCTGGGTTGAAGAAAATGCTACGTAGTAACGTGGTTTTTGTAAAAAGACACCTACCGACATATCGGTTATCATCACTCCATCAGCCGAAAGTCCGGCAATTACCGGATCGCTTTCATCGATGGGGTTAAGTTTTTCCTTATTGATTGATTTATTATTAAAATTTGCGTTAATACCAATACCAAGCTTTGCATTGCCCAGATTTAAGTGATAGGCATAACCCAATTTCACCAGCATATTTTTTATTTGTGCCTCTTTATCCTGTGCAATGCCCAACCCTACCCCGCCATGAAGAAACTTCAGAGGTGAATCAGCTGTTACCAATAGAGTTTCCGGGGCAACCTTTTCGTTGTTATAGTCCTTAAAACCAAGCCATTGCTCGCGGAATATGCCGGTAACGGTAATACCATCGCTTAACCCGTATGAACCAGGATTTACAAAAGCATTATTAAACATATTATGCGTAAACTGTGGATCCTGCTGCGCCCTGAGCCCCATAGAAATGGCCGAAAATATAAAAACCAACAGGATTGCGCGCATAAATACCAAATACATAAGTGTGCTGAAAAAACGTGCTAAAGTAATAAAAAATGGGTTTAGGCAACTACTCTCTGATAAAATGATTCAATTAGTTTTGATAAGTTTTGAACCGAAACATGTTGAGTACATGATCATAAAGGCTATAACGTTGCCATTCTCAATTTATTGCGAAGATATCCGGGCTACCGGGTAGCATTTTAGTATCAGACTTGTGATAGTAAAATTAATCCTGTTAAACTAATTCAGGATGAAAAGTCTCCTGCTTTACATGCTATATCTCTATATTTTTTGTCAGTGCCCGGCATTGATGATTATTGAGTCCCTTTCAACCTTTGCTCTTTCTGCTTGCTCTGTGGCTTTCATATGGCAAAACGAATAAATTGCATAGCATATAAATCGCAAGCATGAAATAATCCTTATAAATTAATTCAGTTTTATAGTGGTATCTCAAAATATCTCCCGAAATTCGCACCCTCCAAAAAAAATACTAAAAAATATTGTTATAATACTGATTTTATGGACTTTCGACAGGAAAAAATCTTTTCAAAAAAATGGTTTATAAGCTACAGCCTTATTGTAATCGGGTCAATAATACTGGCGGCGGGTTTTGTATTTTTTATTTCCCCGTATAAAATCGTGCCGGGGGGTGTATATGGCATAGCCATTGTGATACATTACCTTACTGAAGGAGTTTTTAAATGGGCACCAACCGGACTTCCGATCGGACTGATGGGATTGATAATGAATATTCCGCTTACTATAATAGGTATCAGGATACTTGGTCCCCGGTTTGGCGTTAAAACTGTTGTTGGTTTTGTGTTGACTTCGGTTTTTATGGATGCAATTACTTATTTGTTTGGAGAAGCCCCGCTTGTTGCCGGTGATGCGCTTCTTTCATCCGTATTTGGCGGTGTACTGATCGGACTCGGACTTGGTTTGATATTTAAATCAAAAGCTACCTCGGGCGGATCGGATATTGTGGCCATGATTATTGCAAGATACACAAAAATGCCACTCGGACAGTTAATGATTTATGTTGACTCGGCAATTGTATTGATCGGATTACTTGTGTTTGCCGATTGGAAGATACCTTTATATTCGTGGATCGTAATATATATCACAGGAAAAACAATTGATATTGTGCTGCAAGGTATGAGTGTTGACAAAACTCTGTTTATAATATCCGACAAATTCGAGCAGATACGCGACCGTATTATTAACGACCTGAACCGCGGAGGCACTTACATCCCGGGCAAAGGCATGTATAACGGCTCCGACAAAACCATTATCTTTACCGTTGTTAACCGAAGGGAAATGGCTCTTTTAGAAGAATATATCCACGAAATTGATCCTACTGCCTTTTTAACCGTTCTCGAAGCCAATGAGATACTTGGAGAGGGATTTAAATCGCTGAGAGAAAAACTGACAGAGTAAATGGTTTGAAGAGCATGAATAGTTTCAAAGTTTTCTTCGCACAAATGAAATTGCAATAATGGTTCAACGATCGATTTTTCAAAAGGAAAAGCTGTTTTCGGCCAGATGGTTCAAATCCTATGCACTTATTGCCTTTGGCACCTTACTGGTTGCCGCTGGATATGTTTTGTTTATCAGTCCCGATAAAATTGTACCCGGAGGCATTTACGGCATCTCCATTATGCTGCATCACCTTTTGGGAACTCCCATCGGATTGACAGCCCTGGCATTTAATATTCCTCTTACAATTATCGGAACACGGATACTGGGCCCCCGCTTTGGTGTTAAAACTGTAGTTGCATTTGTACTTACATCGGTGTATGTCGATACCTTATCATACTTCTATGGTTCTTTGCCACTGGTGCCGGGTGAGCCGCTGGTTTCATGCATATTCGGCGGACTACTTATTGGAGTTGGTGTTGCATTCACTTTTAAAGCCAAAGCTACAAGCGGAGGTTCGGATGTAATAGCAATGATACTGCAAAAATATACCCGCATGCCATTGGGGCAACTGATGATGATGGTTGATTCATCCATTGTTGTGCTCAGCTATTTGGCTTTCGGTGACTGGCGCATCCCGCTTTTCAGCTGGATTACCATTTTTGTGATCGGCCGTGTGATTGATACTGCCATGCATGGCTTTTCGTACGACAAAACACTTTTTATTATCTCGGATAAACACGATGACATCCGCGATACAATTTTAAGTGACCTGAAACGCGGTGGCACTTTCCTGCATGGCGAAGGCATGTATAACCATAAAAGCAAGCAGATTATTTTCACCGTTGTAAGCCCTCGCGAATTGTATATGCTTGAGGAGTATGTGCACCGGATTGACCCGGAGGCTTTTATAGCTGTGCTTGATGCTTATGAAATTCTTGGAAAAGGATTTAAATCGCTGAGCGAGAAAGTGGAGGAAAAATAACATCGTAGAATATCTGATCCGAAATTCATTTAACATAGCGTTCTGCACTTAAAATGCAACTATCTTCATTTATCTGAAAGAAAACGGAGAACATCAGCCCAACCAGTTTACCCCGGAATTTACTATGAACAGAACGGCAGAGTTTTTTCATCAGATAATGCAGGGAAAGGCCCTGAGCGCAACACATTATGAGAAATAAGAAAAAGATAGAAGTAATCCAGATTACCAAATCGGCGTAAATACCTGTTATAGTGCATTATATAAAACCCACTAAACCAACTTATCCTGAATTAAAGGTGACGCTATAAATTAATAAGATAGTTTATCTATTTTTGCTATATTAAATAAGGTGTTTTCATAGGTGAACAGCTGAATTTCAGAAAATGAAATAACCTTAATCAGAGTTTTCTTTCACAAGATAAAAATCATCATTACTATGCGTTGGTTTGTGCATTCTTGCTTACAATTCGCTCCGATGAGGAGAGGATTTGGCTTGAGCCGACAATTGATATTAGTTTTCTTCATATTCTTAGTTTTTTTGACTTCTTTAAAGGCGCAGGAGGCAGTGGTGAGCAGCTATTTTAATTCTTCTTTCAATACTACCAGCACCCAAAGTGAAGAATGGACAGAACTATTGGTCATTCAGGATAATCTTGATATGAGGAATTGGACATTGGGAGATAATAATTCGGTTCAATTGTCGTGGCAAACACCAATAATATTTAAAAATATTCCTTTTTGGGAACATATGCGCGCAGGAACAATTATATTGATCTGGCATAGAAGTAAAGATGCTATCGGCAATAATTATGTACAAGATATCAATCCAAATGATGGATATATTGAATTGGCGGCCAATAATTTAACCTATTTTAGTGGTGGTGACTTTACTACTTCAAATCAAACACTAGTTATTGCGGGGGCAGGAGATTTATTACAACTGAAAAATGCGAGTGGAAATCATGTACATGCCCTCGGTCATATAATAGCAGTGCCTGCGGCCGGGTCTTTTAATTCAATTTCAGGTCCAAAACTGAACCATACGGCAAATCTTGCGGCAAATTCGGCAGTTTTTATAGTCCCTGGAACTAACCTTGCATCCTATGGTACACTTACTCCTTTATCCGGCACAAATTGGACAAGTATGGCCACCGGACTGAGTAATTCACCTCTGGTTTCATTTGGTTTGCCCAACAGCAACACAGCCTGGTCTTTTCAAAATAAAGATTTCTGGTACCAGACCCGACAACCAGTATGGTCAACCCCAACTCTTACAGCCACCCCCAACGGAGGCTTCACTCAGGTTACATTAAGCTGGAATACCAGTGTTGACCCATATGCTTCGGATGGAACTCAGGGATATATTATTTTACGAAATACAATAAATTCATTTACAGCACCTTCGGATGGAACCTCATACGCTTCCGGCAGTATCATAGGATCAGCAACCGTTGTTGCAAATATCACACCCTCGTCAATAACCTCTTTTACTGACAATATATCACTTTCATGTGGTGAGAATCTGTACTACCAGGTTTATGTATTCCGCTACAACGATGATAATACTCATGGAAATAATTATGATGCCGCCCGTGGCCGGGCTTACAATCAACTAGTTTATGCCGAAGCTGCAACTACCGGTCCTTCTGCGCCTTCACCACCAACTTCAGCATCAGTAAATCCAGTTTCTTTATGCGAAAATGATCCGGGGAATATAACTTTAACAGCAATAGGAGGAAGCGGAACAACCCTCGAATGGCTGGAGGGCAGTTGTACAGGAACTACTGTTGGTGTGGGCAACGTTTTAAGTATCCTCTCTCCCGCCGTTACCACCACATATTTTGTTCGCTGGACAAGTCCCGGATGTTCGCCAAGCAGTTGTGTGGATGTAACTATTACAGTTACTCCTGCTCCAACCACTGCCGATGCCGGTCCCGATCAATCGAAATGCGGGGTATTAACAACTAACCTGACTGCCAATAACCCGGCAACAGGTACCGGAATATGGAGTTTCGTCTCAGGGCCCGGTACATATACGTTTGGTAATCAGTCACTCTATAATACTTCATTTACCGCTACTATTACAGGAATTTATATATTACGATGGACAATTACCAACGGTACAATCTGTACTGAGAGCAGCGATGAGGTTTCGATAGAATTCAGTAACAATATTACAGTAATTGCAGGAAGCAATTCACCTGTTTGTAGCGGAGAAAATATAAATTTAACATCCAGTATTGCAGGGGCTACCTATTTGTGGAGCGGACCCAATGGATTTAGCTCAACTTTGCAGAATCCTCTGCCTGTCACTAATGCCCAATCTGTAAATGCAGGTTCTTATTCAGTAACGGTGAGTAACGTCCCGGGTGGTTGTCCTGGTTCGACGAATAGTACAACAATAATTGTGAACAACAGACCAAATACGCCCCAGATCAATAATATTGCCACCGGGGTTCAGGATGTTTGCGTCGGATACATGTATCCCTATACCATTGAACCTCCGGCAGCCGGTTCTGTTTACGTCTGGTCGCTTTCAGGCGGAGGGTTTATAACGAACACAGCCAGTACGAATCTGATAAACATAACCTGGACTACCACCGGGAACTATGTTCTTTCTGTAATGGAAACAGCATCCAACGGTTGTACAGGCAATCCGGTAATCTTAAATATTACAGTTAGCTCCGTTTCAATTGCCGGCGTTTCCATTTCAGCCAGTAGTAACCCGGTTTGTACCGGCAATCCGGTAACAATAACAGCATTACCTGTAAATCAAGGAACTTCGCCGGATTACATCTGGTATAAGAACAACATCCAGGCCGGTGCTCCGAATCTGCCAACTTATACGTATATACCTGATGATGGTGACCAGGTTTATGTCGAATTAAGTTCAAGTTCCCCTTGCGCCCTGCCAAATCCGGTTTCTTCGCAGGTCATAACAATGTCAGTTAATTCATCCCTTGTTCCAACAATCACAATCTCTGCAAGCAATAACCCTTCATGTTTTGGAAGCACAGTTGATTTTTCTGTGACAACCAGCAGCAACGGCGGTTCCAGCCCAGTATATGAATGGAAGAAAAACGGATTGCCCATTGGCACAAACAGCCCCACCTATTCGGATAATACTCTGGCTAACAATGATTTGATAACCTGCACATTAACATCGAATGAATCCTGTGCCAGCCCTCCACAAGGCACTTCGAATGAAATAAAGATGACAGTTAATCCGATTACAGATCCTACCATTACTGTTTCAGCTGATATTGACCCTTCGTGCACCGGGAATTTGGTAACCTTTACTGCTACAATCAGCAATGGCGGCAATATGCCTGTTTATCAATGGGGAAAAAACGGCTCAAATGTTGGGGCTAACAGTCAAACATACACCGATAACTTACTGGCAAACAATGATGTAATTAACTGTACGCTTACATCAAATGCTTCGTGCATAAGCACTGGCACTGTTCAGGGAAACCCAATTACGCTTACAGTTAACCCAGTACCTTCTGTTTCGGATACATCCTCTTTAAATCCTTCAGTCTGCGGAGGCATTGATGGTTCCATTTCGATTAGTGGTCTTATGGCATCGGCTTTGTACCAGGTTGATTATAATTTTAACGGATTGCCGGTGAGCACTTCAAAATTATCCGATGGATCAGGAGTTCTGATTATTGATTCTCTTTCAGCAGGTAATTTCAGCACTATAAATATTACGCTCAACGGATGTTCTTCGGTTCCTTTTGATGTTAATCTGAATGATCCGGGAGCAACTGCGGCACCGACTATTCTCTCGAATTCATTTTCAATTTGTCCAGGTGAGTCAGCAGGAATGTCAGCAACTGGATGCAATGGCACAGTAACCTGGAGCGACGGGGCGACAGGTGCTAACAATTCTGTATCTCCTTTAGCAACAACTTATTATACTGCTACCTGCACTTTCAATGGTTGTACATCTGCTCCCAGCGAACAGGTTGAAGTAATTGTAAAGCCTCGTCCGGAAATATCAGGATACTTTGTTACACCTCCAACATCTTTTTGCATTCCTGACGGGATCATTACACTTATGGGATTACATCCTGATACGGAATATATCGCATATTTTACATACGGCGTCACCCCTGTTACACATTCAGGGAACACTCTTGCCAATGGATGGTATCATATATCCGGATGCCAGCCCGACACTTATCACAATATTACAGTTGAGCTCGATGGCTGTAGGTCAGAACCCTTTGATGCGGTTGTGGATGCTTCGGATAATCCATTACCACCTGTTATAACAACTTCGGCCGATACGGTTTGCCCGGGGCAAACAGCGATGTTAACAGCCCACGGCTGCAGTGGAGTAATAACCTGGAGCGATGGTTCAACAGGGAATACACTTGCAACAAGCCTTATAGTAAATTCGGATTTTTCCGCTACCTGCACTGAAAGTTCCTGCGAATCTGCTCCTGGAAATACCATTACCATTGTTTTGGCACCGGCTGATTTTGCAGGAATAAGCGGAATGCAAAATGTGTGTACCAGCGGTGAGATATCGCTCATCGCAAACGGAGATGCAATTTTGTATGAATGGACGACACCTAAAGGCGTAAAAGTAGTTAACCAAAATTTATCATTGACGGGTGTTGTCCTTTCGGATAGTGGCTACTACCAATTGGTATCGACAAATATAGTGGGTTGTACAGATGCTGACAGCATAAGAATAACAGTAAACACTCCGCCTGAGATACAGATTTCATCCGATAAAGACTTTTGTGCCGGAACTCAGCAAAATCTTCAGACTGGTGCAGGATTCAGTTCCTATCTGTGGAGCGACGGCAGTGTGCTTTCTTCATTGTCAGCTATTGACGAAGGCCAGTATTGGGTAAAAGTTACAGATGCTAGCGGATGTGTGGTGAGTGATACAACTGCACTTGTCCGCTGCGAGGAAAACATTTTTATTCCCACAGCTTTTTCGCCTAATGGTGACGGCACAAACGAAGTTTTCAGACCGGTAACCGGTAACACCGTGCTACTTGAATATTCTATCTCTATATACAACCGTTGGGGCCAGTTAATCTTTGAATCCAACAATTATCAGAGTGGCTGGGATGGCACCCAAAAAGGACAATATGTTTTGCCCGGATTGTACACGTATGTGATTAGCTATAAGTTAGCCGATCAATCGAAACCGGATGGCTTCAGTAAGACTTTGCTTCGGGGAACGGTTTTACTGGTGAGGTAGGGGGAGTGGGAGACAGGGAGACAAGGGGACAAGGGGACAAGGGGAATGGGAGAAGGGAGAAAGAAAGGAGGCGAGGGACAAGGGGGATGAGAGAATTTGACAATTTGGAGATACTTTAGAGTCGCTGCTTTACGCAAAAAATCCCGGGACTGCTGGAAAGCATTCCGGGATTTTTTTATTGTGATTTATTCCAAACTTTCGTTACCTGAATAATTTCACAATATCGTTTCCGTTGGCGAAAATAAGCAGTGCAAAAAGCAATACCATTCCTGTAATTTGTGCATATTCCATAAATTTATCGCTGGGTTTACGTCCTGTTATGATCTCGTAAAGCAGGAACATTACATGTCCGCCATCGAGTGCCGGGATAGGCAGAATATTCAGAACAGCAAGCATAAGCGAAAGGAACGCTGTTAGCCCCCAGAAGGATTGCCAATCCCATTCTGCAGGGAAAATACTTCCTATAGTAATAAAACCGCCTACTGATTCGTAAGCTTTTACTTCGGGCTTGAAAAGCAGTTTTAATGATTTAAGGTAATCGGCAGTTTTGTTGTAAGCCATCGAAATTCCAGCCGGAATGGCCTGGATAATATTGTAGTGATGTTCCTTAAAATTAAAATATTTATTGGGGGCTTTGGGCGCAACTCCTATCAGTCCCCTGTCAGAAACTTTGACAGCCATAGCAACCGTATCAGCAGCACGCAAAACTTTTACATCAACACTTTCGCCTTTATGCTGCTGCACTTCAGTTTTGAATTCATCAAAATACAGTGTTGTAAGCCCGTTTATTCCAATAATTTTATCTCCTACCTGCATTCCGGCACTCTTTGCACCAGATCCGGGAGCGAAATCAGCCACTTCGAAAGGAATACGCACACTGATGAATTCGGGCGACTTATGATTGATGATCTGCGAAATCATTCCCCCAGCAATTGTAATTTCCGATGGCTGGCCATCCCTTTCAATCTGAATGGTTTTCGCATTCTCAAGGATAATTGTAGCCGGTATCCTGAAGAAATCATCCACAGGTTTATTATCAATGGAAAGAATTTTATCGCCATTGCGCAGGCCCATCTTCTGACCAAGTGTATCAACCGTGATACCGTACTTTACTTCGGAATTAGGTAAATATTCTGCCCCCCACCACGCAAGCATTACCACATAAATTCCAACTGCAAGCAGAAGATTAACTGTTACACCGCCTAACATAACAATAAGACGCTGCCACGATGGCTTCGACCTGAATTCGTAAGATTGTGGCGGCAGTTTCATGGCTTCCTTGTCCATGGATTCGTCAATCATGCCCGAAATTTTCACGTATCCGCCCAAGGGTAGCCAGCCTACGCCATATTCGGTATCTCCTTTTTTAAATTTGAAAAGAGAGAACCAGGGATCGAAGAAGAGATAGAATTTCTCGACCCTTATTTTAAAAACACGTGCGGCAATATAATGCCCGAATTCGTGAAAAATCACGAGAATTGATAAACTGAGAAGTAATTGAGCTACTTTTATTAAAATGACCATATGGGTGTTGCCTGATTATTATTTACTAGTTTCCCGAATAAAACGGGAGTGCAAATTTAGTGCTTTTTTGTATCGGATTTAAGTGAGATGAAATTAGCCTGCTTAAAGGCTTAACTATTGGCTTAACTCCTGAAGCTGCGAATAAGTTCATTTGCAACGGCACGTGCTTCAACATCAGTTTCTTCATAATCACTGAGAGATGGGGTTCTTACAAAACTGATTTTCGACATACTCTGCTCAATCAGTTCGGGTATCTGCAAAAAAGATATTTCTTCGCGCAGAAAAGCATGAACCGCCACCTCGTCGGCCGCATTCATAATGCAAGGTATATTACCGCCTAAACGCATGGCCTCGTAAGCAAGGTTGAGGCAGCGGAAATTTTCCTTGTCCGGTTTTTCGAAAGTGAATTGCAGGCATTCATCAAAGCTGAATTTTGGAAATTTCGAAGGTAAACGCTGGGGATAAGTGAGAGCATACTGAATAGGAAGCCGCATATCGGGCATGCCCATCTGGGCTTTAATGGAACCATCAGCAAACTGCACCATCGAGTGAATTATACTTTGCGGATGAACCACAACTTCAATCTGTTCGACTGGAAGGTTAAACAACCATTTTGCTTCGATCACTTCAAGACCCTTATTCATAAGAGTTGCAGAATCGATGGTGACTTTACAGCCCATGTTCCAGTTGGGATGTTTTAAGGCTTGCTCCCTGGTAACATGAAGCAATTGATCACGCTTCATTCCGCGGAAAGGGCCACCGGATGCAGTTAGAATTATCTTTTCGACAGGATTATGAAATTCGCCTGCCAGGCATTGAAAAATAGCTGAATGTTCCGAATCTACAGGGTATATATTCACGCCTTTTTCGCGGGCCAGTTTTGTCACAAGCTCCCCGGCAACTACAAGGGTTTCCTTATTGGCAAGGGCAATCTGTTTACCGGCTTCGATGGCACGCAGCGTAGGCTTGAGTCCGCTCCAGCCGACCAGTGCAACCAGCACCATATCAATGGTATCCATTTCAACAATCTGCTCGATGGATGCAGTGCCACGGTAAACTTTAATATCGTATGGATCAAGAGCTTCATAAACGCGTTCGTACATGCTTTCTTTGGCAATAACCACCGCATTGGGCATAAACTCCAGTGCCTGCCTGATAAGCAAAGATGCATTGGAATGAGCGGTAAGCACCTCGACGTCAAGCTTATCGGGATGCTGTTTTACAACTTCGAGAGCCTGCGTACCTATTGAGCCTGTTGATCCAAGAATGGCTATGTGTTTTTTCAAATGCCGTATATTAATTGATTTTGATCATAAAAAGGGTAGAACATTTAAATACTGTCAAAAAGAAAACGAGTTAAAAATGAGTTCTGCCCACGCGCGCACCTTAGTCCCCGTAGGGGAAAGTCCTCGCGCACAGAAGATTGAGTTTAGTATACCAAACCTGAAATTAAAGAAAATGAGCATGTTTACGCAAAATGATGAGTTTTCTTACTGACACTAAATAAAAATATTTTCACTAAAAAGTCCTTCTGCTAAAAAACTATGTAATCATTTGGATTAACCGGCATACCGTTTATCCATAACTCGAGGTGCAGGTGCGGACCTGTTGAAAGTTCGCCGGACTCACCGATAATGGCTACTGATTCGCCGGCATGTACAATATTACCTTCCTTTTTCAGCAGTACTGAATTGTGTTTGTAAATCGATATTACGTTATCTGGATGTTGAATGGCAATCACATAGCCGGTTTCGACTGTCCAACCCGAAAAAATAACCGTACCATCCTGTACAGCTTTAATAACTTCGTCGCGTGCGGCCACAATATCAATTCCAAAATGCTTACGCAAAGGTTCAAATTCACTTGTTACAATACCTTTCACGGGTGAAAAGAAAGTCAGGTTACGCATGGATGAGCCTTTCCCTGTCGATTTATCCGATCGGAAAAGGTTGTATTTACTGGCGTTGTCGTATTCAGTCCTGAGTATTGAATCCTCAGGCGAGCGTTTGTCTTTTATATTCTGGTATTTATGAGCCTGGGTAGTATCAACCGGCACCATTTGCCTTTCATTTGGCAGATTGCCTCCAAGTACAATTTTAAGGTTCTGCAGGTATTTTTCCTGGGCACGCATAGCAAACGCCACCGAATCGGAACGCAGTTGCAATTCATAAATGCGCCTCTGCAGGGTTACGTCGGTATAGCCGGGTATGTATTCCTTCAAAGGGGTAAAAGCAATAATGTATGTAGTGATAAAAACCAGGATAATCGACATCAAACCGACGGCAATAAATACATTCAGCCTCGACAGTTTAAACGAGATCCGCTCTTCGAGCGTTTCCTCATTCAAAAGCACAAGCCTGTACTGATCACGAATACGCCTGACCAGCAGCTTCCAGATTTTTGTTCTTTCGGATTTAATGTCCATAGGAATTTCACAGAAAAACTGCAATATTTTGCAAACCTACCGAAAATAAGAAAATTCAGCACCAAACCACTGAAATATAATTTCATAAAAGTACTTAAAACAGATGATTGAATGCTGAAAATCTGTGCATTATGTATCAGTTGAAAAGAAATATAAAAAACTGGCATTTTAAGTCAATACAAGTTTAAAAGTCACAATCCTTCATAACAGTATATTTAACGTAAGAAGGCTGATGACTTCAGGAAACCGGAATCAGTTAAAAACAGCAGCTTCCAACTGCATCAAATGCTTTTATTACAAGTCTTTTAACGGTTAATTGAAAAAAATGAAATATTTTTGCAGTCTTTGAGTTAATATACTATTGTTGAAATCGCGATCCGATAACCAAACACAACTCTCCCCGTTGAAATTGAAAGTACTTTTCAAATTTATATTTATACCTGTGCTTGTTGCGGGTTTGGTGTATTCATGTTCTACTAAAAAGAATACTTTTACCCGCAGGGCTTATCATGGACTAACCACACATTATAACATTTATTGGAACGGTAACGAAAGTTTTAAGACCGGCAAGGCCTCATTGAAAGAAAATGCTGCCGACAATTACAACACTATTCTCACAGTATATAATTTTGGCACTGCCGACGAAGCACGTAAAATTTATTCCAGCATGGACAGGGCTATTGAAAAAGCAGGAATAGCCATTCCACGTCATTCGCTGTTTTTCGATAACAAAGAGTACAATAAGTGGATTGATGATTGTTATATGCTTATAGGGGAAGCCCAGTTTTATAAGCAGGAATATGCCAATTCGCGCCGCACCATGGAGTACCTGATGAAGCAATATGCAGGCACAACCACTGAACTCGAAGCTTCTTTGTGGTACATGCGCAGTTTCATTCAACAAAAAAGATACGAAGATGCCGCTTTACAGATAGAGCAATTCGAAGCACGGTTTTTAAAACAAAAGCCTCCCTACAAAATCCAGCGCGAAATACCACTTCTGTACGCTGATTACTATATACTTACCGGCAAACTTGAATCTGCCAAGACCAACCTGAAACAAGGTCTTTCTCTTGCATCCGATCCAAAACTAAAAGCAAGGATAAATTTTATTCTTGGCCAGATTGCACAAAAAGAAAAGAATTTTGCTCAGGCTACCGAATATTATACCCAGGTAATTAAAAGTTCAGCTCCTTTCGAAATGATTTTTAATGCCAGGATCAACCTGGCCAAGTCGTTCGATATCTATACCGGCAATAAGGCAGAACTCGAAAAGCAGCTTAACAAAATGCTAAGGGACACAAAAAACAAAGAGTATTTCGACCAGATATACTATGCCCTTGCCGAACTTGCCATACTCGACAAAAACGATACTCTTGTTATGCAATACCTGGCACTTTCGGTTGCTACAAGTGTAAAGAATGACTATCAGAAATCAACATCGTCACTGCAACTGGCTGATATGGCATTTAAGAAGCAGAATTATGAAATGGCTGCTATGTACTATGATACCACCATGCAAACTCTTCCTCTTGAGCATCCTGATTACGTGGCTATTAGTTCAAAGACACTTACACTAACCGACCTGGTAAATAACCTTCGTGTACTACAGTACGAAGATAGCCTTCAGAAACTGGCTCAGATGCCCGAAGCAGAGCTGGCAGCGATCATACAGAAAATCATCGATGAAGTGATCAAAGAAGAAGAAGCCCAGAAAGAACTTGAAGAACAACAACGCAACGAAACTGCTATGATCAGCAGCATACCGAACATGCGTAACGAAAATATTGCAGGTGTCGGTGGCGGAGGATGGTATTTCTACAATCCTTCGGCTATCAGTTTCGGATTTTCGGAGTTCATGCGCAAATGGGGACGCCGCAAACTGGAAGATAACTGGAGACTAAGCAATAAGCGTATGGTGGCGCAACTTGATGAAATACCTCCCGATCCTTCACTGCCTGCTGATTCGCTAAATAAAACTCCTGCCACAGGTGGTAAAAAGGCTTCAACAGATCCTAAAAGTCCCGAAACATACTTATCCCAGATACCTAAAACCCCCGAAGCTATTGCTGCGTCCAACAAGCTTATTGCAAATGCGCTGGTTAATCTGGGCTACATTTATAAAGACGGGCTGATTGACTTTCCCCATTCTGTTGAATCCTTCGAGGAACTCACAAAGCGTTTCCCTGACAATAAAGAGATTATTCGTATTTACTACCAGTTATATCTGATAGGCAAGGAAATTTCCGACGAGGCGCTGGCTAAAAAGTACAGCGAAATTATTCTTGGTCAATACGGTGATTCCGAGTATGCCCAAATGATCAGTGACCCTGAATACAACAAGGAGGTACTTGCACGAAAAAACCGTGCGTTAACGCTTTATGAAGAGACCTATACGGCCTTCAAAAGAGGCCAGTACCGCATGGTATTGCTATACAGCGACCAGGCCATCAGCGAATACAAAGACAAGGACCTCATACCCCGTTTCGAATACCTGCGGGCATTATCGCTGGGAAAAACAATAAGTACCGATACCATGGTAGTGGCTCTCAATAAACTTGTACTGAAGAGTCCGAACCACCCGATTACGCCCCTGGCAAAGGAGTTACTGCAGAAATACGATAAAAACGCCCCTCCGCCAACAGCACAGGCAAATGCCAACACAAATGCGCCGAACACCAAACCAGCTGCTCCTCCATCATCTTCATCACCCGATCCGTTCTTACAGTTGTCTGACACAGTTGTTCCCGACATCTACAAACTTAACCTCAGTCAAACTCATTTTTATATACTTATGGTTGATGGCAATAATGTAAATGTGAATGCAACCAAGATCAGGGTTTCCGATTTCATTTCAAAAGATTTCAACAATGCCAACCTTTCGGTAAATGCAATTGTGCTCGACGGCGGATGGCAGATGATATCAATCAGCAGTTTCCGTAACAGCGTGGCTGCTATGGACTTTTACTATGCCATTGGCAAAAGCGAATATGTTACAGCATCTATAAGTAAAGGAGACTTTAAGCAAATGGTAATTTCGATAGATAATTACCCGGTTTTTTACCGCGAGAAAAAATATAACGGATATCTGAATTTCTTCAGGAAGAACTACCTTAAGTAGTTGTTTCCAAAACGGGAAAGTTTATTTGTTGTTTGCAAAATTTACTTTTTAATTAACAAATAGTGCATAATTCAATTAATGCACTATTTTTGTTTTTGGTAAAAACAACTTATATGATTATGTCGAAAAATGTAACCACCGAAACCCCTTCAGTAAATATTATTGGAAACGGAACCGATATAAAAGGCAATATCAAATCGAACGGCGACCTGCGCATTGATGGCTTCATCAAAGGAACCATACAGGCATCAGGCAAAGTCGTGGTTGGCTCAACAGGAAGAGTTGAAGGTGAAATTAATTGCCAGAATGCTGATATTTCGGGCGAAGTAAAAGCACACATAAAAGTTACAGAATTGCTTAGCCTAAAAGCAAACGCGGTTGTGAGCGGCGACATACTTACAAATAAACTGGCCATTGAGCCAGGTGCCGTTTTTACAGGTGCCTGCAAAATGGGAAACCAGGAAAACTTCGATGGAAAATCAGAAGAACCAGTCGAAACCGAAGCCTGACGGAGAAAAACGGCCACCTCTCGAAAGCTATGCCCGTTATTCGGGCCTGGCATTTCAGATGTTTGCCATTATAGGACTGGGAATTTTCGGAGGCGTGAAACTCGACCAATGGATTGATACAGGATTTCCTGTTTTCACAGTATTACTCTCTATTATTTCGGTTGCTGCGTCCATTTACACTGCAGTGAAGGATCTTATCGGAAAGAAATAACTATTAATAATCAGAACTCCCCTTTCTACATGAAGGAATTACTTAACCGGTTTATCCGCAGTCTCACTATATTTACAGTTGTAATGGCTGCAACCGGGTTTGCAGTATCCTTTTTTGCCGCGGGCTTTATAACAAAATACTGGCCTTTGGTTTTATTGCTGGTTGCCGGCATTACTCTGATTATCGTGGCATTGCTATTCAACACAAGTGAGAAAAAGCTCAGCCGCTTTTCCAATACATTTATGATAGCCAGTATGCTCAAGATACTCCTTCTATTGATTGTCATTTCTGGCTATGCCTTCACAAACCAGGCAGATGCCATTCGTTTCTCGGTTACTATACTCATTTATTATATGCTCTACCTTGGACTGGAAATTTACTGGCTTCTTAAGCTACAAAGAGGGTAGGTATTGAACGTTAATGCTTTACGTACAATCTTATATTCTATATTCATTATCCTGTTTGTGTTGATTCCCTATGGGAAAACAGATTGATGTTTGATTTTTGTTTTTCAACAGACCTGGCAAATCTAAATCAATTTCAAAGGAGAACATCTTCAATCCTATTGTTTGTCTAATTTATTTTTAATTTCATTAAACACTTTTATCTTTCGGGTGTTTTATATCTGTATCAATTCAATATTGTACTTTTGTCTCCTAAATCCAAATTATAATGATATATATTACTCGTCGCGAACGCTTTAATGCAGCACACCGGCTTTTTAAACCGGAATACAGCGATGAACAGAATCTGCAGGTTTTTGGAAAATGTTCGAATCCGAACTGGCACGGTCACAACTACACACTTTTTGTTACGGTGAAAGGTGAGATAAATCCGGATACCGGCTTCCTGGTGAATCTGAAAGACCTGAGTGCACTTATTGAACGGTACATAATTGAGAAACTTGACCATAAGAATATTAACCTGGAAGTTGATTTTATGGCGGGGAAACTTGCTTCAACCGAAAATCTTGCCATTGGAATCTGGGATGAACTTGCTGAACCAATATCCTCAATCGGAGCAATTTTGCACAGCATAAAGATTTATGAAACCGAAAATAATTTTGTTGAATATTTAGGCAAATAATAGAAATGGAATAAAACCAACCATTATAGCCTGAAATTCAAACTCTTAACCAGACTTAAAAAATTCACCATATGAGCAGCCAGATAGTAAAGCCCATGTTGATCGAAAACAACATGGACGATTATGAAATAAAGGACGGATACGAAAAGCGCGACATTTATAACATGTCAACTATTAAAGATCTTGCTTTCCATTATCATGAAATTCTTAAACTCATAGGAGAAAATCCTTCCCGCGAAGGTCTTGAAAAAACACCTGAACGAGTTGCAAAAGCCATGCAATTCCTTACCCACGGCTACGACCTCGACCCTGAGGAAATACTCCGCTCGGCAATGTTCAGCGAAGATTACAAGCAAATGGTAATTGTTAAGGATATTGAATTATACTCCATGTGCGAACACCATATGATCCCGTTTTTCGGTAAAGCTCATGTGGCTTATATCCCGAACGGGCATATTGTCGGGCTGAGTAAAATACCAAGAGTAGTAGATGCTTTTGCCCGCCGTCTGCAGGTGCAGGAACGGCTGACTACACAGATAAAAGATGCTATCAACAATACGCTGAAACCTTTGGGCGTGGCCGTTGTAATAGAAGCACAGCATATGTGCATGAGCATGCGCGGTATTCAGAAACAAAATTCGGTGACCACAACCTCGGATTTTACAGGTGCTTTCCTGATGGATAAGACAAGAGCAGAATTTATACATTTGATCGGTAGCCGTCTGCATTAATACCAGCCTGCTGCATATTTTCAAAAAACCCCGGACTATCAGTAACCCGCCGAAAACAGGCAAGTGATAACTTTTTATCTGAAGGCACAGCTCTTTTGACTACCTTTGCCCTAACATTAACGAAAAAAAGCATGAAAGCATATGTATTTCCCGGTCAGGGAGCGCAGTTTGTAGGGATGGGCAAAGATTTGTACGAAAGCGAAGCCCTGGCAAAAGAGATGTTCGAAAAAGCAAATGAAATATTAGGTTTCCGTATTACTGACCTGATGTTCTCCGGTACTGATGAAGACCTGAGACAAACACGAGTCACTCAACCCGCTATTTTTCTGCATTCAGTTATTACTGCAGCAACCCTGCCTGATTTTAAACCTGATATGGTTGCGGGTCATTCGCTTGGTGAATTTTCGGCCCTGGTTGCCAGCAAAGCACTTACTTTCGATGATGGTTTGCGCCTTGTGTATGCCCGTGCCATGGCCATGCAGAAAGCCTGCGAAGCGGAACCATCAACAATGGCAGCAATTCTTGGCCTCGATGATGCTAAGGTTGAAGAAATACTAAAGGAAATTGATGACGTTGTTGTTCCAGCAAACTATAATAGCCCTGGTCAGTTGGTAATTTCCGGATCATTCCGTGGAATCGAACTTGCCTGCGAAGCACTTAAAGCTGCCGGTGCCAAGCGCGCACTTCCATTAAAAGTTGGTGGTGCTTTTCACTCACCTCTGATGGAACCGGCACGTATCGAATTGGCTTCAGCTATCGAAAATACAACAATCAGCAAACCGGTTTGCCCTGTTTACCAGAATGTGGATGCCAAACCTTATTCCAATCCATCCGATATTAAAGCTAATCTCGTTTCACAACTCACTTCGCCGGTTCGCTGGACGCAGATCATCCAGCATATGGTTGCCGACGGCGCAACAACCATAACCGAACTTGGGCCAGGAATGGTTTTGCAGGGGTTAGTCCGGAAAATTGCTCCGGGAGTTACAGCTATGGGATACTAATTAATTATGAAATATATTGATACCCTCATTTGAATTATGATCAGGGTATTTTTTTTGAACTAAAACTTCGCTGTTACGTTATATTTTCAAAACCTACACCTTCTTACTATGACTCCGGATGAAATCATGCAGCAACTGCAACAGTTTGGTAATGAAAGTACAAAAAAAGTTCTGATCAAACATGGTGCCCGCGAACCATTTTTCGGTGTAAAAATTGAAGACCTGAAGAAAATTCAGAAGAAAATAAAATCGGATTACCAACTTTCGCTTGAACTATACAATACAGGTAATTCTGATGCCATGTACTTAGCCGGGCTTATTGCCGAACCAAAAAAAATGACCCGTGCTGACCTCAACAACTGGGTTGAAAAGGCGTACTGGTATATGATCAGCGAGTTCACTGTGCCATGGGTTACTTCAGAAAGCCCCTTTGGAACTGAGATCGCTCTCGAATGGATTGAATCGGATAAAGAGAATATTGCTTCGTCCGGATGGTCAACACTGGCAAGTATTGCAGCAATAAAAACGGATGATGAGATTGATACTGTCCTCTATAATGGGTTACTCGAAATAGTGACTAAAACCATTCATTCCGAGAGAAACCGGGTTCGCCATACAATGAATAATTTTGTGATTGCCGTGGGTGGTTATTGTACCAAATTATCAGTGGATGCCATTAGGGCAGCATCAACAATAGGAACTGTAAAGGTTGATATGGGCGGAACTGCCTGCAAAGTTCCGCTAGCGACAGAGTATATCAAAAAAATGCACGATGGCGGAAGGCTGGGCAAAAAACGTAAAACAGCCTTCTGCTGAAATTCTCTTACTTCTTATCTTTATTTCTTTTATTAATCTTTCGCCAGTACCAATTCAATGGCATTCAATTCTTCGTTGCTGAATTTTTTATTTTCGAGTGCTGCCAGATTATTTTCCAGTTGTGCTACCGAACTTGCCCCGATTAATACAGATGTGACGCGTTTATCTTTTAACAGCCACGCAATGGCCATCTGCGACAGGCTTTGTCCGCGCTGAGTTGCAATTTCATTCAACTTTTTAATTTGAGGCAGCATCAGTATAACCCTGTCTTCTGTAAGAAATCCGTGAGGTTTTGCAGCCCGTGAATCCGGTGGTATTTCGTTCAGGTAACGATCGGTCAGTAAGCCTTGTGCCAAAGGCGAAAACGGGATACAACCCATACCTTCCTTTTCGAGGACGTCCAATAATCCATCCTCGACCCAGCGGTTGAACATGCTGTACGAAGGTTGGTGGATAAGGCAGGGTGTGCCCATTTCCTTCAGCAGTGCCGAAGCGCGAAATGCCATTTCAGCCGGGTAGTTCGAGATGCCTGCATATAAAGCTTTGCCTTGTTTTACTACCAGAGCAAGGGCTGCCATGGTTTCTTCGAGTGGTGTTTCGGGATCGGGACGATGGCTGTAAAAAATATCTACGTAGTCCACATTCATCCGTTTAAGGCTCTGGTCGAGGCTCGAAACAAGATATTTTTTCGATCCCCATTCTCCATATGGTCCGGGCCACATCAGGTAACCGGCTTTGGTTGAAACAATCAGTTCATCACGGTAAGGGCGTAAATCATTCTGCATCATCCTGCCGAAGTTTTCCTCAGCAGAGCCCGGAGGAGGGCCATAATTATTAGCCAGATCAAAATGTGTTATTCCCCGATCAAAAGCCCTGAGTACAATTTGCCTGGCAATATCGAAACGATCGACGTATCCGAAATTGTGCCATAATCCAAGTGAAATCTCAGGTAATTTGATTCCACTTTTTCCGCAACGGCGGTATTGCATATCAAAATAGCGATTTTCAGCAGCGATGTAATCCATGAACTGATTTTTATGGTATAAATATGAATGCAAATGGTAAGGGGTAATTGCTTACCTGCCAGCATACATATTTTGGTAATATTTAAGATAGTTCCCTGAAGTAACTTCGTCGAGCCACTGCTGATTTTCGAGATACCAGGCAACCGTATTTTCGAAACCTTCGTTGAACTGCACTTCCGGCTTCCAACCTAAGGAATTGTGCAATTTAGTGGCATCAATGGCATATCGCAGGTCATGTCCTGCACGGTCTTTAACATATGTTATCAGCTTTTCACTTTCTCCTCCGGCACGACCCAACATGCGGTCCATTATCCGGCAAAGCGTTTTTACAATATCAATATTTTGCCGTTCGTTGTTTCCACCGATGTTATAGGTTTCGCCATTAATTCCTTTTTCATAAATCAGGTCAATGGCTTTGGCATGATCTTCAACATACAACCAGTCGCGCACGTTGGTACCCTGACCGTAAACAGGCAATGGCCTGTTATGGCGTATATTGTTAATAATAAGCGGTATAAGTTTCTCGGGGAATTGATTTGGCCCATAATTATTTGAGCAGTTCGAAATTACAACCGGCAACCCATACGTATGATTGTATGCCCTCACAAGGTGATCGCTGCTGGCTTTGGAAGCCGAATACGGACTCCGTGGATCGTAAGGTGTGGTTTCCAGAAATTTTCCTTCGTCACCTAAAGAACCATATACTTCATCGGTTGAAACATGATAAAAACGCTTACCGTCAAAATTGTCCTTCCAGCAAAACTTTGCAGCATTCAGGAGATTCACCGTTCCAACAATATTGGTCATGATAAACTCCTTCGGATTTGTAATTGAACGATCAACATGCGACTCGGCAGCAAGATGAATCACACCGTCGAAGCGGTAGGCATCGAAAGTAGCCATGATGAAATCCTCGTCTACGATATCGCCTTTAACAAACTCGTAATTCGGCATTTTATCAATATCAGTAAGATTCGCCAGGTTGCCGGCATAGGTAAGTTTATCAAGGTTAACGATAAGAGTGCCCGGATATTTATTCACAAATAACCTCACCAGATGTGAACCTATAAACCCGGCACCACCGGTAATAAGTATCTTTTTCATAACATGAAAGTTAATTACATTACTTAACAACTACGATTTCAGCTTTTTGTGCTAATTGACAACTCATTTACAATACGCAAAGTTACTAACTTTTACTCAATGCTTTTTCCCATTTCCAAGCGGTAACCATCATTTCATCAATGCCTTTTTCGGCTTTCCAGCCAAGTTCGTCATTCGCAAAACGGGTATCGGCCCATACTTTTTCAATATCGCCTGCACGACGCGGAACTATATTATAATTCAATTTTACTCCGCTTACCTTTTCGAAAGCACGAATCACTTCAAGGACGGTAAAACCGTTGCCGGTACCCAGGTTAAATATTTCGAATTCTGATTTCCCTTTTTTATTGATCAACCGTTCCACTGCAATCACGTGAGCTTTGGCAAGATCAACCACATGAATATAATCGCGCACAGCGGTACCATCGGGTGTATCATAATCAGCACCATAAACGCTGAGGCACTCGCGTTTCCCAACAGCAGTCTGGGTAATAAACGGCACCAGGTTATTGGGTACGCCTAAAGGCAACTCGCCGATCAGGGCAGTATGATGTGCGCCAATCGGATTAAAATACCGCAGGGCAATAGTCCTCAGTCCGTGAGCCGGAGCAGTGAAGCGAAGAATATCTTCACACATCTGTTTTGTATTTCCATAAGCTGACCATGCAGGTTTTATCGGAGCAGATTCAGTAACCGGCAATTGGTCGGGCTGACCGTAAACCGTGCAAGATGATGAGAATACAATATTGGTAATTTTGTGCGTTTTCATGCCTTCGAGCAGGTTAATAAGCGAAAGCAGGTTATTCCGGTAATAATCAAGCGGTTTGGTCATTGATTCACCAACAGCTTTAAAGGCTGCAAAGTGGATAATCCCGTCAATATCACTATTTCTGCTGAAAAAATCTGCAGTCATCTTTTGATCAGCAAGATTAAATTGTTCAAATTCGGGCTTAATTCCGGTTATTGACGCTATACTATCCAGAACTTCAATTTTTGAGTTCGACAGGTCGTCAACAATTATAACATTATATCCATTTTGCTGAAGCTCAACCACAGTATGCGAACCAATAAATCCCGTTCCGCCGGTAACCAATATTTTTTTCATAGAATTTTCTTATATAAACTAGGTTGAGGTTGGGGTTGAGGTTGAGGGTGAGGTTGAGGTTGAGGGTGAGGGTGAGGGTGAGGTTGAGGGTGAGGTTGAGGTTGAGGTTGAGGTTGAGATTGAGGTTGAGGTTGAGGTTGAGGGTGAGGGTGAGGTTGAGGTTGAGGTTGAGGTTGAGGTTGAGGTTGAGGTTGAGGTTGAGGGTGAGGTTGAGGTTGAGGTTGGGGTTGAGGTTGAGGGTCAGATTTTCCCAACTAAACCTAACACTCAATCTTAACCTTTGATATTCAGTGGCAAGGTCTTGTTTTGGGCAACAGAGGCTCTGAAGTGAACTCCCATTCATCGCTGAAAAAGCATCATTAACCAAATATGCCGTCCCGTAAAATTAAAAAAGTATTTCCAGGAAGTTATTCTACTTTCCTGACAACGCCATTCCGAAGTTCATAAACAACATTGCTTTCAGGGCAAACAGCATTTCCATCCTTATCGAATTTCAGCTTATGTCCATATTGGCTCATCCAACCGGTTTGCCTGGCGGGATTACCTACAACCAGGGCGTAGGCAGGAACAGGTTTTGTTACAACTGCTCCGGCACCAACAAATGAAAATTCACCTATCTCATAACCGCAGACTATGGTTGCATTAGCTCCAATGGTAGCACCCTTACGGACAAAAGTACGGGCATATTCGTTTTTCCTGTTCACGGCACTGCGGGGATTGATCACATTGGTGAAAACCATCGATGGCCCCAGAAAAACATCATCTTCACAAACAACCCCGGTGTAAATTGAGACATTATTCTGAATTTTAACATTTTTGCCAAGAACCACATCCGGCGACACAACAACATTCTGTCCGATGTTGCACCCATCGCCTATGATACATCCCGGCATAATGTGCGAAAAATGCCAGATGCGCGTTCCGTTTCCAATGTTGCATCCTTCGTCGATAACGGCGGTTGGATGCGCAAAATATCCTTTATCAGTCATTTTTAAAAAATGTTAAGCCCGGATTTTCTTGCTAAAAACTTGGTTTTTAGAATCCGGATTATGATTTAAATGTTTTTTGTTTCCAGAAATCCGATTACAGAGGAAGTGATGTGATTCAATTGCTCCTCATCCATTTCTGTATGCATCGGCAAGGATATTACTGTTTTACTTAGTTGCTCGGTAACCGGGAAATCGCCTGGTTTATATCGGGGATCCAGGTAGGCTTTCTGCAAATGAATAGGAACCGGATAATAAATCATGGCAGGTATGTCCTTTGTCGCCAGGAATTCCTGTAGTTTGCTGCGATCGACTCCCTGAACCTGCAGAGTGTATTGGTGATAAACATGTGTTGAACGTGAGAAGCAGGCAGGTATTTTGAGTTCGGGACGAGCTATAAATGCTTTATTATAAGCTGCGGCCACCTGTTGACGGGAATGGGCGTATTTATCGAGATACTGTAATTTTACTTTCAATACAGCTGCCTGAATGCTGTCGAGGCGACTGTTTACACCTATATCATCGTGATAATAACGTACGGTCATACCGTGATTAACGATGGAACGAAGTTTTACAGCAAGTAAATCATCGTTGGTAAATATTGCACCGCCGTCGCCATAACATCCAAGATTTTTTGAGGGGAAAAACGATGTACAACCCACATGCCCGATGGTTCCTGATTTTTTCTTCTCTCCCGCAGCATTCAAATAATCCGATCCTATCGACTGGCAGGCATCTTCAATTACAAAAAGATTATGCTCCCTGGCAATTTTCATGATGGCATCCATATCTGTAGTCTGTCCAAAAAGATGTACAGGAACAATTGCCTTCGTACGCGGGGTTATTGCTTTTAAAATTGCCTCCGGGCTGATATTAAAGGTATCCGGATCTACATCAACCAACACAGGTGTAAGACCCAGCAATGCTATAACCTCAGCTGTAGCAATAAAGGTAAAATCAGGAGCAATTACCTCATCTCCCGGTATCAAACCGAGAGCCATCATGCAGATTTGCAGGGCGTCGGTTCCGTTTGCACAGGGGACAACGTGTTTAACATCAAGGTATTTTTCGAGTGCAGCCTGAAATTCTTTTACTGCCGGGCCATTAATAAACGCAGTTGAACTGATTACATCACTGATAGCTTTATCGATCTCAGGCTTAATAGTATCGTACTGTGCCTTCAGATCGACCATTGAAATTTTCCGCATATTCTGAAATAGGGTTATGATAAATTTTCTGCTGCAAATATACTTATTGTAATTTTGTAAATAAGGAATACAAGCGTTAAAAGTAGATTTAAAGACATAAGAATTCTTAAAAAAGATAAATAATTCCGAAACCAACCCTCAGCTTTACACGATTTGTATCTTTGCACGATAATTTACGAATTGTAAAATGAAGTTACGCGACATTTTTCTCCTGATGTTTTTGGTTTTTCTACTCACACCAGGTTTCACAAGAGCCCAGGTTAATGTTAAAGATTCAGCCTTACAGGTTAGTATTATCTATCCGACTTACGCTTTCAGTATGCCTGGTGGTGATATGGCCGACAGATTCGGGTTTTCGCACCAGATAGGTGCCGGGTATATGCTTAAAGGTAAAAACGGATGGAGTATTGCTTTCGAAGGAAACTTTATTTTCCGCGACGGCATCAAAAATGCGGGTAGCATTTTGTCCGGAATAATGACATCGGATGGATTTATTATCGATGGAGGCGGAGTTTTTGCCAATGTAATGCTTCTCGAAAGGGGCTTTACACTGTGGGCTAAAGTGGGGAAATTATTCCCGGTTGCCGGGCCAAATCCCAATTCAGGAATATTGTTGCAACTGGGAGGCGGTATGTTACAGCATAAAATCCGTATTGAAGTCCCCGGTAATTCAGCACCTCAACTCAAAGGAGATTATAAAAAAGGGTACGACCACCTTTGCAGCGGCCCTGCTGTTTCGCAATTTATCGGATACCAGTACCTGGGCAATACCCGTAAAGTAAATTTCTTCGCCGGGCTTGAATTCACAGAAGCTTACACGCTATCGCGCCGTTCATATTATTTCAACGATATGATGCGCCCCGACGAAAAACGATTCGACTTGCTTGGCAGCATTAAAATAGGCTGGTACCTGCCTCTTTATAAAAAGACGAGTCAGAAATTCTATTACTATTAAAAGGACTTTACTGAAACCAAAGCGATGCAGCAATTATATACATTCCTTATTGCATTTTTCGGTCTTTCGATCCGGGTTGCTGCTGTTTTTGATAAGAAGGCAGCACTTTGGATTAAAGGCCGCAGACGATACTGGACTACCCTCGGAAAAATCTTCGGTACATTACCTTTTAATCAGCCAGGCAGGAAACTGGCATGGTTTCATTGCGCTTCGTTAGGTGAATTCGAACAAGGCCGCCCGATTATCGAAGCATTTAAAAAGCAACATCCTGAATATCTTATCCTGCTTACTTTTTATAGTCCCTCGGGGTATGAAGTCCGTAAAGCCTATACCGGAGCCGATCTCACGCTATACCTCCCTCTCGACACACCTTCGAATGTGCGCAGGTTCGTTGATACCGTGAAACCTAATATCGTTTTCTATGTCAAGTATGAATTCTGGTTCAATTTCCTGAGCTACCTGCAGTCGAAAAAAATTCCTACAGTTGTAGTTTCAGCCGTATTTCGTCCTGAACAGCATTTTTTTAAAGGATATGGCGAATGGCCAAGAAAGATATTAAAAGGCTTTACGAAGATTTTTGTGCAAAACGAATATTCCAAAGAGCTTCTCCAGTTTATTGGGATCGAAAACGTAGAAGTAAGCGGTGATACACGTTTCGACAGAGTTGCGGCCGTGGCAGCCAATCCAAATGCAATAGAGATTGCAAAGGCATTTTCATTAAATCACAGTGTGATGGTAGCAGGCAGCACCTGGCCTGCTGATGAAGATCTTATTTTTAAACTTATTTATCAGAATAAGTATAAACTGCGCTTTATTATTGCGCCGCACGAAATCAGTCCGGATCATATTGATTCGCTGATGCAAAGAGGCGGAAAAACAGCGGTACGGTTTTCACAAACCAATAGCGAAGATGTTAAAAATGCTGAGATTTTAATAATTGACTCCATAGGCCTGCTGTCTCATCTATATCAATATGGAACGATTGCTTATGTAGGTGGCGGTTTTGGAGCCGGAATCCATAATATCCTGGAAGCAGCAGCTTTCGGACTGCCTGTGTTTTTAGGCCCGAACTATCACAAATTCATTGAAGCACGAAAACTAATTGAGCTTGGGGGTGCTTTTGAGGTAACTAAACCCGACGAATTAATTAAAAAGACAAATAAATTACTCTCGGATAATACAAAACTCTTTCAGACTTCTGCCATCAGTAAGAATTATGTTTTAAACGGATGCGGTGCAACCGAAATTATACTGAAACGAGTGAATGAAATGGTATAATCAGGGGAATAATAAGGGCTGAAACTGCTGATTACGTAATTGTGGCTCAAAACCGGCTTCCCTTATGGCGTGCTGAATCCCTTTTTCATCGAATTTATAATTTGCCCCCGCAACACTTACCACGTTTTCTTCAATCATTATTGAGCCAAAATCGTTGGCACCGGAGTGAAGACAAAGCTGGGCGGTATCTTTTCCAACGGTAAGCCACGATGCCTGAATATTCGGTACATTCGGCAGCATAAGCCTGCTGATGGCAATAGTGCGTAAATACTGTTCCGAAGTGACTGAATTTGTGATGCCATATTTCTTTTGCAGCGAAGTTCCTTCATCCTGAAAAGGCCATGGAATAAATGAAATAAATCCTGTGGCTCCTTCAGGTTTTTCGTTCTGCACTTCACGGATAAAAATCATATGCTGAATGCGTTCTTCCATGGTTTCGATATGGCCGAACATCATGGTCGCTGAAGTAGTCAGTCCGAGTTTATGGGCTTCGCGCATAACATCAAGCCACTCCCCTGCTGTACATTTATTCCGCGATATAGTGCTACGAACCCGATCGGATAGGATTTCGGCACCGGCACCGGGCAAACTGTCGAGACCAGCTGCAATCAGTTGTTCGAGTGTTTCGCGAAAAGTTATGCCTTCGAAGCGGGATATATGCACAACTTCAGGAGGCCCAAGTGCATGAAGCTTCAGTTTCGGATACAGTTCTTTTAATTCGCGGAACAGGCTTGTATAAAAGTGAAGACCCAGTTTCGGATGCAAGCCTCCCTGAAAAAGCAATTGTTCGCCTCCACGGGCGAAAAGTTCATCAATTTTTTCCTTGTACTGATCTATGGTTGTTATATAGGCTTCTTTATGATTGGCTCCACGATAGAAGTTACAGAACTGGCAACCCGACACACACACATTGGTGTAATTTACGTTCCGGTCGATAAGCCAGGTAACTTTTTTATCCGGGTGAAGACGGTTCCGCACCAGGTTGGCAGCAAACATCAGTTCGGCCGTTGATGCATTGGTGTATAATGTAAGTCCCTCATGCAGTGTGAGATGAGAACATTGTATAGCTTTACGAAGAATTTGAAGATGCGCCATATCGGGTGATTGGTGCAAAAGTAGGTATTTTAGGTTCTCACGCCACAACAAGAAAATGGAAGAAGAACCAATGAATAACAGAGTTCGCAAAGTAAAACCAAAATATTTTTAAGCTCATTAAATCACCAAATACAACAATAAAAAAGACAAATATTCAAATAGCCAGACTGTATAACTTTCACTACTCTGTGTCTCTGCAGCAAAGAAAAAGCCCTATTGCTTCAGAGTCCCTCCAGACTCTTTATAAATATCGAAGTCGAGTACTTTGAGCCGCCATTGGTCTTCCTTTTTAAAAGAACGGTAGCGCAATAAATAGGATGTTGTTCCCAAAACTATCAAAGAGCCGCTAACCCAGGGAATTGTATTATCAAAAACAGGTTGCTCGTCGTTGATTGCATGATTAATCATACTCCCGCCTGCATATAACAGCGAGGCCAGGTAAAACTTTTTCCAACTGAATAAAAACCAGGACCGCGGCCTGGTTACTTTAGTTACTTTATCAATCTGAAATGTAAAATTTTTATTAACCGTGCATAGCGAGTCGTCAATATACGTTATTTCGCCGGACACCGTAAATTCAGGTTCCCCGACACCTACCGAAATTTTGTCGCCGGTTTCATAAAAAAACCGTTTGGTTTTACCATGTTTCTGGAGCAATATGACCTTCTGAGCTTCGACAAACTGGATTGTCAATATAAATGAAATTGCATATATGAAAAGTAATTTTAGTCTCATGAATTCAGGTATTAAAGAGGTATAAAATTAAGCAATTGAAAGGTAAAAGGCAAATGGAAAGGAGTAAAATTGGCCGGATATTCCGGTTTTTTGATTCAATGATCACTAACAGGTCGATTCCTATGCAGATACAGTCACAAATTTATTGCAAACCATCTGTAAAGTGGGTACAAGAAGTTCTAATTAACAACTTTTAGTATTTGATAGAGGATTGAGATTGTATAAACGTCAAACCGAAACCTGCAACTTTCCCGAATTGCAGAATCATAAATTATATATCAATGTGTAACACAGATTCTAATACTATATAGAGCCTAACAATTCTTTGAATATTTTTCCGATCTTTGCCCCATATCACACACTTCCCCTATGTATTTTAAATCTTTTCTGATACTAATTCTGCTATGGATTTCTATGCTCCCTGGCTGTAAATCTATTTCAGAAGAAAAGGTGACAATTAACGGTGAATTTACAAACTTCGCTGAATCAAAACTCTATATTTACCAAATACTGCCTGCCAGTAAACCGCTGATTGATTCGGTGAGCACAGATGCTGAAGGGAAGTTCAGCGTTTCATTTGAAGTGGAAAAAGCCGGATACTATACTTTAATGAAGGATGCAAACAACGGAATTACCCTGGTAATTTCGCCGGGCGAAAAAATCATCCTTACCGGCGATGGGAAATCTCTTAAGGATACATACAGCGTTCAAGGCTCAGAAGATTCAGAACTTTTTGCCCAATATGTCAGTTTCACAAATTCCAACCTGAAAAAAGTAGATTCACTTTCTCAGGTTTTTGCCGAAAGCAGGATAGCACCTGACTTTCAATCGGTTAAAAATATCCTGGATTCAGCTTATTTGCAGATTTTCAATGATCAGAAGGAAAAAGTAATTTCATTTGTAAATGCAAATGCGAATTCGCTTGCATCCTTACTTGTGATATCCGAAAATTTTGGGCCGAATACACTTTTAACAGAGAAAACACATCCTGAACTGTTTCTGAAACTCGATAGTGCACTTTTAGCTGCTTATCCCGAAAACAGTCTTGTTAATACCTTTCACCTGCGTATACTCAGTTTAAAAGCTGAAATGGCCGATATGAAAAAGTACGACAGCCTGTTAAAACCCGGAATGCCGGCACCTGAAATTGCGTTGCCAAATACCACAGGAAAAGAAATCAGACTTTCGTCGTTGAAGGGGAAACTCACGCTGCTTTACTTCTGGAGCAGCTGGAATGCCGTTTGCCGTCAAACTAACATGAACCTCTCACCTGTTTATTCTAGGTACAATGGAAGGGGTTTCGAAATTTTTGCTGTTTCCGTTGATTCGGACACAGACCTCTGGCAAAAAGCCTGCCTGATTGATCGCGCTTACTGGATTAACGTCATCGACATAAAAGGTGTTGGCTCCGAATTCGGTAAAACATATGGTATTAAAACTTTACCAAATTTAATTCTGGTGGGGAAAGATGGAAAAATTATTGCACGGCAACAGGAGTTTGGGATGTTGGAAGAGTTGATTAAAGAAAACCTTTGAAGGGTTTGGAGGGTTTGAAGAGTTTGAAATGGTTGAAGGGTTTGAAATGTTTGAAGGATTTGAAGGGTTTGAAGAGTTTGGAGGGTTTGAAGAGTTTGAAGAGTTTGAAGAGTTTGAAGAGTTTGAAATGTTTGAAGGGTTTCGAGTTTGAAATGTTTGAAGGGTTTGAAGGGTTTGAAGAGTTTGAAATGTTTGAAGGGTTTGAAGGGTTTGAAGAGTTTGGAGGGTTTGAAATGTTTGAAGAGTTTGGAGAGGTTAGATTAATTTAAACCAAAAATCCCAACCCGAAACCCTCCCAACCCGAAACCCTTCCAACCCGAAACCCTCCCAACCCGAAACTCTTCAAACCCGAAACCCTTCAAACCCGAAACTCTCCCAACCCGAAACTCTCCCAACCCGAAACCCTCCCAACCCGAAACCCACCCAAACCCAAACCCCTACAAACCCAAAACCACCCCACCCCAAACCAGAAAC